>NZ_CP045455.1:0-364129 GCF_030060925.1 Spiroplasma sp. SV19
TTTGAGTATCAACTTTTAGTAACACAGATTTGACAATGCGCCGTGATGCTCCGCAGTTACCAGAGCGCGGGATTTATTTATTCTACTGAGATCATTATAATTTAGGATTTCAATTTGGGGTTAATTCAACAACTAATAACATTTATTACACCCCATGACCGGTTGATAAATGACATATTGCCTTTAAACCATATGGTTCGCCAATGTAGGAAATAATAGGAAAGTATAACACCGAGAGTGTGTTTAAATTAGGAAAAATTAGTTTGAAATAATGCCTAATTTAAACACATTTTTTCTATGTTTAAACACATTTTTTGCAAGTGAAAATATTGTAAGATTAAATAAAATTTTGATTTGTAAATGGTCTATTGTGTAAAAAACATTAAATCTTAGACAAAGAGCAGAACTATCTTTTTTTATTTTGTTGCTAAAATAATGCTTAATTTTGCATAATATTTTACTATTTTTATTTTGTAATTAAAATAGCCTTGGTTTTAAGACTATTTTTTGCTTAATTTTGAACAATTATTATAATACAATAATATTAAAAATAATTTAGATATAATTAAATTAAATGGAGGAATAAATGAAAATTTTAATAGCAGAACGCCAAAAACGAATTTTAGAATATCTTGAGAGCAAAGGATTTAGTAAATTAGAAGAATTAGCTTTGTTATTGCAAGTTTCCTTAACAACAATTCAACGTGATGTTATTATTTTAGAACAACAAGGTTTATTAATTAGAGTATGGGGTGGTGTTAAATCAGTTGAAACCCTTGCTGAAGATGATACATTTTGACAAAAAAAGGATCTTAATTTTCAAAAAAAACAGAAAATTGCAAAGTTTGCTTGTGAATATTTAGGTGATAATGATTATATTTTTATTGATAATAGTACAACGAGTTATTTAATGTTGCCATTTTTACGTTCTTATCAGATTAAAATTATTACTAATTCGATTGATTTATTTTTACAAATAAAAGCTTTAAAATTAAGTGGTATTTTAACTGGTGGGGAATTAATGGTGCGCAAAAATTCATTAGTGGGACCATTAGCACTTGATAGTTTAGAAACATTTAATTTTTCGAAAGTTTTTATTGGTGCAAGTAAAATATCATTAAATGGTATTTATACTACTAGTTTAGAAGATGCTGAAATTAAACAAAAAGCAATATCATTAGCAAAGCAAAGTTTTATTTTGGCTGATAGTAGTAAATTTATGGGAAAAGGATTTTGTAAAATTATTGGTCATCATAATTTAAAAATTATCTCAGATAGTATTCCGCCATTTAAATTAAATAATGTAATTATTGCAAAATAATAGGAAGGAAACAATATTTTTATGCAAAAAATTTTAGTTGTAGGTTCAATTAATATGGATTTATCGTTTGAATGTAAACGGTTACCTAATTTAGGTGAAACAATTATAAGTAATAATTATAAAAAATATTGTGGTGGTAAAGGTGCTAATCAAGCCGTAGCCTTAGCACGATTAGAAAGCGATGTCACAATGATTGGGGTTGTTGGAGATGATAATTATGGTCATGAATTATGTTCTAATTTAAAATTTAATCAAGTAAAAACAACTGGAATTAGATTTTCAAAAGAAGTTTCTTCTGGTTTAGCATCAATCATTGTTGATGAAACGGGTAATAATCAAATTGTTGTTTATCCAGGAGCAAATTATGAATTACTAGTTCCTGATATTGATAAATTAGAAGCATTAATCGTTGAAACAGATTATGTTGTTTGTCAGTTAGAAATCCCAATTGTTACGGTTGAATATGTCTTACAAAAAGCAAAACAACTTGGTAAAACAACGATTCTAAATTGTGCTCCAGCAAGAGAATTAACAAAAAAGATTTTAGAATATTGTGATTTTTTAATTCCAAATGAAACAGAATTGCAAGTGATTACAAATACCCACTACCCTTTAATCAATGAAACAGAACTTATCACAGCCACCCAAAAACTCTCAAAACAAGGTGTGAAAAATATTATTGTAACCTTAGGGGCAAAGGGAGTCTTGTATGCTAATGCAGAACAAACACAGTTTTTAAAAGCATTTTCTGTCAAAGCAATTGATTCAACGGCGGCTGGGGATAGTTTTATTGGTGGCTTTGTTACTTCTTTAGCAAATGGAAAAACGATTGTTGATAGTTTAGAATTTGCCAATAAAGTTGCAGCAATTACAGTAACACGTCGTGGTGCGCAAATATCATTGCCATATTTATATGAAGTAGAAAATTATCGATTTTCGTCATAAATAATGTATAGATCAACATTATTAAATAGTGATATTATTGCTGCATTTTCGAAATTAGGGCATGGGGATATTATCTGCATTGCTGATGCGGGTTTACCAATTCCAAATTCTTGTCAACGAATTGATTTAGCCTTAGAACCACAACAACCAAGTTTTGCTTCTGTTTTAAGTATTTTACAAAAATATTTAGTGTTAGAAAAAGTTATTATTGCCAAAGAAATGAAAACTAATAATGAATGTTTTACAACAGTTAATAACTTATTTCTTTCAAAAATTCCTATCAAAACTGTGCCACATTTTGTTTTTAAAGAAATTGTAAATAAAAAAGTTAAATTAGTAATTCGAACGGGGGAATGTACTGCTTACGCAAATATTATTTTGACAGCGGGGGTGAATTTTAATGAATTATAACCAAAAACCAATTTTAGAATTAAAACATATTACAAAAATTTTTGGTAATACCAAGGCATTAGAACAAGTTAGTTTACAAATTTTTGGTGGTGAAGTCTTAGGCATTATAGGTGAAAATGGGGCTGGAAAATCAACATTAATGAAAATTATAAGTGGAGTTTATAAAAAAACAATTGGGGAATATTATTTTAATGGCACTTTAGTTAATTTTCATAATATTAAAGAAGCTGAAAAAAATGGGATTATTATTATTCATCAAGAACTAATGTTAGTTCCAGAAATGAACATTTTAGATAATATTTTTTTAGGACATGAAATTCGTTATCCGTGAGGAGCAATTAATTATTCTGAGCAAATTAAAAAAGCTTTAGTTGTTTTTAAGTTTTTAAATTTAACAATAGATTATCATGAAAAAATTAAGAACATTTCTATTGCTGAACAACAAATGGTTGAAATTGCGAAAGCTTTATTAAAGCAGGCTAATGTAATTATCATGGATGAGCCAACATCATCTTTATCAGAAAAAGAAGTAAATGCTTTATTTAAGGTTATTGCAAAACTTCGTGATGAAGGAAAAGCAATCTTATATATTAGTCATCGCTTAGAAGAAATTCCTAAAATTTGTGACCGAATAACAATTCTGCGAGATGGCAAAGTGATTAATTCTTATTTAATTAGTACTTTTAATGAACAACAAATGATTAAAGATATGGTTGGTCGAGAAATTACGGAACAATATCCAACTAAAATAAAACTTCCTTTAATCAAACCAATTTTTACAGTAAATAATTTTAATACTTCAAAATTAAAAAATATTAGTTTTACAATTAATCAATATGAAATTTTAGGTTTTGCTGGATTAGTTGGAGCACAACGATCAGAATTATTTAAAGCTCTGATTGGTTATGGTGATAAGGGAAAAGGTCAGATTTTATTTAATAATAAAACTTGTAAATTTAAAAATCCAGTTTCAGCAATTAAACATTTATTTTATTATGTAACTGAAAACAGGAAAACGGAAGGTTTATTTCTTGATTTTACAGTTAAAAATAATATTTCAATTTCGGCGTTATCAAAAATAACAAATCGTTATGGCTGTTATTTAGAATCAACAAAAGAAACAAAAACGATTCAAACTTTAATTACAAAAATGAAAATCAAAGTTACTGGTTTAAAACAACTTGTTAAGACATTAAGCGGAGGTAATCAACAAAAGGTTTTAATTGCGAAAGCTTTAATGGCAACACCAGTAGTTTTAATTTTAGATGAGCCAACCCGAGGGATTGATGTTGGCGCACGAAAAGAAATTTATAATTTAATTTATCAGTTAAAACAACAAGGAGTGGCTGTGGTTATTATTTCATCTGATTTACCAGAAATTGTTGGCTTATGTGATCGTGTCATAGTGATGGCGCAGGGTCAAATTATGAGTGAATTAACTAATGATAATATTACCCAAGAACAAATTATGCAAAAAGCTATATTATAGAAAGGAATTTTGTTATGATAACAATTAATAGTCAAGATAAAGTGCAAGAACTAATTACTTCCGAAATTCAAACTGATGCTAATACAATTCAAAAATATTATGAAACAAAAATTAATCTTTTATATGATCGAATTTATTATTTAGCACTTATCAAAAATAAAAGAGTTGCTAAATATGAACAAAAAATTGCAAAAATTAATCAACAAAAAGAAATGCTAACAGCTAAAATTATTTTTCAATGAACTGATCATCAATTAACGCAAACCGAGTATGAACAAGTTTTATCAAATTTAAAAACTAAATTTGCAAAGAATCAGCAGCCAAAAATTGTTAAAATTAAGAACCAAAAGGAAAAATATCTTAATGCTTATGATACTAAGATTAGTGTTAAAATTAATCACTATAAGACACGAATTAAAGGTTATCAAGAACAGCAATCAAAAATGTTATTGAAATTAGCCAAAAAAAAAGATTTACTAATTAAAAGATATTTAACTAATCAAGAACAGAAGTGATCGCAATATAATGTAAAACAAGAACAAAAATTTAATAAGAAAATTAATAATAATTATTTTAATATGAAATTGCAAAAATTAGAAATGAGTTATAAAGAACAACAAATTGGTCCGTTAACTTATCAGAATACAAAAACAAAATTAGAACAAAAAAAAATCGTAAAAAAAGAACAATATCAAAACTCAGAATCATGGTTTAATAATTTTACTTTTAAAAAAATGAAAATTATAATGAATGCTAATTTTATGTTTGGTCCTACAAAGTTATTGGCATGACAAGACCGAATTCGTGATATTTTGCGGAGTGCTCGTTTAATAATTATTGTTGCTATTTTTGCAATTGTCGTTGGAATTATTAATAATATTTTTTTTAGTTCACAAAATTGAATTAATATTTTAAAACAGAATGTTGATTTAGGTGTTATTGCGATTGGAATGACATTAGTTATTTTAACTGGAGGAATTGATTTATCAGTTGGTTCATTATTGGCAATGTCCGGAGCTTTATCAGCAATGCTAATTGTAAAAGGAATAGCAATAGGATATGCTTTATTAAGTAGTATTATTTTTGCAACATTAATTGGGATTTTATCTGGTTTTTTTGTTGGTTATTCAAAACTCCAGCCTTTTATTGTAACACTAATTATGATGTTAATTATGCGAGGGGCAGCTTATGTTACGTTAAAAAGTAATACAATTGCTTTGCATTCACCAGTGATTGATTTTATTGGTTTAGGAAATTTAGGCGCATTACCATTTAGTATTTTTTTATTTTTAATAATTGCGATTATTACTTATATTGTTACTAAATTTTATAAATATGGCCGTTATCTCTATGCTGTTGGTAGTAATGAAAAGGCGGCATTATTATCAGGGATTCGGGTTAATTTAATAAAATTAAGTACTTATGCTTTAAGTGGATTATTAACTGGTGTTGCGATGTTACTATATTTGGGGCGTGTAGGAGCTATTTCACCAGCTGATGGAAATGGCTGAGAATTAAATGCAATTGCGGCGGTAGTTCTTGGCGGAACTAGTTTAGCAGGTGGAAAAGGCGGCATTCTTAATACAATTGTTGGTTGATTAACCTTAAGTATTTTATCAAATGCTTTGATTTTAATTGATATTAACCCAAATGTGCAATTGATAATTAAAGGTCTTGTTATTTTGCTAGCTGTTTTATTAGATCGTGATTATCCAATTTTAGTTAATGTGAAGACTTACTATCAACGTCTTTTTTATCGGTTTTAAAAAATGAAAAAGATTTTAAGTTTTTTAACAGCTAGTGTAATATTACTTTTATTGAGTATTAATCTTATTAGTTGTAATTTTGACCGACGTCCCAAAATTGCTTTTATTGTTTCTACTAAAACAAATCCTTATTTTCAACTTATGTTAGATGAAGCCCGTACTGTTGCTAACCAGTATGGTTATGGTTTAAATGAATATGATAGTTCAACTCCAGCATCACCGAATGGAGATACTGGACAAGAATTAACAAATGTTCAAAATGCAATCACCAAGGGAGATTCAGCAATTATTATTAATCCGGTTGATTCAACATTATATTCTGCAGCCCGAATAATTAATGCAGCCAATGTGCCTTTTGTTAGTGTTGATCGAGCTTATCAAAATCGTGGTTATCAAGATTATATTTTTGCGACTGATAATGTGATAGCAGCTCAAAAATTACAAGAAGTTATTTATTCTTATTTAACAACAGTTGGTGTAATTTCTCAAACTAACCCGCAAATAAAAGTATATGAATTATGAGGAACACAAAATTCTAATGCTGCACAAGATCGTCATCAGGGTTTTATGAAAAATCATCCAAACCAAATCTTTAATGTTACTGGCGATACTCCGCAGGTTGCTAACTTTGATATGTCACAAGCGGTTATTAATATTACTCAAAATATTAATAAAGTTAAAACAGCAGATGTTATTTTTGCCCACAATGATAATATGGCCTTAGGAGCTATTCAAGGTTTAAAACAGGCAGCTCCCAAATGATTAGATAAACAACATTTAGTAATTGGATTTGATGCTATTACTGATGCTTTAAACCAAATTGAAAATTGAGAAAATAACGTTACTAATATGTTTGCAACAGTGCAACAACAGCCAACATTAATGGCAAAACGTGCTGTTTTAAAAGCAATTACAATGATTAAGAATGGTCGGCCTGTTATTAAAGATCAATTTGAAAAAATTGATGTTAATATTATCAAACCTAAGAAGGTTTAGAGTAATAATTTCTTAGATAATTTTCGTTTTGTTAAAGAGAAAAGCACGTAATTATATTAATTGATACAATAATGAACGAATTTTTACAAAATATAAAATGTCGCCTGTAAATGTATGAAATTTATGAGAAAACAAAATAAGTTTTAAAAACTTTAAAAAAGTGAACTTATGTGGTTAGGTATATTTATAAAATTTATTTAATTATATTGTAATTAATATTATTAGTTTTAAAAGAAATAAGGTATAATTACTGTGTATATTTAGAAGATAAATAATATATGTATGGTTGTTTCAGGATTAAAAGATAGGTGAAAAGAATGAAGAAATTACGTGGAGTGTCATTAATTTTTCTAACAATTGGAGGACTTTTTAGTGCGCTATTTTTTGGGTTATTAATTATTTTTATAACTAAAATTAATCCTAATCATTTGTTTTTTAAAGCAGGACAGATGTTGCTTGAAGATATTGCACGGGTGGTATTGCAATTTTCTGATCAAGCAACATATCATAATGTCCTTGCTAAATCAGAATTAGTGGGAGGAATTCTAACCGGAATTTCTAGTTTTTTCGTGTTAATGTACTTAATTCCTAATTATTTAACAAAAAATGGTGGTTATAAAGGCTTTGGTGCTATTTTTGCCTTAATTTTTGGTTTTATCACTTGCTTTTTTTTGACACTTGCTGTTGTTTTTGCAACCCAAACACCAGATGGGAAGGTGGGGTTAAGTGTCTTTAAGTTAGGGATGAAAATTAATTCTGGTTTTGTGCTTTTATTTATTGGCCCTGTGTTTACTTTTCTTGGTGGAATCTTGGCAACTGTTTATTATCGAAAAATTCGTCAAACAAAACCATTAACAAAAGATCAACAAAATCGTTTATCAGCAATTAATTTAACAACAGGTAAAATTGGGGCAAAAGGATTAACACCACAAAAAGAAATGGTGCGTCAAGCAGAACTTCCGCCACGAGAAGATCCAACATCTAATTTAGATAATAAACCTCCTGGTGCAACTGATTTAAAATCAAAAATGGCGTTATTAAAAGCGAAAATGGCGCGCAATGCAATGTTAAATGAACAAGGTGAAGCACATTTGGCTGAACCAACGGCCGAATATGATAATAGTCGTTGAAAAGATAATAAGGCTCCTGAACCAAAACCAACTATTCGTGTTGGCAAAGAAGGGCAATATTTACGAACAATTAAAGAGGGTGTTGGTGTTGTTGATGAGTCACCAACTGGTGTTATGATTGAAAAAGAAGGTAATTTTGTTAAAAAAGGAGACATTATTAAGCACCATGATTATTCTGCCCCTGTTTTTAATGAAGAAGCTTCCGCATCACACCACAAAGGAACTGGTCCAGGTTCAATCATTATTCCCAAATCAAAGCAACATATGCCGTTAGATACTAGAGAGTTAGAAGAACGCATTGGGTCAGTGCCCAAAATTAGTGGTAAACAACGCGTTAATCCTAATGCACGAGTTGATAATTCGTATGATGGAAAAGTCTTTCTAGGAGATATTGATAAAATTTGAACTGCGAGCAAAAAATATCGCGAAGCAATTACAAAGCAGTCAGAAAAATCAAAATCGCATGTTAATCCAACTGACAATTTTGATGATTATGTTAACAATAATAATGATAATACTGACGAACATGAAGATCATCATTAGGTAAAAAACTGTTACTAAGGGAGGAACATTATGGCATTTCAGAAGGTGCTACCTTATCAGGGTAATTTAATTAAATATGATTTAATTATTAAAGAGCAAAAAAATATTGTTTTAAATGTTAATAATGGCAAAATTAAAGTTTCAGCGCCAAGTCATGCCTATGACTGGGAAATTGAAGCGTTAATTTATAAAAATATTAAAAAAATTATTACGGTAATGGATGTGCATGATAATTATCGCAAAATTATGATTAATTCAGATGGAACAGGCTATGTTTTTATTTTTAATGAAAAGTATTTGTTGCAAGTAACACAAGAAAATGTTCATACCAAAATTATTAATCGCCAATCATTTTTAATGAAAGATGCTGGTAGTTATGATGAAAATATTAAAAAGTTGCACCAATTTTTAAAACAAAAATTTAGTTATAAGTTTGAACAATTATTAGATAAATGAGCAGCAACGATGGGTTTAACTTATAAAAACTTATCGGTAAAGACAATGAATCGGAAGTGAGGAGTTTGTTATCCGCAAACTGAGAAAATTGTGTTGAACACAAAATTAATTCATTTTGACCCCACAGTTTTAGAATATGTTATTGTCCATGAGTTATCTCATTTAGTTCATCATAATCATTCGAAGTCATTTTGATATCATGTTGAACGATATATGCCAAATTATCAGGAGAAAGTTGAAATTTTAAAAAAGCCAGGGATTTAACACTGGTTTTCTTTCTTAACTTACTAATTAAATAAGGAGATGAAAAATATGCTTTATATTACTAATCAAGCCGATAGTAAAAATATTGATGATTTTATTTTTAATCAGTTAGAAATCCCCCCAATTAAATTAATGGCCCAAGCAGCGGAGGGATTATTTAATCATGTTAATTTAACTGCTAATAATTTTTTGATCTTTAGTAATGCTGGGAATAATGGGGGCGATGGCCTGGCCTTAGCAAAATTAATTAGTGCTGCTGATGCGACGAAAAAAGTGCATGTTTATATTTGTGTTTCAAAAGCAACTTTTGATACTGCCAAAACCCCAGAAGTAGCGGATTACTATCAACAATTAGAGGCCTTATCAAATGTAACAATTAGTTTTTTAAGTGATGATCTTGATAAACTTCTTTTATGAGCCGAGTTTATTGTTGATTGTATTTTTGGGATGGGTTATCATGGCAAAATGCCGCCTGAAATTGCGGAAATTATTAAAAAAATAAATCAAGTGCAAAAGTATATCCTAGCTTGTGATATTCCGAGTGGAATTGAAAATGATAAAGGAATAATTCCGACAATTGCCATTAAAGCCAATAAAACAGTTACCTTTTTTACTTATAAAACAGCATTTATTAGTTATAATATTATTCCTTATTTAGGCGAAGTTGTGGTATGACAATTAGGGTTTCATCCCCAAGCAGTAAATGATATTTGTTCACAATTAGTGAAAAACAATTTGTTTTATAGTAATAGTGTTGAGTTACGCTCACGAGAGTTACTGTCTCATAAGGGCACTTATGGTCATTTAATGGTTTTTGCATCAAGTTTAGAGTATTTAAATGCCGGAACATTAGTTGCTAATATGGCTTTAAATGCCGGAAGTGGGCTAGTGATTTGAGCGGTTTCCCCAGAAATATTAGGGAAAACAAATAATATTGCCCCAGAGATTACTTTTTGTGATTCTTCTGATCGGGGGCGCGTTTTAGATTTACTAACAAATAAAGTTAATATTGTTGCTTATGGGATGGGAAAAGGAAAAACAGAACGAACATATAACACTTTAAACTATATTTTAGATAATTATAAGGAGCCAATTGTTGTTGATGCCGATGGAATTAATGTTTTAGATCTACCATTATTGCGGAAATTACGTGGTCGTGGGATTGTAACTCCCCACGTCTTAGAATTATCGCGACTAATTGATAAAACAGTGGAAGAAATTTTAGAAGACCGGGTAAATATTGCAAAAGAATTTGCCAATAAATATAAGATTATTGTTGTTTTAAAAGGGTATCAATCAATTATTACAGATGGTAATGTTGTTTATATTAATGGGACAGGTAATCCCTATATGGCAGTTGCTGGGATGGGTGATACTTTAACAGGTTTAATTGCTAGTCTCATTGGACAAGGTTATGAGTTATTTGAAGCGGCGATTATTGGTACTTACTTGCATGGTTTTGCTGGGGATGAAATTTCACAATATAAAAAACCAGTCTTGCCAACAGATATTATTGCCCAAATTGGTTATGTTTTAGCAGAATTAATTGATTCTAAAAATAATTATTATAGGTTACTAAAATAAATTGTGAACCTATTTTTTCTTTTTTGGCAATTAAAATAATTGAATTATTATCTGATATAATCAAATAACTTAGAACAAAAAGAAAATTCAATGGGGAGATATTATGCGTCAAATTTTAAAGAGTTATTTAAAATCATATTTTAAGAACTGAATTGAAGCATCAGGCTTAATTCTTTTTGTAATTATTATTATTGCCACGATTGCTGGGATTTTATCTGGCGCATTGCAATATAAGTTAAAATATAATGATTTAACGCAAACTTCTCAAAAATGAGATTATTTTTTTGTTGGTTCTTATGATCAGTATAATGACAACTTTATTGAAAACTATTATTTACATAATGAATTTATTGATAAAAATAATCATAAGTTCAAGGTCACTGGAGAAGATGAAGCAATTTTAGATGTTAATAGTACTTGATGAAAAACAACGGTAGCAGTTTGTAATGCAAGTCTTAATCCAGCGTTACAAAAGAACTGTCGTTTTGTTTCAATTATGAATAAGCTTAACGAAATTGAAACAAGTCGGGGAACAAAGCAAAATATTGATGGAATTAACCCAATTGCTTGAAAATATTTTAAAAAATACAATTATAATCGGAACAAAGAAATCGTTACACGGTTATTAACCCAAGCTGGACCAGTCGTATATTCGGCAGGTTTTTTCGAAACAATAGCAATTACACAACAATCAGCACCAAATTATAATTTTACGATTACAAGTGCTGTTGTGCCAAATCTTACTACGAGCGGAAATGTTAATTTTAACCAATTGAAGTTATATCAAGGACGGTTACCAACTGCTAATAATGAAGTTGTTGTTAGTAGTTTATTTGCTGAACAAAATAATTTTAAAATTGGTGATACCATTGCGATTATTCCATCTAAGCCTGCGTTTAATTTAACAATTGTTGGGATTGGTAATAAGTTAGATAATTTTATTATGCAAACAAGGGGTGCTTTACGACCGACAAATAATAATGATATTCGCCAATATGGGGTGTTATTTACAACCCCAAAGGTAATGAGTGCCTTAGCTGACGCTAATGCCAAAGGTGAATTAGGAATTACGAAATTTAGAATGTCGCAGAAAGTTTTAATTAAGTTAAATAATGCTACAGCAATTTTATCTTTAAAAAATGATTTACATCAGGCCTATATTAATCCAACAACAACATTAGTTACCTATGATGATGGTTATATTGCAACTCAAACGCAAAATATTAACATCCAAATTATTTTATATAGTGCTGTTGGTAGTGTTTTATTATTTTTAGGTTTTGTTTTTATTAACTATACGATGAAAAAGGAAATGAATAAAACCCGGCGTCAAATTGGGATTTTTAAGGCCTTTGGTTATCGAACATCAGAATTATCATGGGTTTTTTCGACAAAGTTCTTTTTGACAATGTTTTTAGGGGTTGCTTTTGGTTATTGCTTTAGTATTCCAATTCAGCTGTATGTTAACACATTATATACCCCTGGGTTATTAATTCCGTTTAGTTTAATTTATGCGCCATGACAGTTTATGCTAATTCTATTTTTGGTAGTTCCAATCTTTTTTACAGGGTTATCATTTTTATTTATTTATAGTTATCTGCGAAAACCAAGTTTAGTATTAATTCACGGTGGTGGAAAATTACGTTTTAATTTTTTAGTAACGGGAGTCAAGAAAGTCTTTCAAAAAACTAGTTTTTTATTTCGAATGCAATTAGCATTTACTTTAAAGGGCTTTTTAAAATGAATGATTGTAATGTTTATCTTTTTTATTTCGTCCTTATTATTTATTATTCAGTTTAATGCATCTGATATTTTTGGTGATATTGTGCAGTCTTTCAGTAATGTTTATCAAAAAGATGTTGACCACCGCTTTCAGTTTCCAAATACTTTAATGATGGCTGCTCGTTATCAAACTCCTAGTGGTGATGAAAAGTTACAATTAATTAACAATAATCATTTCCGGGTAATACCCACAGCAAATGTTGAACAAACACAAGCAATTTCGTTGGCAACTTTTCATGCTCTTGCGGTTAAAATTCATAAAAACCCTGGTGATCTTGCTACTTTAAGAGAATTACTAGCGTATCAGCCAATTTATCAGTCCGTTTATTTAAGTGATTTAACCCAAGTTATTAATGATTTATCAAATGTGGGAGGATTACCACTACCAAGTTGATTAAAAAATATTGTTAATTGAACGGGAATCATTGATCAAACTCAAGTTAAAACTGTTCTTACTTTTAATACCTTATATTATAATCCTCAAACTGAATTACCATTAGTTAATTTACCAGTAACACCAAGTATTAATGAAACGGCAGTTACGAATGATGTTGTGTTAAAAGGAATTGAACCACAAACATGAGCTAAATTTTATCAAATGCAAGGAATTAAGCCAGAAGTCGTGGCTAATTTATTAGCAGCACCATTAAGTCGGACAGCAATTCCAGCGATAATTTCGGAAAAAATGGCGCGGTTGAATAAATTACATCTTGGTGATTTATATGAATTTAGTGTCAAAAATACTTCAACACCTTATAATATTTCAATTGTTGTTAAAGGTATTATTAAAAATGATACAACCCGCCGAAATGTTTTTGTTAATGTGGATGCTATTCGTTATTTTTTCCGTGATTTTCATGGCCAACCTGTTCCTGATTTGTATAATGGCGTAATTTCAAAAGAAATTATGGTGCATGATAAAATTAACCCGAAAGATTTATTAACGGGGAAACAAAATTATAAGATTACATTACAAAACTTAACAATTAATATTTTTAATCATGATATTACAGATAGTTTGGATAAAATTATGCGAACTGTTACTAGTGATGGTACTGATGTTAGTATTTTTACTAGTCCCAATAACGTCGAAATGATTGCTTTGCAAAAACTATTAGCGCAAGCAGGGCTAGGCGTATTAAATGATTCGTTGTTAATTTTACAAATTTTAAACGGAATGATTATTTTTATTATTTTAGCTGTCATTACTTCTTCGGTTATTGATGAAGCCAGTCAAATTATTTTAACAATGTGAGCATTAGGTTATAAACCACGGCAAGTAAACTTTATTATTATTGGTAATTATGTGCTTGGTGTTTTATTGATGTTTTTATTAGCATATGTTGTGTCCTTAGTTGTATGATATTTTGCGATTGACATTATTCTCAACCAGTTTAGATTCGTTATTAATTTACCATTAAATTGACAAACGCCAGTTAAAGTCGGGGTCATTATTAGTACAATTTTAGTCTTTTCATGACTATTATCAATGTATTTGGTAAAAAAACGTAAACTAAATGAACTAACAGAATAAAATAGGTTATAATGTAATTATAAAATTTCAGATTAAATCGTTGAATTAGGAGTAGTACTTTCTAACTTAAGGCACAGAGAAGTTATGGTTGGTGGAAATAACTGCTTAGGTGGTTAGGAATTCACCTAAGGAGAGCTGCTAATCCCAGCCGGATTATTATTTTGATAATAATTTCGTTAACTGTAATTAAGGCTAATTTATTAGTGAAAAAAGGATGGTACCGTAAGTAAATTACTCCTTGTTTATATTTTTTGATATAAACAAGGTTTTTTCTTATTCAATAATCATTCAGGAAGAAAGGAAAGCCATGGAAAAAGAATTAGAATTATTATTTACCCAAGCAACTACAAAAATTAAGGCGGCAACAACCATTGCGGAAGTAACAGCTTTACAATTAGAATATTTAGGGAAAAAATCAATTTTAAATGACCTTTTAAAAAAAATGAAAGATATTAGTCATGAAGAGCGGTTAACTGTTGGGAAACGAGCAAATGTTATTAAAACAACATTAACTGAATTATGTCAAACGAAGAAAACTGAATTAGAAAACACAATGGCAATGGCGATGTTAGAACAAGAAAAGATTGATTTATCATTACCAGGATATAATTTGACATTAGCAACAAAACATCCGTTAAACCAAGTTATTGATGAAATTTCACAATTATTTCAAGAGTTAGGTTATGACATTGTTTTTGGGACAGAAGTTGAAGATGACGAATATAATTTTCAACGATTAAATTTACCAATTGGTCATCCAGCCCGTGATATGCAAGATACTTTTTATATTACGAAAAATACGTTATTACGAACACACTGTACAAATATGACGGCTCGCGCAATTTCACAAATGAAAAGTAAAACTGAGATTGTCGCAATGATTTCGACAGGAAATACTTATCGTCGAGATGATGATGATGCGACCCATTCGCACCAATTTATGCAAGTTGATGGGTTTTTAATTGCTCCCCAAACTAGTTTTGCGAATTTAAAATGAACAATTCAGTATTTTTGTCAAAGGATGTTTGGTGAAGATACTAAAATTCGTTTACGACCAAGTTTCTTTCCCTTTACGGAACCTTCGGTTGAAGTTGATGTTACTTGTGTTAATTGCCATGGTCACGGTTGTTCAATTTGTAAACAAACTGGATGAATTGAAATTATGGGGGCCGGAATGATTAATCCCCTTGTTTATCAAGCATGTGGACAAGATCCTGATTTAACTGGTTTTGCTTTTGGGATTGGTATTGAACGAATTGCAATGCTTAAATATGGTATTGATGATATTCGGCGTTTTTACACAAATGATGTGCGCTTTTTAGAACAGTTTAAGAAATTTGATTAGGAGGTCCATAATGATAATTACAAGAAAATGATTAAATAGATATATTGATTTTGAAGATGTTAGTAATGATGAAATTGTTGCGGCACTAAATAGTTTAGGATTTGAAGTTGAACGTACCCATGACTTTGATCGTAATACAAATGTTGTTTGTGGGCGAATTCAAGTTGTGAATGAAATTCCAGATACACACCTAAAATTTTGTTTAGTTGATACGGGGCAAGAATTAGTTGATCCAATTGTTTGTGGGGCGAAAAATCCAACGGAAAATGGTTATGCTGTTGTAGCCAAACCAGGAGCTGTTTTAGCAAATGGGATGAAAATTGAACCACGTCAAATTAAAGGTTATGCCTCAGAAGGGATGCTTTGTTCGTTAAGCGAATTAGGGATTGCTGATAAATATTTAACCGCCGAAGAAAAAGATGAAATTATTTTAACTTTTAATGAGAAAGAAGTTTCATATGATATGATTGGTGCTGATGATGTTCTTGCAAAAATTGGTTTAACAGATTATTTGTTTGAAATTGATTTAACATTGAATCGCAGTGATTGTTTAAGTGCTTATGAATTAGTACGGGAATTAGCGCATTATTTTAGTCGAGAATTATATCCGTTAGAACTTGAGTCAACTGAAAATTTAAAAGAATATCAAAATCCATTAAAAGTTGAATTAGATTCATCAGCTGTTCAATCAGCGATTAGTGTCAACGTCAAGTTAACAACTGAACAAACCTCGTTAAAGTTAGCAGAGCGAATATGATTAAAAATTAGCGAGTATCAATCAAACATTGCTGATCCGTTAGGAGATTTAACAATTAAAACAGCATTAGAAACAGGACAACCATTATTAATTTATGATTTTAATAAAATTAAAACAACTTTAAAAATTACTGATAATTATGAAAATAAAACTTTTGGAATTAAAAAAGGTGATTTAGTTGTTGTTGATGGTGCTGAATTTGTTGAATTAATCGGGGTGCGGGTAAATCCAATGTATGCTGTTAGTTCTGAAACAACAGAAATGACTGTTTTAGCGTTACATTTAAATCATATTATGATGCGTCAACAACAACGAAAAGTTGGGATTAGTAATATTAACTTACAACGTTATATTAAACCACTTAGTTATGCCACGGTGGGGTTAGGGTTATCCAGGTACTTATATTTATTAAAAATTAATGGTTTTTTAGAAGAATTATCGGTTTTAAATTTTATTAAAGAATATAAAAAAGCAGTTGAACCAATTAGTATTACTTTAACTGAAATTAACCACTTAGTTGGTCATAATTTTAAGATCACTGATATTAAAGCTTTGTTAGAACCATTAGCGTTCCGCTTACAAGAAACAGGAGAGAACTTATTAGTAACTCCCCCAGTAACAAGAACAGATATTTTTCAAAAAGCGGATTTAATTGAAGAAATTGCGCGCTTGTTTGGGTATGATCAAATTACACCCCAAGCCCCAGTTGCTCCACATTTAGCAAAAGTAAAACGTCCACGGGAAAAAACAATGAAGAATTTTGAAACCTTTTTACTAAATAATGGTTTTTATCAAGCAAAAACATATGCCTTAGTTAGTACAAAGGAAGTTGAGAATTTTAACTTTTTCAATTATCAAAAACCATATCATTTGTTATCACCATTATCACAAGAACATGAAGTAATGCGTTTAAGTTTAACAAACAGTTTATTAGATAGTATTGCTTATAATAATGCACGGAATAATAAAAATGTAAAATTGTTTACCGTTGAAAAGATTTATGCTAATGGTGGGGAAAGTTATTATCATGGGGCCTTTGTTAGTCAAAGTGAAATTGTGCAAAATAAGGCGACGGGAGATAAGTTAACAAATTCATATTATTATATGAAAAGTCTCTTAGAAGCTTACTTACAAAGTGAGCAAATTGATCTTAACGAATTAACATATCAAACTGCACCAGCAAATAATGTTTATCATCCCTATCAAACTAGTGAAATTTGATTAGGAAACCAATTGCTAGCCGTGCTGGGGGTTATTCATCCGGTGTATAGTAAAGAACATGCTTTAAAAAATCCAGTTTATTTTGGAGAAGTTAATTTTGACGTCATTTTTAATTATTCAGCAAAAAAACGAACTTTCTTTACTGATCTTTATAAGTTTACGCCAAGTAGTCGTGATATTTCCGTTTGAGTTCCCAACGAATTAAACTATCAAGATATTAAAAAAACAATTTTAACAGCCGTAGAAGATGTTGTCACAATGGAAGTCATTGATCAATATTTTGATGAAAAAACAATGCCAAATCATCGGGCTTTAACAATTAGTTTTACCTTCAATAATATGGTAAAACAATTAACCGAAGCAGAGATTAATCAGCAGTTTGATAAAATTAAAGCTAATTTAGCAAAGTTAAAATTACAAATTCGTTAAAAAATAAAATTTATTAAGGATTAAGGACTTCTGGATTCAACAGGACTTAATCCTTTTATTTTCCTTTGTGGTTTTCTTACCTTATAAAATTTAATATCTTAGCAACTCATTCAAGATATATCTTTTTTAATTTTAAAGGATAATCTTGTGATAATTATTTTTTTCTGTTTGATATAAAAAAACATCGTTTTCATAAAGTTCTAACATAATGTTTTATCATTACTTTATTTTCGATGTTCAAAAGTTATTTCATTTTTTTAACATATTCATGTCATTCGTCAATTGCCAAGTAATAATCTTGATACTCTTCATTATGAGTAGGATGGTATTTGGCAATTAACATCCCAAATATTATATTAATTAACATTAAACGTGAAACATAACGGGGGTTATCAACATAAAAATTTAGGATTTCCGTATTTTCTAAAGTTAATTTTTGTAAATTGGCGGGTCCTTTATATTCTTTGTTAATTGTTAGTAAAATAATTTTAACATTTCGTTTGGTTGCAATTTCAATTAAAAAATGATATTCCGCGTCTTGTAAACTTTTAGAAATTAAGATTAAGATGTCATCTGCTTCAAGTGTTTCAATAATTTGAATTGTCGCATAATAATTTGATAAATAAGTTGAATTATATTTTAAAACATTTAAATGGAGATTTAAGTTATCACATATTAAGCCATGCCTGGTAATCCCTCAAATAACAATTCGTTTACTATTATGAATTGTATCAATGATTTTCTCTAATTGATTTACTTTTAAATTCCGATAAGTTTCATCCAAGGCATAAGTATGTAACTTATAAATATTATCAACAACATTATGTAAGGTTGTATTATCTTCTTGAATATCAAATTCTTTAATATTATTATATTTACCAGCAACTCATACTTTAAATTTACTATAATTTTCAAAACCTAATTTTTTAATTAACCGACTTAACGTTGATGTGTTAATAAAAAGACTGTCAGCTAATTCGTTGATGGTTAATTCTAAAACACTTTGAATATCTTTGTTTAATTTTTCAACTAATTGAACTTGCAATGCAGTTAATTGATTTTCTTTGTCATATGTTATGATCATCATTTCGGCTCCTCATTTTTACACATTTATGATTTTAAAAATAAATGTATACCTATATTATAGCAATAATTTTCCAAAAAAAAATTTATTCATCAAATTAATTGTACGGAAAAATCTGTTAAAATAAGTAATAATGGGGGAGAATAATGATTTATACAGAAGCAGATTTGATCAAACAACCAATAATTGCAATTGAAACACCATTAATTATTACTGAGGAGCTACTAGCTTATTCACCAAACATTAAGGCTCTGAACAACGTTGTTATTAAAGGAGTTATTGCATATCATTCAAATCTTAATGCAATTAATATTGTCGCAACAATTATAGGAGAAATTATCGTTGAAGATGCTCGAACTTTAGAGCATTTTAGGGTACCAATTAATATCGCATGAAACGATGAATATAGTTTTAAATTTTTTAAAAAAAGTGATATTAATTATTTAAATGAGCAAAACTTTGATATAATAAAATATGCGTGAGATGAAATAATTATGAATATTCCTATTAATTTATCAAGAAATAGTGATAAAATAATTAGTGGTGATTCAACTTGACAAGTTTTTTCAGAAGAGGAATTTGCAGCATATCAAGCCACACAAGTGGATTCACGATGAGAACAATTACACGAAAAATTGGTTAAAACAACAAAGGAGGGGAAATAATGGCCGTACCATTTCGCAAAACATCCAAACAGGCAAAAAGAAAACGCCGTACCCATTTTAAATTAGTTGGGGCAACTTTAATAGCATGTAAAAACTGTGGGGCAACAATTAAGCCACACCGAGTTTGTCGTGAATGTGGATATTATAAAGATAAAGAAGTTATTAGGGTTGATTAATTTAATATTTCATTAATCAAAGAATCTTATTTAAGATTCTTTTTTTGTTTTTTTGGTAAAACAAGGGGAAATAATGGGACACATAAGAAATCTTGCTAAAAAGGTATATTTTTTCATGGTTTAAAAATGTTGTTTTTTTGTAAAAAAATCGTTAAAAGTGTTGCAAAGTGGGTAATAGTATCATATAATATGTAGGAAAGTGGGGGAGAATGGGATAAAATGGCATTATTAGGAACTTACAACCATACTTTAGATGATAAAGGAAGATTAACAATTCCTTCTAAAATGCGAGAGCAATTTAAAGATGAAAAAGTCTTTATATCTCTTGGTTTTGATGGTTGTATTGATGTTCGTAATGAAGCAGAGTGATTGAAGTGAACAGAAAAAGTTGCTTCAACAGGACAAGCCACACCCGAAGGACGGGCATTGACACGGAAAATTATGTCAATGTCTGATGAAACTACTTTCGATAATGCGGGGCGAATTAAAATCTCGTCCATTTTACAAACTAAAGCAAGTATTAGTAAAGATGTTGTTATTATTGGAAATAACGATCACTTGGAGTTATGAGATCCGCAAGTTTGAGAAAGTTATATTGACCAAGCACCAGGAATGGAAGAAGCGGCGAAGAATTTCGAGGAAAAAATTTAAGTTATGGAATTTAAACATCAAAGTGTTTTATTGCAAGAAGCTATTACTGGATTAAATATTGTTCCCAATGGGATTTATGTTGATTGCACCTTGGGGCGCGCTGGTCATAGTCTTGCAATTTTAAAACACTTATCAGCTGGAAAACTATATTGTTTTGAACAAGATGAGGAAGCAATTGTTGCTTCCCAGCAAATTTTACAACAAAGTAATTATCGTAATTATGAAATTATTAAAAATAACTTTGTTAATTTAGCAGCTGAATTACAGTTACGTCAAGTAAAAGCGGTCAATGGGATTTTATATGATCTTGGAGTTTCCTCCCCACAGTTAGATGACGACAAACGGGGGTTTAGTTACCGTTATGATAGTATCTTAGACATGCGGATGAATCAAGACCAAGTGTTAACAGCGCAAACAGTTATTAATACTTATTCTGCTATGGCGTTAGCAAAAGTTTTTCAAGAGTATGGTGAAGAACCTTTTGCAAAAGTTATCGCAAAAAATATTGTAACAGCTCGTGCTGAACAAACAATTGAAACCACCTTTCAATTAGTGACAATTATTAAAAAAAGTTTACCGCAGAAGGTCTTAAGAAAAGCGAAACATCCGGCAAAGCGAATTTTTCAAGCATTACGGATTGAAGTAAATCAAGAATTATCTGTTTTACAAGCGTCATTAGAACAAGCAGTAAAATTACTCGCTGTTAAAGGGCGACTGGTGGTAATTTCGTTTCATTCGTTAGAAGACCGGATTGTTAAAAAGTATTTTCAAACTTTAACACAAGACCCAAATTATGAAATTAATCAACAATTACCAACGATATCATATTTTGAAAGTAATTATCAAATTATTACTAAAAAAGCCGTTGTCCCAGCGGCCGATGAACAAACGCTTAATCCGCGCAGTACGAGTGCAAAATTGCGAATATTAGAACGGGTGAAATAATATTTGTTTTAAAAATATCCTAAAAGGAGGTGAACGAAATGGACTATAAACTAAAAGAAGTTTATGCTGTGTTAGAAATCAAAAATTACAGTTTTAGTTTTATGGTTGGTGTTTATAGTGAATCACAAATTAAAGTGCTCTATAAAAGACATCTTGAATATCGCTTTTGTGATAATGGGGTCATTATTGATGAAAAAAATGTTGCAAAAGAATTAGCGAATTTAATTAAAGATGCCAATCGCCAATTAGGAATTGAAATTGAACGGGTTGCAATTACAGTTCCGGCTAATAATATGACAATTAAAACTTCAACCAAAATGCTAAATTTAACACATAATCGTCTGATTACAAAAAATGATATTGATTCATTAATTACTTTAGCAAAAGAAGTACCATTATTAGATGATGAAACGGCTTTCTTTATTAGACCATATCGTTACATCCTCAATGAACAAAAAGCATTATCAGCGCCACCAATAGGGCAGGCGGCGCATAAAGTAAGTATTAAGGCAATTGTATATGTAACAAAAAAACAAATTATTCAAAGTATTTTTGCTACTTTAAAATATGCCAAAATAGAAATTATGGGTATCCTTCCAGAAGGGTTTAGTTTTGCATGGAATCTTGCTTCGCCAGTTGATTTGCAGAACGGGATTACAATTATTGATTGAGATCATGACAGTATTAAAGCTTATGTCTTTGTGCGTGAGACTTTATGTGACCAAATTATTATTCCGGGTGGAATTAAAAAAATTATTAATCGGTTACGTCATGTCTTAAATTGTGATAATAAGCAAGCACTAAAATATTTATATAAAATCATTAATCTAAATAATAATAGTAAAGATAATTTAATTATTTATAGTAAATACGATCAACAACAACAAAAACAATTGAATTTTACCCATCATGATTTAAAACGGATTGTTCATCATGTTTTAAATGAAGAAATGGAAACCTTGAATGAAAAATTGGCAAATAGCTTAGGGCGCTATAATTATCCAATGGTTGTTATTGGTGAAATTTTACGAATTAGTGGGTTTAAAGAAACCTTATTAGCGTTAAATAAAGACCGCAATATTTCGGTTTATACTTCTCCAACATTAGGGGCAAAAGAAACATGAACGACTGGTTTATTAGGAAATATTTATTATCAACATTTAGCTAATAAAGTTAGTGCAACCAATGTGCAATCAGTTGATCATCGTTATATTCGTTATCTAAATAATAACCTTGATAAAAAAGGACGTATGTTACCACACGAAGGAGGGGGCGAACAACCAGTAATGCCCGGGGGTGCTCCACAAGGGGTCGTGAATCTTAATAACCAACATTTAAATGGTTCACAACAATATCAACAAAAATATTACCAAAATATTAAATAAATAGTACAATATATATAAAAAAAATGGAGGAATAAAGGTTATGGACAATTTTGATAATTATGAACAAGTTGCGTCGATAAAAGTGATTGGAATCGGTGGAGCTGGTAATAATGCTGTTAATAGAATGATTGAAGCTGGTGTCCAGGGAGTTGAATTTATTGTTGCGAATACTGATGCCCAAATTATTAGTGTTTCAAAATCAAAAAATAAAATTGTATTAGGAAAAGAAACATCAAAAGGGCTTGGAGCAGGTGCTAATCCTGATGTTGGTCGACAAGCCGCAATTGAGTCAGCAGAAGAAATCAAAGAAGCTTTAAAAGGAGCAGATATGGTTTTTGTTGCCGCTGGAATGGGTGGTGGAACTGGAACTGGTGCGGCACCCATTATTGCTAAAATTGCAAAAGAACAAGGGGCATTAACGGTTGGAATTATTACAACCCCATTTTCCTTTGAAGGTCGTGCTCGAAACAGTTATGCGATTCAAGGAACCGAAGAATTACGAAAACATGTTGATTCATTAATTATTATTTCAAACGACCGCTTATTGGAAGTAATTGGAGGAGTTCCCTTGAAAGATTCCTTTAAAGAAGCTGATAATATTTTACGGCAAGGAGTACAAACAATTACCGATTTAATTGCGGTGCCATCATTAATTAACTTAGACTTTGCTGATATTAAAACTGTAATGAAAAGCAAAGGGAATGCTTTGTTTGGAATTGGAATTGGTTCAGGAAAAGATAAAGCAATTGAAGCGGCCAACAAGGCGATTATTTCACCATTATTAGAAGCTTCAATTCGCGGCGCAAAAGATGCAATTATTAATGTTACTGGTGGAAATACATTAACATTAAATGATGCTAATGATGCTGTTGATATTGTTAAACAAGCAATTGGGGGCGAAGTTAATATTATTTTTGGAACAGCTGTTAATGAACACTTAGATGATGAGATGATTGTTACTGTAATTGCCACAGGGTTTGATGAAGATGAAAATTTTATTAACCCAGATAATAATTATCGTGCTTCAATGGAAGAATTTGAAGAACCAACCGCAAAAGGATCATCACGAACAACCGGAGCGGATGATGACGAAGAAGACCAAGAAGTGGTTCGCAAGCGTCCTAGTTATTTTAATAGTTTACAAGAAAATGCTGGTCGTGAAACAGCAAATGCAAATCGACGAATCAATGCGTGAAAAGAACATGTCAATGAAAATAATCGCTCAGCTGATAATGATAATGATGATGACGATGATGATTTACCACCATTTGTTCGTCGTAGTTGATAATAATGAGCATTTTTAAGAAAAAACCTAAAAGCATTTACGATTCTCAGCCACGGATTGATTTTAATGACACTGCTGTTGAACCAATTGTCCAAACTGATCACAAGGAAACTAAACTATCACAACCATCATCGGTTCCTTTTCAAAAGGTTACTTTTGATGCGCCTAAACCAGTGCAAAATGATACTAGTGACGCCACTAGTTCAATGATGAGCACTGGTTTTGTTGCCGATAGTTATCATGATGCGCCCAAAATGGCGGATTTATTATTAAGTAAAGGACAATTAGTTGTCCATTTGGAAAAGTTATCAAAAGAAGAACGTATTCGCTTGTTAGATTTTATGACTGGAGTAATGTATGCCTTGGATGGTGAGGTTCAGAAGTTAGAACATAAAACTTATCAATTTATGATTGCAAAAGATGCTGAATAAAACGCAATTATTACAACATTACCAACAAGATTATGATCTAATTAACAAAATTAAAGGATGGTGTGCGCAAGCTCGTCAAGGCAAAATTGTTATGACGGGTTTTCTTGATTTACGCCAACTTGCAATTTTAGCGGCGATTTTACGCCAAGAAAAAATTACAGATTATACTATTCATACTCCATTTACGAATGGCTTTCGCCAAACGGTTAGTTTCAATAGTCGCCAAGATAATACCGTTGTTTTAGGTGCCTTACAGCCAACCCCCGGAAGTTTACAACATCATACTGTGCTGGGGTTTATTTTAAACCAGTTGCAGTTAGATTTACGGGTAATTGGTGATTTATATGTCACAGCAACAATGATTTTCCTTAGTGTCTTAACAACAATTAAACCAGTTTTTACAGAGACGCCAATGGTAGTTCAAAAACAGCTTTTAACATGACAAGAAGTAACAGCCCCCGTTGTGTTAGATCATCAATTTACGATTTTGACAAAAACGGTCAAAAGTTTACGATTAGATGCTATTGTTAGTGCTATTTGTAATATGTCACGTCAAAAAGCACAAGCATATGTGGAAGCAGATAATGTTTATGTTAATTTTTCGATGGTAAATAATAAGACTTTTCAAGTTGCTTGTGATATTATAATATCGATAAGGCGGTATGGGCGTTTTAAAATTAATGAAATTATTCTTACCAAAAATCAATATTATCGTATTACAATTGCAAAATTTGCATAAAAGTAGGGGAAATTATGGCAGAACAAGATAGAGATTTACGAACAGTTATTCGAGAGCAAAATGAAATTATTGAGAAGCTAACAATAGATAATCGCCAATTAGTCCAACGGTTGCAAGAACTACAACATTTAGAACATATTTCACGCTATAATATTGAGAAATCGCGAGAAGCTTTTGAAGTTGCTAGTCATAATGCCGGGCGCATTATTATGAAAGCGGTTGATTTTTCGTATGCCTTTAAAGAAGAAATTGCGACATTATTAGAAACCATTGACCAGCACCGCCATAATCCGCAAAATGTGTTAAAAGTAATTGATGAGTTTTTGGAACGAAATAAACGCATTTATGCTTTTTCAATTAATGATGGGGAACGCATTACCGAAATGATTAAAAAAGAAATTATTAACAAAATTAGATAAATAGTGTAAGATTTATCTATAAGAAAACAAACCACAATTATTTGGCCTTTTTATCGCAGCAAGATTAGGATGATGAGAGCTAATTATAAAACCCAAATAATTATCCCTTGTTTTTACAACTAAACAAGCATTGTAAAAAAAGGTAAATATTGTCATGATATTTATAAAGTAAGATGGTACCGCGCTATATAGCGCTCTTATAGTCTTACTTTTTTTATGACAGAAAGGAACGATTTTAATGAACTATAAAGATACCTTATTGACACCAAATACTTTATTTGAAATGAAAGCAAATTTAACTGAGAAAGAACCAAAAATTCAGTTGGAATGATTACGCACGAATGTGGTTAAGGTTCGTTATCAGCATAACAACGACCACCCAGCGTTTATTTTACATGATGGCCCTCCGTATGCTAATGGCGACTTGCATGTTGGTCATGCCTTAAATAAAATTTTAAAAGATTTTATTGTTCGTTATTATAACCAAAAGGGTTGCTACAGTCCCTGAATTTGTGGATGAGATACTCATGGTTTACCAATTGAAACGGCGGTTGTTAAAAGTGGGGTTGATCGTAAAACAACACGTCCAGTAGCATTTCGCCAAATTTGTCGGAAATATGCTTTAGAGCAAATTGACCAACAAATTGCTCAATTTAGTCGGTTGGGATTATTTAGTGATTTCACAAATCGTTATGTAACCTTAGATTTAGAATATGAATTAGAACAATTACGCTTATTTCAAACAATGGTGGAAAAACAGTTAGTTTATCGCCAGTTAAAACCAATTTATTGATCACCATCAAGTGAATCAGCGTTAGCGGAAGCTGAAATTGAATATGAAGAATTATCAGCCCCTTCGATTTATGTTACTTTTACGGTGACAACGGGGAATAAGTTAATTGCTGCGGGTACAAAAATTGTCATTTGAACAACAACACCTTGAACAATTCCGATGAACCAATTATTAGCCGTTGGAGGTGACATCATTTATGTTGAAGTGTTAGTACAAAAGGTCAAATATTTAGTGGCCAAAGCATTATTAGCTGAAGTTCAAGCAA
Source organism: Spiroplasma sp. SV19 (assembly GCF_030060925.1). Taxonomy (NCBI): domain Bacteria; kingdom Bacillati; phylum Mycoplasmatota; class Mollicutes; order Entomoplasmatales; family Spiroplasmataceae; genus Spiroplasma; species Spiroplasma sp. SV19. The sequence goes on from NZ_CP045455.1 coordinate 26,812, forward strand.
CAATTGGTTGAGAAAAAGTTAAAGTTTTACAAGAAGTTACAGGAACAGACTTAGTTGGAATTATTACAAAGCATCCGTTATATAATCGTGATAGTCCTGTTGTTCTTGGTCATCATGTTACAACTGAAGCTGGAACTGGAATTGTCCATACTGCCTCGGGGTTTGGTGAAGATGATTATCACATTGCGCGGGCTAATAATATTCCTATTTTTGCGCCGTTAGATGATGAGGGAAAATATACTAAAGAAGTTGAAGATGATACGTTAACAGGTCTTTTTTATGAAAATGCCAATAAATTAATTGGGCAACGCTTAGAACAAAATGGGGCTTTATTAAAATTAAAATTTATTAAGCATAAACATCCAATTGATTGACGAACAAAAAAACCAGTTATTTATCGGGCAACAGCCCAATGGTTTGTTTCAATTGAAAAACTGAAACCAACATTATTAACGGAAATTAAAAAAGTCCAATGAAGTCCGCAGTGAGCAGCAAGACGAATGGAAACAATGATTGAAAACCGCCAAGATTGATGTATTTCACGTCAGCGCTTATGAGGGGTACCAATTATTGCTTTTTATGATGAAAATAATGTCCCGCAATTTAGTGCGGAATTAATTGATTATGTTATTAAACTCTTTCAACAAGCAAAAACAACCGACATTTGGTTTGAATGAACAGCGGATCAATTGTTACCACCAGCATATCAAAACCGCCAGTGACGAAAAGAACAAGATATTATGGATGTATGGTTTGATAGTGGTGTTAGTAATTTAGCGGTTACAAAAACACACCAGTTACCGCACCCCGTTAATGTTTATTTAGAAGGCATTGATCAATTTCGGGGGTGATTTAATTCTTCGTTAATTACTTCGGTTGTCGCAACTGGCCATGCTCCTTATCAAGTTGTTTTATCGCATGGTTTTGCAAATGACGAAAAGGGTCGTAAGATGAGTAAATCATTAGGAAATGTTATTTCACCGTTAGCAATTACAGATCAATATGGGGCAGATATTTTACGAATGTGAGTGGCAGCGGTTGATTATCGTGATGATGTTAAAATTGGTCCTGATATTTTAAAACAAATTGCTGAAGCATATCGTAAAATTCGCAATACATTACGCTTTTTACTAGCTAATTTAACTGATTTTAATCCAGCAACGGATCTTCATGATGATTTAGCCGAAGTTGATTGATATGTTTTACATTTAGCTCGTGAATTTCAACAAAAAGTTAGTCGTAGTTATGAAGAATTTAACTTTAATAATGTTTATATGTTAATTAATAATTTTGTTACAACAACATTATCGAAGTTTTACTTAGATTTTACAAAAGATATTTTATATATTGAAGCAGCAACAAATCCTCGTCGTCGTGCGGTTCAAACAACATTATATTATTTATATCGCATTTTAAGTGATGTGTTAAAACCAATTATTCCGCATACAATTGAGGAAAGTCATAAATTTATTAAATATCCGCATCAACAAACTTCGGTGCATTTAGAAGAAAACTTTGTTTTTGACAAACCAATTAGTATTGAGTTAATAGCAAAGTGAGAGCAAGTTTTAAAATTACGCGATGATGTCAATAAAGAGTTAGAATATCGTCGTGAGCGCAAGGAAATTAAGAAATCGTTAGAATGTCAATTAACGATTGCATTAAAACCAGCCTATGCTCAGTTAGCAACAATTATTGATTTACATCAAATCTTTATTGTTAGTGAAATTATTTTTACAACAACCGCTCCTAATTTAACAGAATATGAAACAAGTTACTTAGCAGCCCAAGAAAAAGAAGGCTTTAAATGTCAACGTTGTTGAATGATTTATGATCATTTAAATGCTGAAAATAATGATATTTGTGATCGTTGTTTTAATGTGTTATTAGTTAAAAATGTGCGATAATAATAGCAAATATAAAAAAGGAGTTAGAAAAAATGAGAGAACGAACAAAGCAATTTTGAAATGATGTTCATGAGCATTTTAAAAATCGCAATTATAATTGAAAATTTAAGCTCCAAGTTTGCTTACCAATTTTTATTGGGTTATTAATCTTAGATATTATTACAAAGCAATTAGCTTTTCATTTATTATCCCATGATATTAATGCCCCTCAAGTTAAGTTTCTTGATGGTTTTATTAACTTTCAGTTTGTTATTAATACTGGAATTGCGTTTGGTGCCAATGCCGATAATTTAGTGGGAACAATTATCGGTGCTGTTTTAATTACCGCATTAGCTTTTACTATTTTTCTATATATTAATAGTAAAACAGCCGCGGTTGGTTTAATTATGATTACTTGTGGTGGAATTGGGAACTTGATTGACCGTATGTGAAACCATGGTGGCGTTATTGACTTTTTAGCTTGAGTGCTCTTTCCGCCCTATAGTATTTTTAATTTAGCTGATACTTGAGTAACATTTGGCATTGTTGTTTTAGTGTTAGCAATTATTATTGAAATTGTGCGCTTTTATCGTGAACGTGCGCGTAGTAATCGCGAAGAAAGTATTATTAATAATGGATAAAATTACTGTTATTGCCACAGCAAGTGGTCGGATTGATAAAGTTTTGGTTGCTGTGTTAGCAACAACAACTACTCCTTTATCACGAACAAAAATTCAAGAATTAATCACCGCTAGGCAAGTCGAAGTTAATGACCAAGTTGTGCACCAAAATTATCTTGTACAAAAAGGTGAGACAATTATTGTAACTTTACCACCTGTAGTACCAACAGAACTAGTGCCAATGACAGTACCATTAACGGTGTTATATGAAGATGATATGTTACTGGTGATTGATAAACCAAATAATTTAGTGGTTCATCCAGCCCCAGGGCATACTAATGATACTTTGGTTAATGTGTTAATTGCTCGAAGTAAAGCTTGATCAACTGTTAGCGGGGAATTACGACCAGGAATAGTGCACCGAATTGATCGCCAAACAACGGGAACTTTAATTATTGCTAAAAATGATTTTATTCATCAGCAATTACAAGAACAAATTCAAACCAAGCAATTACAACGTCGTTATTTAGCTCTTGTTCATGGTAATATTGTTGAGAATCGGGCAAAGATTGATGCCCCAATTGGGCGTGATTTACATGATCGCAAAAAAATGGTTGTTACTGCAAAAAATTCTAAAAAAGCAGTGACTAATATTCTTGTAATTGAGCGCTTTAATGATTATACTTATATAGAGTGTGAGTTAGAAACTGGTCGCACACATCAAATTCGAGCGCATTTAAAGTACATTAACCATCCGATTGTTGGTGACCCTTTATACGGGATGAGTGTTGATAAACAAGAACCATTTGGGCAATATTTGCATGCGTACCAGTTGACTTTTATACATCCAATTACAAAACTTCCCATTACGGTATCAGCAGCATTACCAGTGGAATTTGAAAATAAATTAATAGCATTACGCGCGAAAGGATAGGAAACAATGAGTTTTGATAAAGACAAGTTATCATTGGTTGATTATTTTCTTAAACAAGAAAAATATAGTGTTTATAAAAATAAACCCCGAGGTAATAACAATGTTTATTTATATAAAGTTGATAGTAAAGAATTTCAGATAATTAAGATTATTGATGATTTTAGTGGTGAATTTAAGGATTATGTTATTACTGATGAAGTTGTACAAGATTTAAGAGCTTTTTTAAATAAAAAATTTCAACGCGTAAAACTTTCTATTTTATCAATTGTTTTAATTGAAAATCGTTCGCAAGTTTATAAAGAAGATAATGGTGATGTGGTGTTATTTGTTGATGGTCATAATTATCTTGATCGGTTAAGTAATTATTATCCAAAAATTAAAATGTTACAAGATAATAATGATGGGAATTCGATGGCGGGGATGTCACCAGAAGAAATCTTAGATGGAATTAAAGACCCAAATAGTAAATTAACAAAAAACTTAAAACAATTAAGTGACAAGTTAAGTGTCAATAATTTAGGGGTAACGTGAGTTTTAATTGCCTTATTACTAGTTATTCCTATTGTTGGAATCTTTTTTGGTGCCCAAATTTTTAACACCCAAGGTTTAAATGCCAATGGAACATCGCTTGTTTATGGGGGAATTACTCGCGATTTATTAATTTGAAATAATCAATGGTGAAGACTATGAACGTATGTTTTATTTTCAGGGAATCCATTATTAGTTGTTTTAAATTTATTTATGATTTTTAGTGTTGTGCGTTATGCCGAAGCTTTATTAGGACGGTGACGGTTAGTTATTATTTTAATTGTCGGAATTCCGTTAGCGGGGTTATTTTTAGCTGCCGTGTTACCAAATTGAATTTTTGGTGGTTCTACTATTTTATTAGCAATTTTATGAGGTAGTTTATTTAGTTATAATTATGGGAAAGATGATTTAGGTGCTTTAATTGCCAACCAACGAACTCTAATTGTTATTATTTGGTTGTTATTAATGCCTTTATTTTTAGGTTATTCATATTATTTAATTAATCTTGTTGGTTTTTTTGCGGGGAGTGCGATTGGTTATTGCTTAGAGTTTAATCGTTCAAACCGGGTAAATTGAACGATCTTATATCCTGTTTTTGTTGTTGTGACAATGGCGATTGTGATTGGTGTTACTTTAGCGTGAAGACGTTATGTCCCCCCATATAATGGTGATGTGATTGATGCTTTAATGAGTTATTGACGAGCGGGATTAATGAGTAAGGGGAGCATTGAAGATATGTTGGGTAACTATTATTTTTATCCAAAAAATAATTGACCAAATTTCTTATCATCATCTAACCAACAAGTGGTTCAGAATGCTGTTAACATGATTGGAATGAGTTTATGACACCGCTAATAACAAAAAAACGAGCTGATTATTTATCATGAGATGATTTTTTCTTAAGTGTGGCACATGTTTGTGCTATGCGTAGTAAGGATCCGCATACCCAAGTGGGTAGTTGTGTTGTGAATGCGCTTGGTCAAATTATCGCAACGGGTTATAATGGTTTACCACGGGGGTTAAATGATGATGAATTTCCTTGAGCTCGTGACGGAGAATATTTAGAAACAAAATATCCTTATGTTGCACATGCGGAATTAAATGCGATTTTAAGTGCTCGTACTAATTTAGAAAACTGTCGCATTTATACAACATTATTTCCTTGTGCTGAATGTACAAAAATTATTATTCAAGCGGGAATTAAAGAAGTCATTTATGATGATGATAAATATGTTGATAGTGATGATAACAAAGCAGCAAAACGAATGTTTAAACAAGCACAAGTTAAATATCGTTTGTTACCTGTTATTAACGTGACAGTAACGCGACAAGCAAAATAATATAAAACCATTTTCTTATTAAATTTTAATTAGAAAGGTTCACTTTTAATAATGAAGAAATATTTTACTGATCGAAAGTTATTTATATACCGAATTATTGGCATTATGTTAATTTTTGTTTTTTTAGTGTGTGATTTTATTTTAGTTTTAAAAACACAAAGTGGGGTGTATGGCCAACTGCCATCCTATGGGGAACGATTAAGTCATTATTATGCTTATTTTACAACCCAGTCAAATTATCTTGTTTTTGTTTATTTTGTTTTTTATTTATTTCAAAAGAAATTTAAAAACACGAAACCCGATTTTATTATTCGCTTAATGGTCACTGTTTATATTACGATGACAATGCTTGTTTTTTGGTTTGGCTTATTTGTCCAAGGTGATCTTGTGAAAAATATGAGTGTTTATGAATGAATTTCAACTTTTATTTTACATACAATCATTCCGCTGGTGATGATTTTAAGTTATATTGTTACCGCAGGGGATACTTTTTATAAATTTGAAACCCATCATAAAGCTAATTACTGATTAATTTGTTTATATCCGTTTTTATATTTAATTTGTATTTTAATTCGGGGTTATATTCGTCATGTTGACCACCAACCAGATAACACCTTATTCCCATATTTCTTTTTAAATTTCTATGCCACCAATGGTTTTGCAATGTTGGCGGTAGGTAGTGTTTTTATTTTTACGTTATGTACCTCGTTTCAATATTTTTTTATTTGGATTAATAACTTATTTTATTTTCGAAAACAAATTAAAGAAAATAATATTACAAAAGTTGATCAAATTAAAATTATGTTGAATGTTAAACAATATCGCCAATTAGATCATAAGGGTAAAATTGCGATGATTTTAGCCATTGTTGTTGCCATTTTTAACATTATTTTTTCCATTTTATATTATGTTCTTCGCAATGTTTGGTCAAAAATCTTAAATTATCCTTATAAAAATGAAATTGTGTTAGCATTTAGTATTATCATTGTTATTTTCAGTATTATTACTTTAGTTTTTGCTATTTTAGGGTTAGCAAACTTTTATTGAGCACGGATTGTTGTTGGTTTTTGTTCGATTGCCTTAGTCTGTTTTAATTGGATTTGAATTGCCGGACCAATCTTTGATATTGTCATTGCCACTTTATGCTTAAATAATCATAAGTATTCAAAAAATGATTTAGATCGTTATTTAGCAACCCATAATAAACCATTAAAATTAAAAAGTAAAATTGTGGTTGATGAAATGCTAGATTTAACAGAAGATGAAAAATAATCCTTTCCAAGGATTATTTTGTTGTTAAGTTAAAATGCAGTTTTAAAAAATGTTGATAATCATGGGGTGGATAAGTTGCTTTGTATTTTTGAGCCAATGCTTTAACTTTTTCACTCGCTCCCAATGGCAAGGCAAGATGGTATTTTGCTTCCAGATTCTTAATGGCGGTTAAGAAAGCAGCACGACTAAGAATCGCACTACAAGCAATTGCTAAGGATTTTTCTTCGCCTTTGGTGATAAAAATTAAATTATCTTTAATCACAGGTGTTATATTTTGCAAATATTCAAAATACTTCGTAGCATTCACAAATTGATCAATAAAGATTGCTTTATTTCTTAGGTGGTAATTTGCGATTAATTGTTGGAGCGCTTGATTATGAGCTAATGCTTTAATGACGTGAGCATTCTGATATTGGTCATATCATTGGTTATATTGGTTATTATCAACAACAATTGTCACACTTTGGACAAGTTTTTTAATTACGGGAGCCACGCTCATAATTTGTTCGGTGGTCATTTTTTTACTATCTTTAATTGGTAAAACCTTTAATTGGTCAAAAGTTACTGGGGGTAAATAAGTGGCAGTAACAACAAGAGGACCAAAAACATCACCAACCCCAACTTCATCATTCCCAATAACATCTTTTTGAAAGTAAGATGTTGTTTGGGGAATATTATTTGAGATTGTTATTGGAACTGTAAAAAATTTTGTTGCTTCTTTATCGGCATGATAGCCTTGGAATAAAACACTATTTGTTTTATAAATTGTAATAGTAATGCCGTTTTTATTAAAAGCTTTAACTTTATTAGGGTCTGTATTATTGACTTCATAAGGTTGATAAGCATTGATAATTTCTTCAATAATTTTTGGATCAACTTTTTTAAAACTAACATTATTCATCTGTTTATCCCCATTATTTTCTTTCTTAAAATTATTATATCGTTTTTTCATTCAATTTGTTAAAATATTATTAAGTTAAAACAAGGGGAGATGATTGATGATGATTAAAAATGTTGGGATTGATATTGTTCAAAATAAACGAATTAAACCATCAGTAGCATTAAGCCAGAAATTGTTAAGTTCAACTGAATTAAAAGAATATGAAACCTTTTTTGATAAAGAACGACAACGTCAGTTTTTAGCGGGGCGTTGAGCAGTTAAAGAAGCTTTAATTAAAGCTTTAGAAATAAAGTTAATTCTAAATGAAGTAACAATTAAGTTAAAAGATGATAATAAATTGCATGTGGAAGGAATTACCTTAGGTGCAGATGAAATTATTCATGTTTCACTTAGTCATGAACGTGATTATAGTGTTGGTTTTGCTATTTGATCCACAAATTAAATGTTTTTTTGCAAAAAACAGTTTTTTTTTTTTTTTTGTAAAAGGAGTGTATAATGAAAATGGGTAAGTTTATTTTGTAAAGGAGGGAGCAAAAAAGTGTATTATTCATTTGATGAAATTATTTTTAAAGATTATTTAGACAATTCATTTTTACGTGAATGAATTATTAATAATCGGTATGCCGCTGATGGTGTTTTTAAATTCTTCTTGTGAATGTTTATTTTTGCTGCCTTTTTCTTGTTTACAATTATTTCATCATGAACGTTTTTGCATTATAAAAGTAAAAAGATTCGTGCTTCACAGGGATTATTGAATTTTGTTGTAATTATTGGCGGAATTAGTATCTTTTTCTTTAGTAGTATTATTTGAAATTTAGTGTTAGTTCCCGATTATTCAATTGATCCAAATTATTATCGAACTTTGTTAACGGGATATTCATATGTCCAGTTAGCAATTACGTTGGCAATGATTTTTAATAGCCGTAGGTTAGTATCTATTTTATTATATGTTGTTTATGCTTCACCATTTATTATTATTGGTCCTGTTATTCTGAATAATTTAAATAATATCAATGTTCGCTATGATAAAGAGTTATTCCTTTTATTTACTTTCTTAGTAATGTTCTTTTTTGTTGTTATTTTACAATTTTGTGGTTATTTAACACGCCAAGATGAAAAAAGTAATATTATTCGATTTGTGACGATTTTAGTTTTATTTAGTGTAGTTAATTTGACAAAATTATCATTACCGTTTGTACTAGATGATAATATTAAAATCCGCCAGTTATTACAACAAATTTGATCAATGGCAACTTTAATTGTTGATTTATTTGTTTGGTTTGTTTTAATGCTTTATCTTTGCCAGTTTTTTACCAAAGATCATGATGAAATTGATCAAAAATACGATTTGGATTTAATTGAAGTTTTAATGCTACAGCGATTAAATCGTAATTTCGCTTTAAATAATCTCTCAAAAGAGGAAATTAATCCTAATAATTGAAAATTAAAAATGTTGAATTAAAAATGCTTGTTATTTTTGATTTACTTATTTACTATGAGAAAAATTATTAAATTTGAAAAACAAACAATTTTTAATTAAAATGATAATTTTTATAAAATGAACAGCTTTATAAAATGAACAAGCTAAAAATGCTTTTTATTCCCCATAAAAAGCATTTTTTATTTGCTTGATTAAAACAAAGTATGTTATAATTTTAATGCTTGTATTCAATAAAATTAATGGTATACAATACACATTTATGGATTCATTTGCCCAGTGCTATTTATTTTAATAAGATAGTGGTAAATGTTAGAAATAAGTGGAAGTTTTAACGAAAAGGAGAATTTAATAGAAATATGGCAAAAGAATTAACAAGAGAAATGTTATGAGAATCTGGTGCGCAATTTGGGCATCAAACAAAACGATGAAATCCAAAAATGAAACCATACATTTATGGAGAAAAAAATAAGATTCATATTATTGATTTGCAACAAACATTATGACGCTTAGAAGATGTTAAAAAATTAATGGCAACAATTGCTGCCCGTAAAGGAAAAATTTTATTTGTTGGAACAAAAAAACAAGCAAAATGAATTGTCAAGGATGCTGCTGAACGTTGTGAATGTTTTTATGTTAATCAACGTTGATTAGGAGGAACATTAACTAATTTAAAAACAATTCATTTACGTGTAAAACGTTTATGAAACATTGAACGGCAAGAAAAAAATGGTGAATTAAAATTATTACCAAAAAAAGAACAAATGTTAATTAAAAAAGAAAAAGAAAAATTAGAAAAGTTCTTAGGTGGAATTAAGGGAATGAAAGAATTACCACAAGCATTATTTGTGGTTGATCCCAAAGAAGAACATATTGCTGTTCGAGAAGCACGCAAATTACGAATTCCAGTAATTGCCATTTGTGATACAAATGTTGACCCTGATCCAATTGATTATGTTATTCCAGCGAATGATGATACTTCTCGTTCAATTGCAATTATTACGCATCATATTGCTGATTTATATGGTGATGCAATGGGACTGAAAATGCCTGAACCACAATTTAAACCAAATGAATTTGTTCGTCGTGAAGGAGATGAAAACCGTGGTCCACGTGGTGGTCAATATGACAATCGTCGTTCATTTAACCGTCATACCCCTAACCGCGATTACCGCCAAGAAGGAGTAGCTGCGTCAGCGCCAGTGGCAGCTGATCAAACAGTTGAAAAAATTGTTTCATCAACACCAGCAACTGAACAACCATCGGCTTCAGCAGCGCCAGAAAAAGTTGTTTCAGAACCAACTAGAACTGAAAAACCAGTAGCGACAGTGAAGGCTGAAAAAGCAACTTCAACTGTTAAAACACCAGGTTTTGATTTAGATACAATTAAAGTTGTTGATAATAATTTGGAAAAAACATTAACAAAATTAAAAGTTGATGAATTAGAAGGTTTAGGAAGTTTATTTGGATTATCAAAAGGTAAAAAAGCCGACATGGTTAGTGCTTTAGAAGAGCATTTAACAATTGTTGATAGCAAAGTAGTAAAAAAATAACAAAAATTAAATTGTATTAACTGATTAGTTTCAATACAAGCAGCATTAAATTTGAAAGGAGAATCAGTATGGCAGTTACTGCACAATTAGTAAAAGAATTAAGAGAAAGAACTGGGGCCGGAATGCTAGATTGTAAAAAAGCATTAGAAGCCACAGATGGTAATATTGAAGAAGCAATCACTTGATTGCGTGAAAAAGGAATTACGAAAGCTGCAAAAAAATCTGACCGTGTTGCGGCAGAAGGATTGGTAGGTTTAGTCACAAAAGGAGATAAAACAGTTGTTTTTGAGGTTAATTCAGAAACTGATTTTGTGGCGCAAAATAAACAATTTTTAGATTTAATGGCAACTGTTGGTGAAACTTTATTAAATAATGACCCAAAAACAGTTGAAGCAGCTTTACAATTATCAGTTAATGGTGAATCATTAGAAACAGTTATTGTTCATGCAATTGCTACCATTGGTGAAAAAATTACACTTCGTCGTTTTAAAACATTGCATTTACAACAAGACCAATCGTTAGGAGTTTATTTACATTCTAACCAACGAATTGCAACTGTGTTAGTTTTTGCTGGGAAAATTGATGAGACAGTTGGAAAACAATTAGCAATGCATGTTTCAGCAATGCGTCCTCAATTTATTTCCCGAAATGATATTTCAGCAGACTTTTTAGCAAGTGAAAAAGCAATTTTAACAAATGAAGCAAAAAATGATCCAAAAAATGCTGGAAAACCAGATAATATTTTAGAAAAAATGGTTGAAGGACGTTTGAATAAACAATTAGCTGAAATATCATTACTTGATCAAGTTTTTGTTGTTAATCCTGACCAAAAAGTTAGTGATGTTATTAAAGCAAACAATGTTAGTGTAATTGATATGATTCGTTATGAAGTTGGCGAAGGAATTGAAAAAGAAGAAGTTGATTTTGCAACGGAAGTAATGGCACAAGTTCGAAAATAACACTACTTGGCCAGAAAGGAGGGCATGAAATGGATGCTCAAAAAGGAACCATCATTGCAATCGCAATGGCAGCATTTTTATTTGTTGCTGTTAGTTTGTCAGTTGGTGGTTATCTAATTAGTTTTACAAAACGAGAATTTAAAGAACGTTTTGTTAATAAAAAGATTTTAATTATTTTATTTAGTGTATTAGGAATTAATTTACCAGTTGTTATTGTTGGTTTTTTACTAGAATTTGTGATTAAACCTGCATCAAATGCATCAGTAATTGCTGTGATTGTGATTGCTTTTGTTTTAACAGTTGGGGTTGGAGTTTATATTTTCTTATTTTTGCAAACAATTGCAATTGGTATTGATGAAAAAGAAATTGCTTTCTTAGGAGAACGAATTTTAATTCGGAAAATTACTCGCGTTGAACGTAATGATAAAACTAACCAGTTAATTATTCATTATACAGAAGGTAGTCGCAGTAAGAAGAAAACTCGTTTTTCATTAGCAAGTCAAGCTGGTCAATTTATGGTTAATAATGTAGCTTTATTAAACCAAGAAATTATGACGTTTGTGTCAGATCGTGAGCAAGCAGCAGATTCTAAACCATCAACAGCAGCTGAAACACCATCAAGTGCTCCAACAAAAGCCGAAAAAGATTAGTCAATTTAATTGAAAATCTTTTTTTTTTTTTTTTTGAAAAAAATTACTTATTGATTTTAAAACAAATATGATATTGTTATTGGTATAAGGGAAAGAATTTAGGAAACATATAGATAAAAACAGTGGGGTTGAAAGCGGTTAAAGTACAATTAAAATTATTTAATAGTAAATTAACTTTCCTCTTATGTATAATAATTTTTAATTACAATAATTACTTTTGCTTTCATAGGACCTACTTAAACAGAAAGGAAACAAAAAAATGAAGAAACTTCTAGCAATTTTAGGAGCATTCGGATTAACAGCAACCGGAGCAACAACTGTTGTTGCATGTAACAAAGGTGATAAAGATAAAACAGATACTTTAGGAGGGTTAAAAGCATCAGATTTTGCTGATGTTTTGTATAATGTTAATAAAGATCCTTAAATCTGACAGTAATTTCTGTCGTTGCTAAGACAGTAACAAATAAAGATCAAATCAAGGAAATGGCAAAAACCCCTCAATTATTTTGAACCGCTTTTGTTGTTACTTATGAATTAGCAGAAGGTGATGCTTTACCATTAACAGAAGGTAAAAAAATTACTTTAACAATTAAAAAAGCAACTGATGAAGAAATCAAAGACTTTTATAACAAAAACCAAGGTAAAGCAATTAGTTCTGATGACTTAACAAAAACTAAAAGATTCCAAGGCTATGTTTCAGGAACTGAATTTTCAGGGGAAATTACGATTAAAAAACCAACACCAAAATTTAATATTTCACTGGCAGATGTTACTGAAATTGCAAATCCATTTGAATTTACTGTAGCTAAAATTGACCAGGTTACAGAACAAGAATTAGATGATCTTAATAATAACACAACGATTATGGCCGCTGTTTTAGCAGCAATTAAAGCATTAAAAGATGCGCCGCAAGATGTTGCATTAAATGTAGATTATTTTATCAAAAATGATGGACAACCAGGTGATTATACAAACAGGTGATTATACAAATCCACAAAAAGTTATATTTACAGTAGGTGGTGCTATAGGTGATAAAATTACTGGAGGATTTATTTTTACAGTTAATGTTAAAGGTAAAACAGCTTAATTATTGAACATCTCTTAATTAAATCAAGTGTAAAAAAACTAATTAATTAGTGTTTTTTACACTTTTTAGATAAAAATCTTTACAGTTCTAGAAAATTCACTAAAGAAAAAAGCGTATCAATATGTTGGAAAAATATGGATTTGATAACGTGAGGATTATTAAAGAAAAAGTAGATATTTGCATTGATTAATATAACATTGAACATGTTTTTATAAAATATAAAATATCACTAGTAAAAATGTGCTCTTTATAAGAAAATAAATTAAATTTTAAAAACTTTTAAAGAAGTTAATTTATTTGAGTTGGCACAATCTTTTTTTATTTTTTTCTTTAACATTTATTGCTTTTTTAAAAAAATATGATATTCTTATTGGTATAAGGGAAAGAAATTAAGAAAGATATAAATAAAACAGTGGGGTTGAAAGCGGTTAAAGTATTATTAAAATTATTTAATAGTAAATTAACTTTCCTTTCCTCTTATGTATTACAATTTTTAATTGTAATAATTACTTTTGCTTTCATAAGACCCACTTAAACAGAAAGGAAACAAAAAAATGAAGAAACTTCTAGCAATTTTAGGAGCATTCGGATTAACAGCAACCGGAGCAACGACAGTAGTCGCATGTAACAAAGGCGATAAAGATAAAACAGATACTTTAGGAGGGTTAAAAGCATCAGATTTTGAGAAAGCTTTATTAGGAGCAACAGCAGCTGACTTAAATAGTAAAGTAATAGGTGTTATTGCTGGTAAAGTAACAGATACAGATAAAGAAATCAATGCAAATCTTGAATTATTTGGATATGCTTTTGTTGTTACTACTAATGAGGGTGTTAAATACCCATTAGTAAAAGATAGCAAAATTACTTTAACAATTAAGAAATCAACTGATGATCAAATTAAATCTTTTTACAAAGAGGCAAAAAAAACTGACATTTCTGATGCTGATTTAACAAAAACTAAAAGATTCCAAGGCTATGTTTCAGGAACTGAATTTTCAAGTGAAATTACAATCAAGGAAGACGCACCAACAACAGTTGATGTTTCAGGAGCACAAGTTGCCACAATTGCAGAACAAACAATTAAGGTAGATGCCCCAGAAGCTGTTACAGCTGATGATTTACTTACACTTAATGATCTTGCAGCTATTACAGGACCTGTTCAAACAGCAATTACAGCAGTAGTAGCAGGTGTGCCTGCTGATGTTGATGTTGCAAAAGGAACAGATTATGATATTACAAATAGTGCAACACCAGGTGATTTCACTACTAAAAAAGAAGTTACATTTACAGTAAAAGCTAAAGGTAATAAAATTTCAGGACAATTTACTTTTACAGTAGAAGTTAAAGCTGAAGCTAAATAGTTTTTGAACATCTTTTAATTAAACTAAAAAATCACAAAAACACTAATTAATTAGTGTTTTTTATGCTTTTGGTTAAAAAAATCTTTACAATCATAGAATATCCACTAAAATTAATATAACAAGATGAAAAGAGAAAAGGAGTATCTCAATATGGTGAAAAAAATTGGAATTCTAACATCCGGGGGCGATTCACAAGGAATGAATGCTGCTATTGCGGGGGTAATTAAAACAGCACAAGCCAAGGGTTTAGAAACTTATATTATTCGCGATGGTTATTTAGGATTAGTTAATAATTGAATTGAACTTGTTGATAATAATTTTGCTGATAGTATTATGCGGTTAGGAGGAACTGTGATTGGTAGTGCACGGTTACCAGAGTTTAAAGAAATAGCAGTCCGCGAAAAAGGTGTTGCTAATTTAAAACAACACGGCATTGAAGCATTAGTTGTTATTGGTGGGGATGGTAGTTATCAAGGAGCACAACGTTTAACAGAAATGGGTATTAATTGTGTGGCGTTACCAGGCACGATTGATAATGATATTGCTTCATCAGATTACACCATTGGCTTTGATACGGCAATTAATATTGTTGTTGAAGCAATTGACCGACTACGTGATACTATGCAGTCACACAATCGTTGTGCAATTGTTGAAGTAATGGGACATGCTTGTGGTGATATTGCGTTATATGCTGGTATTGCCGGGGGTGCTGATTTAATTTCAATTAATGAAGCAGCGTTAAGTGCTGATGAAATTGCCGAACGGGTAGCAGCTTTCCATCGCGCCCAAAAACGGAGTGTTATTGTTGTTGTTAGTGAGATGATTTATCCTGATGTTCATGAATTAGCAAAATTAGTGGAAAAGAAAAGTGGTTATGTAACTCGTGCGACAGTGTTAGGACATATTCAACGTGGGGGAATGCCAACGGCAATGGAACGTTATCGTGCTTTTCAAATGGCCCAATTTGCAGTTGAACAAATTATTGCTGGACATGGTGGTTTAGCTATTGGTAATCAAGGTGATCAAATTGTTGCACGACCAATTATGGAAGCATTAAGTATTCCCCGTTCTTCACGTAAAAAAATTTGAGCACAATTTGATGAATTAAATCAGAATATCTATCAAAAATCATAATTTTACGATAAAATAAAGTGGTAAGATATTTTTAGAAGGAGATTGTCAAAAGAATGGATAACTTTAATATTAAAGAAAAAATGAAACGAACAAAGATTATTACAACAATTGGTCCAAGTACGCATTCAGCGGGAGCGATTGAAGAATTGTTCAAAGTGGGAATGAATACGATTCGATTAAATTTCTCACATGGAGATCATGAAGAACAAGGAGCTCGTATTGTTTGAGCAAAAGAAGTTAGTACCAAAATTGGAAAACCAATTTCAGTTTTATTAGATACGAAGGGGCCAGAAATTCGTGTTGGAATCATGAAAGATGGTAAACAAGAAATTCTGGCTGGAGCAACGGTAACCATTTATTCGTTACCGAAGGAATATCAAACCCGTGAAGGAACGGGAACGGAAATGACAGTTTCTTATGATATGTCACAAGATTTAAAAACTGGTGATGTTGTGTTAGTTGATGATGGCAAATTACAATTAAATGTTACAGCAGTTAAACCAGGAGTGATTGAAACAAAAGCCTTTAATCACCACATTGTAAAGACAAACAAAAGAATTAATTTACCAGGGGTTGATTTTACCTTACCCTTTTTAGCCGAAAAAGATATTAATGATATTAAATTTGGAGTTGAACAAGGAATTGATTATATTGCGGCATCATTTGTGAACACGGCTGCAAATATCAAAGAAATTCGCCAATTATTAAAAGAATGCCATGCTGAACATATTCAAATTATTGCCAAAATTGAATCACAAATTGGAATTAATAATATTGATGAAATTATTGCCGCAGCGGATGGAATTATGGTGGCACGAGGGGACTTAGGATTAGAGATCCCTTATTATGATGTACCATATTGAGAAAAAATCATTATTCGTAAATGTCGCGAAGCAGGAAAAATTGTAATTGTTGCAACACAAATGTTAGAAACAATGACCGAAAATCCTTCGCCAACCCGTGCAGAAGTAACTGATGTTTACTTTGCAACAGAATTAGGGTCTGATGCAACAATGTTATCAGGAGAATCAGCAAATGGTGATTATCCCTTTATTACTGTTAGCACAATGGCATTAATTAATAAACGAGCAGAACATGAATTTTATTCAAAACTATACTATGATAAACAATTAGAGGATGCAACGCGTTCAACATCAGGACCACGTGCTGAAATTGCTAAAAAATTAGCAAATAAAGCCAAAGATGGGAAATATGAATATGCCGTTGTTGTTTCTAACACTGGTGAATTATTGAAAACAATTTCAAAATTCCGTCCCAATGTTGTTATTTTAGGAGTTACTCCAATTCCACAATTATATACAGCTTTTGGCGCATGACATTCAATTTTTATGAACAAAGTTGATAATTATGAAGATTTTAAAACTAATGAGCAAGCAATTTGTGAAGTTGCAAAAAAATGAGGAGCAAAAGTTGGTTCAACAATCTTATTTGCTCGTAATGAAGAAATTAAAGAAATTACAATTAAATAATTAAACAAGTTGACCATGGTTTAATCACTCTTCTTTTCCCAGCAAGTTAAGGATGATGAAAGCTTAATAAAAGAACGGTTAAATTACTAGCAACAACAAAGTTTACGTTTAAGCACTTTTCGTTATTAAGTGTGAAAGATAAATTAGGTTAAACTCTAATTTAATTAGGATGGTACCGCGAGAAACTCGCTCCTAGTGTTATTAAGCAATAATATTAGGAGTGAGTTTTTCTTTTAGAAAGGAAACAAAAAAATGATTAAAATTACTTTACCTGATGGTCAAATTCGTGAACTATCAGCACCACAAACAATTCAAGCAATTGCAACTAGTATTGCTCCCAGTTTAGGAAAAACAGCTTTAGGCGGAGTCTTTGCCAACAAAGTTTGTAACTTAGATTATTTAATAACAACCGATGGCCCATTAGAAATTATTACTGATAAATCACCGTTAGCATTATCAATAATTAATTATACAGCGGGGTTAATAACTGCTAAAGCTATTACTAATTTGTACCCAACAGCGCATATTGCCCATATTGCTTACCAAGATGACACTTTCTTGGTTGATATTGATGTTGAACCACATTTAAAAGAAAGTGATATTAGTGCTGTTGAAGCAGAAATGACAAAATTAATTAATAGTAATGTTGTAATTAATACTGTTTGTGGGTCAGTAGCAGCAGCAAAAAAATGATATCAAAATAATGAATACTTATTAACAAAAATAGGGGACCAACCAACTGGGCAACAATGTGCTTATTTTGTTGATGAAAAATTATATTTACCAAATGATTATCCTGTTATTCCAGTTAAAAATATTAAAGTTTTTAAATTATGAAGCTTAGCTGGTGCTTATTGACAAGATGATGCAAAGAATAAAATGCTACAACGAATTACTGGTAGTGCTCATTTTTCTCGTGAATTATTCGAGCAATTAATGCTTGCTTATCAAGAACGCAAAGAACGTGATCACCGTAAAATTGGCAAAGACCTTGAAATCTTTACTTTTGATCAGTTAGTTGGACCAGGATTACCAATTTGATTACCAAATGGAATGGCGTTAAAAAAAGTGTTACAAGAATATATTCGGGATAAAGAATGAGAATATGATTTTATTGAAGTTGATACTCCTGTTATCGGGACAAGTGAAATGTATAAGATTTCTGGACATTGAGATCATTATCAGGAAAATATGTTTGCCCCAATGGCACAAGACAATGAAATTAGTGTTTTACGACCAATGGCTTGCCCTCATCATATTGCTGTTTATAATTATAAGCAACGTAGTTATCGTGATTTACCGCTTCGGATTGCTGAACATGCAATTTTACACCGTTATGAAACATCAGGGAGTTTAACGGGGTTAGAACGAGTACGAATGATGCAATTAACTGATTCGCATATTTTTCTTCGTCATGACCAGTTAAAAGAAGAATTTAAGCGTTGCTTTAAGTTAATTAGTGAGGTTTTAGCAACTTTAAATATTAGTGTTGATTATTATTCATTATCATTACGTGATCCTGTTAATAAGGAAAAATATTATGATGATGATCAAATGTGAAACCATGCTGAACAAATGTTGCAAGAAGCATTAGATGATTTAAAAATTCCATATGTACCGATGATTGGGGAAGCTGCTTTTTATGGTCCAAAATTAGATGTCCAAATTAAAACAGCTTTGAACCATGAAATTACTGTTTCAACATTACAATTTGATTTTTTACTACCACAAAAATTTAAGTTAAGTTATATTGATTCAAATGGGGCAAAAGCAATGCCAGTAATGTTACATCGTGGTTTGATTGGAACTTATGAACGTTTTATTGCAATTTTATTAGAGCAATCAAAAGGAGTATTACCATTTTGATTAGCACCAAAACAAATTGTTTTAATGCCGGTTAATAACCAACACCACTTAGCATATGCGGAAGAACTGCATCAGCAGTTTAAAAAGTTAAAATTACGAACAAATATTGATGATCGTGATGAACGTTTAAGTTATAAAATTCGTGAAGCCCAAGTGGCGAAAATTCCATATCAAATTGTTATTGGTGATCAAGAATGTAATCAAAAATTAATTACATACCGTGTTTATGGTCAAGAAGAACAAATAACTGTTAGTTTTGATGAGTTTATTGTGCTAATTAATGACCAAATTGTTAATAAAAATAGGGAAAATATTTTTTGGGAAAAATTTTATTTCCTGTTTTTTTTTTTTTTTTTTTGTTTAACTGAAAACTGTGATAAACTAAAAGTAGAAAAAGCGTGGAATTTAGAACTATTTGCTCTTATATAATAACTAATATTTATATTTATATTTATAATTACAATTTTAAAGAAAGGAACACAAATAATGGAGGCAAAACCAGTTATTATGTTGGCTTGTTCCGCCGGAATGAGTACATCAATTTTAGTACAACGAATGGAAGAAGCTGCAAAAACGTTAAATTGTGATGTAACTGTTTTAGCAATTCCGACAATTGAAGCAATTCACCGTTGGCAAGAAGCCAGTATTTTATTGTTAGGACCACAAGTTCGTTATGAATTAGATCGCTTTAAAAAAGCGATTAAGGATCAAATTCCAGTTTTTGTAATTGACCAGATGGATTATGGAATGGGTGATGGCCAAAAAGTTTTAACCTTTGCGTTACAACAATTAAATTTATAATTTAAGAAAGGAGTTGATTTAATTATGGGAGAATCAGTGGCGACAAAACCAAATAAATTTACCACATGATTAAATAACAAATTTATTCCTACTGTTGGAAAAATTGGAAACCAGACGCACTTATCAATTATTCGGGATAGTTTTGCTTTAATTACGCCGTTACTAATTGCAGGAGCCTTAGCTGTGTTTATTAATCAAATTATCTTAGGTTCAAGTGTTATTTCATTATCGTATTGGATTGCTTATTGAAGCAAAATGTACGATGGTTTTGAGGGCGATAACATTATTTTTTTACCTAACGCTCTGAAGGCACTTGATGCCTTACGATCTGTTAATGGGGTA
Source organism: Spiroplasma sp. SV19 (assembly GCF_030060925.1). Taxonomy (NCBI): domain Bacteria; kingdom Bacillati; phylum Mycoplasmatota; class Mollicutes; order Entomoplasmatales; family Spiroplasmataceae; genus Spiroplasma; species Spiroplasma sp. SV19. The sequence goes on from NZ_CP045455.1 coordinate 46,974, forward strand.
ATTTGAAATGCTTCATTAATGGTAATGACGTTATATATTGTTTTTCTAATTGGTTATTTATTAGGAAAACGCCGTGGGCAAGATCCAGCAATTATGGCTGGAATTGTGTCATTTGCAACTTTTATTGTGGCGGGAGCTGGAATTGCTGGCTGAGAGTTTGCACAAAAATTTATGGGCGCTGAAGGGTTGTTTTCGGGAATTATTATTGCCTTTTTAAGCGCAGAATTATTTATTTTTTTACAACGCAATAATCGTTTAGCGATTAGAATGCCAAAAAACGTCCCGCCTGCCGTTGGTCATGCTTTTGCCAAATTATTACCAATGATTATTACTACTTTTTTGTTTGGAATTGTATCGCAATTATTAATTTGAGCACCAATTGAATACACGGTGATTGATCAATTCAACCAAGAATTTATTAAACAAGATAATTTTGCAGGAATTTATCGAAATACCCACGGTGAAATGTTTCAATTATTAAATGGAACTTTACAACCATTAACTAATGCTCAAACTGCATTGGTAACAAAAATTGAATATTTAACAATGACTGCTAATCCAATGTGAGGGGAATTTGGTCCGTTGGATAAAATTACAACAGAACCAGAATATAGTGCTTTTAATACAAATTTTAAAGCCTTAACATTAGTTACTTTAATTTATAAATTTTTCACATATCCCTTTATGAACGCAGCATCTAATCCCAATGTTGGATTAGGATTTGCCTTATTATATATTTTATTTGTTTCAATTTTTTGATTCTTTGGTTTACATGGTACAAACATTATGAATGGAATTTTTGCGCCAGTTTGATTATATGCAACAGCACAAAATTCAATTGCTTTTAAAGCAGGACAAAACTTACCATTTATTTTTTCACAAGGATTTTTTGATGGATTCATCTTTTTAGGGGGATGAGGAATGTCTTTAGGGTTATTACTGATTACTTTAATTATGGGACGCGATAAACAAGCACGAGCTATTTCAAAAAGTTCAATTGCCCCCGGAATATTTAACATTAATGAACCAGTAACCTTTGCGTATCCCTTAATTTTAAACCCCGTGATGGCAATTCCAGCCATTATTGGGCCATGTTTACTAGTAATTTGAACCTGATTTTGAATCTCAACTGGTGTTGTGCCCGGCGCAGCATTATTAATTCCATGGGTCGCACCGGTGGGAGTAGGAGCCTTTATTACAACAGGAAGCTGAAAGGGAATTCTGTTAGCCCTCTCAAATTTAATATTAATGGCTATCCTTTATATTCCGTTCATTTTTATTGCTAATAAAATTGCAAAAAATAATGATACCGCTGTTTCGCTTAATTATTTAGGACGAATTCAATTCTTGTTTACTGGTCGTAATTATGCCGAACCACAAGCAAAAGAATTACGTCTTCGTCAACGTGCTGAATTAAAACAGAGTTTAAATCCACAAGAACGTCGTGTTCTCAAAGAACGTTATCGTAATGAATGAAAAACTTTACATAATGAATTAGTAACAAAATATCGCCAAATTCGCAGTGATAAAAAAACTGCACGGCAATTAGCAAAAAAAGATCGTAAAACAAAAAAAGAATAATTAACTGGAGGTGCCAAAGAACAGATGGGAATTTGAAAAACAGCAGCTAACGCGAATAGTCCCGATCGAAAATATCATAATAATTTTGATGAAGTTCACCGCTTTTGTGAAGGACATTATACTTTTGATGTTTTTGAAGCAGTTGAACCGTTATTTCAAAAAATTGTAACATTATCGTTATTAACAATGCGAGAAAAACTCCGCTTAGAGCACTTAAAACCAGAGCTTGTTTTACATGATAAAGTTACTGGGCAAAGTTATTTATGTAATGAATATGTTCCAAACCAAGTTTATAGTTTAAAAACAAAACTTGATTCAGATACTTATTGAACAATTTTTCGATTTGAGAAAATCAAACCAAATCGTACGCGAATTACATATTTACAACGGGTTCAAAAAGACCAAACAATTGGGGGTGCAGTACGGTTTTTAGGCAGACGAACTTTTTTAAAAAATATTCGTAAAAAAGGTGCTCAAATTGCTCTTTATTTATCCCAACAAAAATAAAGTTATTTTGGAAAAGATAATTGTGCTGTTTTAGTTTTTATGATAAGGTTAAAATAATAGAAAAAGGAACAGTGGTGAAATAATGCAAGTTAATCTTTTCGAAATTGATTATTTACAATTATGTTTTTCTGATTTAGGTTCAGAATATCTTCATAAAACTAATATTGAAGATATTATTTTGTATCAAACTGAAGTTCAAGTTGATAAATTACGGGTTAATTATCATCAAATGAATTTAGATAAAGAATGAGATTCTTTTAAATTGAAGATTATTGATTCAACAGCAGCAGTTAATGTTTATCAAACTTGTCAAAATTTAAATTTTAATTCAACAAATAAAATTAAAGTTCTTTGTAAGTTAAAACCACAAGGCAAAATGATTATGCGTTGTGTTGCAAGTATTAGTCAATCTTCTGTATCTTCACCAGTTTCTTTTGACATTAATATTTTAAATCAACCTTATTAATGGTAATGATTATGATAAAATTTTCTAATTAATAAATTTGATGAAAATCACAAATATTATTTGTTTTTCAGAAACAAATAATATTTTTTAATTATGAAATCTAGTTGTTATAACAGCAATTATTATTCATACTTTAGAATGGAGGAACTCATAAAATGAGTAAATTATTAACAACAACACCCAAACAAGATGACTTTTATTTACCAGCTGAAACAAATAATCACCTTCGTACTTGAATGATGTGACCACATATGAAGGATAATTGACAAAAAGATGCCTTTCCGGCACAAAAGATTTTCACTTTAATTGCAAAAATAATTAGTACTTATGAACCAGTTGAAATGATTGTTAATGAACAAAACTATTCTCGTGCTAAAAAAATGTTGGGAAATGCAAATGTTAATTTATTAAAGCTTAAGTATTATGATAGTTGAGCGCGTGATTTGGGGGCTCTTTATTTAGTAAATGCAACTGGTGATCGTCGAGCAGTTAGTTTTCAGTTTAACGGTTGAGGCATGCAAAATAGTTTAGTGTTAAAAGAACGACAGTTTAAGTGAGATTATACAATTGACAACCAAGTTGCAATTGCGATGGCTCACGCTAGTGGACTTGATTATTATGCTTGTCCGTTAGTGCTAGAAGGTGGGGCTATTCATACCGATGGGGAAGGAACATTGTATACAACCGAAGAATGCCTATTAAATTCAAATCGTAATCCGTCATTAACAAGGGACGAAGTTGAAGAATATTTAAAGCAATACTTAAATGTTGAGAAAGTAATTTGAATTCCACGGGGAATGTATAGTGATGAAACAAGCGGTCATATTAATAATTTATTGCATATTGTTGAACCGGGACATCTTTTATTAAACTGAACAGATAATAAAATTGATCCCCAATATGAACGCAGTTTAGAAGCATTATTATTGCTAGAAAAAACCGTTGATGCGAAAGGACGAGTATTAAAAATTACTAAGTTACATCAACCAACCCCACTTTTTTTGACAAAACGCGAAGCAAGTGAGCGTAAAGATAGTGCACGGTTAGTGCATCGAATTGCTGGTTTTCGAATGCCAGCAAGTTATTTAAATTTTCATCTTGTTAATAAAGCTTTAATCTTACCAATTTTTGGCGACCCAATTTGAGATCAAAATGCAATTACTGTTTTAACAAAATGTTTTCCAACTCGTGAAGTGATTCCTGTTTATGCTCGTGAAATTGTTTTAGGGGGTGGGGGAATTCACTCTATGACTCAGACAGAATTTTTGTTCTAGCAAGATACTAATTAAAACATTGACTATCAAAAATTAAATTTATAATTTGAGAAAGGAAATAATTTAGTTATGGGAGAATCAATCGTAAGAAAGCCGAGCAAATTTACAACATGAATTAACAACAAATTTATTCCTGTTGTTGAAAAAATTGGGAATCAAACCCACTTGTCGATTATTCGAGATAGTTTTGCGCTAATTACCCCGTTATTTATTGCGGGGGCTTTAGCTATCTTTATTGATCAAATTATCTTAGGTTCGAGTGTTATTTCATTATCGTATTGAATTGCTTATTGAAGTAAAATGTATGAGGGTTTTGATGGGGATAACATTATTTTTCTATCTAATGTTGGAAAGACATTTGATGCTTTAAAATCCGTTAATGGAGTAGTTTGAAACGCTTCATTAATGGTGATGACATTATATATTGTCTTTCTAATTGGCTATTTATTAGGAAAACGGCGCGAACAAGACCCGGCAATTATCGCTGGAATTGTCTCTTTTGCAACTTTTATTGTGGCGGGAGCTGGGATTGCTGGTTGAGAGTTTGCACAAAAATTTATGGGGGTAGATGGTTTATTTTCGGGAATTATTGTTGCCTTTTTAAGTGCAGAATTATTTATTTTTTTACAACGTAATAATCGTTTAACGATTAGAATGCCAAAAAATATCCCTCCTGCCGTTGGCCATGCTTTTGCTAAATTATTACCAATGATTATTACCACTTTTTTGTTTGGAATTGTGTCGCAATTATTAATTTGAGCACCAATTGAATACACGGTAATTGATCAATTCAAGCAAGAATTTATTAACCAAGATAATTTTGGGGGAATTTATCGAAATACCCACGGTGAAATGTTTCAATTATTAAATGGAACTTTACAACCATTAACTAATGTTCAAACTGCATTGGTAACAAAAATTGAATATTTGACAATGACCTCTGATTCAATATGAGGGGCATTTGGTTCGTTGGATGAAATTACAACAGAACCAGAATATAGTACTTTCAATTTAAATTTTAAGACCTTAACATTAGTTACTTTAATTTATAAATTTTTTACATATCCTTTTATGAATGTTGCCGCTAATCCCAATATTGGGTTAGGATTAGCCTTATTATATATTTTCTTTGCCTCAATTTTTTGATTCTTTGGTTTACATGGCACAAACATTATGAATGGAATTTTTGGTCCAATCTGATTATATGCGACAGTTCAAAATTCAATTGCTTTTAAAGCGGGTCAAAATCTACCATTTATTTTCTCCCTAGGATTTTTTGATGCCTTTATTTTTTTAGGAGGATGAGGAATGTCGCTGGGATTAATTCTTATTACCTTAATTATGGGACGCGATAAGCAAACACGTACTGTTTCAAAAAAATTAATTGTACCAACAATATTTAACATTGATGAACCAGTAACCTTTGCATATCCGTTATTTTTAAACCCTGTGTTGGTAATTCCAAGCATTATTGGCTCGCTCTTATTAGTAATTTGAACCTGATTTTGAATTTCAATTGGCGTTGTGCCCGGTGCAGCATTATTAATTCCATGAATGGCTCCGGTCGGAATTGGTGCTTTTATTACAACAGGCAGCTGAAAGGGCATTATTTTAGCGTTTTCAAATTTAATTTTAATGGTTGTTCTTTATATTCCATTTATTTTAATTGCTAATAGAATTGCAAAAAATAATGGTACCACTGTTTCGCTTAATTATTTAGGACGAATTCAATTTTTGCTTATTGGTCGTAATTATGCTGAACCACAGGCAAAAGAATTACGTCTTCGTCAACGGGTTGAATTAAAACAGAGTTTAAATCCACAAGAACGTCGTATTCTCAAAGAACGTCATCGTAATGAATGAAAAACTTTACATAATGAATTAGTAGCAAAATATCGTCAAGTTCGTCATGACAAAAAAAGGGCACGACAATTTGCCAAACAGAATCGAAAAACAAGTAAAATTTAGTATAAAAAAAGTCTTTTTTGCTTTACAATTAAAATCTTTTTGGTATTATATATTATTAAGGTGATAGTAAATGCAAATGAGAAAGTTAAACAACTGTGCTAAAAATAAAGGTAAACATCGTCTGCAACGAGTTCTTACTTTTCTTTCTCATTTGTTCTTAAGTTTATTTTATCCCCATCATTTTAAAACTTACTTAATTAATTGGAATTTATCTTATTAATTAAGTAAGTTTTTTTTATGTTCAAAATAGTGATAGAAAGTGAGAATATTGGAATGAAAAGTAAAAGTCTTTTTAATTTAGATGATTGAAATCAGCAAGAAGTTAATAATTTTTTAACAGAAGCTTTGCAATTTAAAAATAATGTTAAAAAAGTTGATTATCAGCAACGAAAAATTGTTGCAAACTTATTTTTTGAACCTTCAACACGAACACATTATTCGTTTGATGTTGCTGCTCATAAATTAGGATGTAAAACATTAAACTTTAATGAACAATTTAGTGCGACAAAAAAAGGGGAAACATTATATGATACCATCAAAACTTTCGAAGCATTAGGGGTTGATGCCTTAGTAATCCGCCACCCAGAAAATAATTATTATAATGCTCTAATTGATAAAATTAAGGTTCCCATTTTAAATGGAGGTGACGGTTCGGGAAATCATCCAACGCAAAGTCTTTTAGATTTATTAACAATTAAAGAACAATTTGGTGAGTTTGCTGGTTTAAATATTATTATTGTTGGTGATATTAAGTACTCTCGTGTTGCAAAAACTAATATTCAAATTATGCAAAAATTAGGAATGAATGTTTATACAACAGGAATTAACGAATTACAAATTCCGGGAGTTGTAAGTGTTGATTTTAAAGCGAATCTTCCCAAAATGGATGTTGTGATGTTATTGCGTTACCAATTTGAACGTTTTGCAGATAATGAACAATACCATTTAGATTATTTACATAATTATAAATTAACATCTGCCTTAGTTGCGACAATGAAACCAACGGCTATTATTATGCATCCAGCACCATTTAACCGTGGGATTGAAATCGATGATGATGTTGTTGAATGTAAACAGGCAAAAATATTTGAGCAGATGACTAATGGTGTTTTTGTGCGAATGGCATTATTGAATAATATTTTAAGTACTAACTAAAATGATTTATACTTTTACTAATGCTAAGGTGTACTTGCCAACTGGTTTTCAACAAACAAATATTACAATCGAAGATAATAAGATTATTCAAATTGGGTCTAAAGTGCTAGGGACAGAAATCAAATTATCACCAACTTGTATTATTGTGCCAAGTTTTATTGATTTACATGCTCATTTTCGTGAACCTGGTCAAACAGATAAAGAGGATTTAGTAACTGGCGCCCTAAGCGGACTATACGGTGGTTATCAGACGGTTTGTGTGATGGCAAATACCATTCCCGTTATTGACCATCCTACAGTTTTAGCCCCATTATTAATGAAAGCAAAAAAAATTCCAATTAATATTCAGTTTTTCAGTGCGATTACTAATAATTTAGCAGGTCAAAAAGCAGTTGATTTTGCTAGTTTTGGTGAAGATGTTATTGGCTTTAGTGATGATGGGGTCTATTTGGCTAACCAAGCCTTATTAATAACAGCCTTAAAATATGGTCAAGCTAATCATAAATTAGTTTCATTGCATGTTGATAACCGTCATCAATTAACATCAACAACAACGATACTAAATCACGAAGTTGCCAAAAGATTTAATTTAACTGGAGTTGATAAAGACTATGAAGTAGGTTCATTAAGCCAAGATTTAACAATTGTTAATCAACTGCGACTGCCATATCATCTATGCCATCTTTCTACGGCCGAAAGTGTCGCTTTAATTCGAGCGAGTAAAACAATTAACCCATTTTTAACTTGTGAAGTAACTCCACATCATTTAACCTTATCAACTGATGATATTTTAATGAATGATGGGAATTACCTAATGAATCCACCTTTAAATCTAAAAAGTGATCAATTGAGTCTAATTGCGGCTTTAAATGATGGAACAATTGATGTCATTGCAACAGACCATGCTCCACATCAAACAACAGAAAAAGGGTTGTTTGCAACTAGTGCAATGGGAATCATTGGTTTGCAATTAACTTTTCCGGTACTATATACAAAGTTAGTTCAACCACAAAAAGTGTCATTAGCAACAATTATTAATGCTTTAACAGTTAATCCCCAAAAGTTAATCCACCATCATGATGTTCAATTAAAAGTTAATAATCAGGCTAACTTTACGATAATTGATTTAGCATTAACCCAAATGGTAACTAGTAAATTATTAAAATCAAAAGCAACAAATACTCCTTTTTTAGGGACTGTTTTAACTGGTTGACCAATTATGAATGTTCATAATGGGACAATTCATCATTTAAATGAGGAAGGAACATAACTAATGGAAAAACAAATAATTGAAACAACAACATTACTAGTAAATGAACAACTAGGACCTGATTTATGACTAGCAACTTTTAAAGCACCCCGCCTTAGTAAAATTGCTCAGCCAGGTCAGTTTATGCTAATTGAACCATCACAACAATTCTTCTTAAAACGACCATTTAGTTTTTTTGATATTAACGCCAAAGCAGAAACAATTGCGGTTTATTATCAAAATAAAGGCTTGGGAACTTGATTTATGGCAAATAAATGACTAATTGGTCAAGCCGTTCAGATTCAAGGTCCGCATGGTCAAGGCTTTCAAATTACTAAGGAAACGGATGATTTGTTAATTGTGGCGGGAGGAATTGGCATTGCGCCAATGAAAGCCTTAATTGATGATTTAATTACAAAGAAAGTTAAGTATACGGCTATTTTTGGGGGGCGAACAAAAAATGCGCTTAATGTTTTGTCCTTATTTCAAGATAATACCCGGTTTTTATTAAATACTGATGATGGAACAATTGGCCAACAACAAAATATTATTGTGGCATTAGAACAATATTTAGAAACACATCAACCACAAATGATTGTGGCATGTGGACCAGAAGTTGCTTTAACAAAAATTAATCAAATTGCAAAGGAAAATCGCATTACAACCCAAATTTCTTATGAAAGTCATATGGCTTGTGGGGTTGGTGCATGTATGGGTTGTACAAAAACAATTGATGGAACTAATAAAAAAATTTGTACTGATGGCCCCATTATTACTGTTAAATATGACAAATAAAAAGGAGAATGACAAAGATGTTAAAAACAGAGTTTTTAGGGTATAACTTAAATTCCCCATTAACAACCGCAAGTGGTACCTTTGGCTATGGTGAATGTTATCGAGATTTTTTTGATGTAAGTGAATTGGGAATGTTAACAACAAAAGGGATTACATTAGAACCAAGACCAGGAAATGCTTCCCCACGTTTAGCTGAAGTGACGGGGGGCATTATTAATTCAATTGGATTAGAAAATCCGGGCTTAAAATAATTTCAGACAAAAATTGTTCCAACTTTTCAAGCTTTTCAAATTCCAATTGTTGTTAATTTAAATGGTAAAACAATTGAAGAATATGAAATGTTAGCAAAAGTAATTAACGATATTTCAGTTATTGCTTTTGTTGAATTAAATATTTCTTGTCCAAATGTAAAAGAGGGGGGAATTTTATTTGGTACTGACCCCGTTATTACACGAGAAATTGTAAAACGAGTACGTCAGGTTTTAACAAAAAAGAAATTAATTGTTAAATTATCACCATCAGTTACTGATATTAAGCGTTTTGCTCTTATTTGCCAAGAAGAACGAGCTGATGCGATTAGTTTAATTAATACAATTCCGGCAATGCAAATTGATCTTAAGACAAAAAAACCAACCTTAGGGAATATTATTGGTGGTTTGAGTGGTCCTTGTATTAAACCAATTGCGGTTCGCATGGTTTATGAGGTTGCTAGTGTTGTTAACATTCCAATTATTGGGATGGGTGGTGTTAGTTCAACAAATGATGTTTTAGAATTTTTAATGGCTGGTGCGCGGGTGGTTGCTGTTGGAACTAGTTTATTTTCAAATCCTAATTTAGTAACAGAGATTAAAACAGGACTATTAGAATATTGCCAACAGCATCAGTTAAATAATATTAGTGAGATTATTGGAGTTGCTCACCAAAAGGAGGGAGAAGATGAATAAAGTTTTTATTGCTTGTGATTTTAATTCACGCGAACAGTTAACAGCTTTTTTAGCAAAATTTCCCCCACAACCATTAGCATTGAAATTGGGAATGGAATTAATTTATGCTATTGGTTTTGAAATTATTTCGGAGCTGAAACAACAAGGTCATACTATCTTTTTAGATTTAAAATTAAATGATATTCCTATTACAGTTGAAAAAGCATTAACTGCATTAAAACATTATCAAGTTGATTTTGTAACAATTCATTTAACAAGTGGCCAAAAAACGTTACAATTAGCCCATAGGATTGTTCAAAATACTAACATTAAATTATTGGGTGTCACAGTCTTAACTAGCTTAGATAATATGGATGTACAAGAAATGTTTTTATCATCAACATTGACAACAAATGAGCTAGTTAAAAATTTAGCTAAAATGGCTGCTAATAATTGTTTTTATGGGGTTATTTGTGCACCATCAGAAGTAACAGTTATTAAACAACATTTTCCAAATTTAAAGACAGTAACACCAGGAATTCAATTAACATCAGATCAAACAGACCAAAAACGAGTTGCAACCCCCTTAACAGCAAAAAAATTAGGAGCCGACTATTTAGTCGTAGGGCGAGCAATTACAATGGCAGTTGATCCTGTTGCAGCTTATCAAGAGATTTTAACGATTTTTACAAAAGGAGCAGAAATATAAAATGAAAAAAATTATTACTGAATTAGTTAATATTAAAGCAATTAATATTAATACAACGACACTATATACATGAGCATCAGGCATTAAATCGCCAGTTTACATTGATAATCGGTTAATTATGGGTTATCCACAGTTGCGATGGGCAATTGCTCAGGAATTTGCTCATATTATTCATTCTAAATTAGCAGGAATTAAGATTGAAAATATTTTTGGCACCGCCACAGCAGGAATTCCACACGCTACTTTGCTGGGGCATTTATTGCAATTACCATTTGGATATGTTCGTAGTAGTAAAAAAGGGCATGGTAAACAAAATCAAATTGAAGGTGTTTATCAACACGGTCAACGCGTAATTGTGATTGAAGACTTGATTTCAACGGGTGGGTCAGTGCTTGAAGTTGTTAAAACATTGCAGCAAGCAGGAATGGAAGTTGTTGCCGTCTTAGCGATTTTTAGTTATCAATTACAAAAAGCGATAACCAAATTTAATAGATTACAAATTCCATTATATATTTTAACTAATTTTGATACATTAATTGCTAATACCGATATTTTAACAAGTGAACAACAAATAATGTTACAACAGTTTCATGAACAGTTAAACCAGTAGCAAAATCTCAAAAGATCTAGGGTAGATTGTCAACTTAAGTGCAAGTTTTCCTAAATCAAAATAAAGACTAAACATTTTAAACCTGTTGTAAAGCAAACTGGAATGCGAATAATTTGTTCAAATTTTTCTCACACGGTAAATTCGGAACAATTATCCAATACTAATGATTTAACATATTTCATAATTGTTGGATTTTTAAAGTTGATATTTATAATGTAATATTGTTTGTTTTACAATGTATTTGTTAACTTTACAGCGTTTTAATTTGTTCCAACTGAAGGAATTCCAATTTAACCGTTAGGTCACATTCACGATTTTTTCATCTTTGAATTTTATAACTTTCAAGTAATGTTCATTCTTTTATGAAAAAATGTTTATAATTCATATTTATTATATATAAACTTGCACTTATTATAATAATCTGCGCTAAACAATATTTTACAAGATAGGATGAAATAATTGGAACCAAGACTAATTTTATAACAATCAACAAAAAGACTGAAAAATCAGTCTTTTTTACTTATTTAGGAACACATATGCATAATTCTTGGGATTAGTCAAACTTCGTATAAAAAGTTCTCTAAACCCTACGAGAGCCTCCTTTCTAAATAGTTGTTGATAATATAATTAGCGATTAGTCTCAAGAGTTATGCATATGTGTTTGGTGAAAGGAAGCGATAAAAGGGGATAAAGATTATTTCATTGCAAGAAAAATAAATGTAAATGATCAGAAAAGGTATTGTGACAAATGAAAAGATAGTTAATGGTTGTTAACTATCTTAGTAAAAGTTATTACATTATATATGGAATCAGAATTATTAAAATTGTTAAGTATGTTTGGTAGAACATAATCAAAACAATTAAAATATCAATAAACCAAGTATTCATAAATATTTCACCTCATTTCAAAATAATTTGTCATATACCAATATAAAAAACACATGTCAGACATTTTTAAATGTCTGACATGTGTCATTGGTCATCTACACAAATATTATACATAACTTAAATATAATTAAATAATGTGTCAAAAGTCAATCTACAGACTTATTTCAAATTTTATTAAAATATCAAAACTTATTTGTCAAAATCATATCAAGCGCGCAACTTAATTACATAACATTTAGCTTTTAAAACTAAGAGAAAAAACAAGTTAGTTATGAAAAGTTATTTTAAGTGCGTAAAATTAATTAATTTTGCAGACACATCATTGATTAAAACAAAGATTTAGAGATTGCTTAAAAAACAATGAGGAGAGGCGGTTAAAAAAATCAATGATTATTCTCAATGAATACAACACTGAGAATGCAATACAGTGATTTTGAAAGGAGAAATAAAAGGTGAAGAAAACAGTTAAAGAACGATTAAAAGAATATGTCGATAAACATTATTGTGAAGATGGAGTTTGTACAGCAGATGATATTCAAAACTGCGTGTGTTTAAATTCAATGTTATATCGAGCACTAAAAATTTGTGAACAAGAAATAACAGAAAAAGATGAGTTAATTGCAACACAAGATAAAATAATTGGCAATTATGTTTCAACAGAAAGGTATTGATTTGATAAGTTTAATAAAGTTAATGTTAAATATATTGAATTATCTAATAAAGAATATCAACAATCAAAATCTCAATTATCTAAAGCAGATTTTTTTAAAGCATGTCCATATAGTGATATTGAAAAGTTACCAGGACAATTTATTTGTGAAAACTGTCGAAGTCCGAAAGAATTTCAGGATGCAGAAACGAGACTAGATAGTAATAGTTTCCATATGTACGAGTGAATAGTGAAGAGTGATGCCTTGGCAAAAATCGATAACTTACCGGAAGGAGAACATGCTAATGAAGAAATCTTGAAAAAAATTGAGTAAAAAGCAGTTACATAAAAAGAAAAAACAGCGCTCAGATAATAGATTCTTAATTGAAACAAATAAGAAAAATAAACCTTAGTTAATTATGGTAGAAAGGAAATCAAAATAAAATGGCAAAGAATATAACGGATTTATATATTTTAACATCTGAAATACATTCAAAAATATATGATAAAAACAATCAAAATAAACTATTAGGTTATTTTATTAATATTCCAAATACCGATAATAAAGTATTTTATGTGCAAAAGAGTTGAGTATATAACGATGAAGCTTTTATTAATTGCTTTAAGGTTGGAATTTCACAAAACTTATATCCAGTTTTTAACAAAGATGATTTGACTACAATGGTTGATTACATTAATGGTTCAGAAATAATTGCGGCTTTTATTAGTAAGTTAAATAAAAAAACAAATAATAGTCACCAAGAGTTAACCACAATAAATAATGATGAAGATATTGATATACAAAAGTTGTTAGAAGATTTAAAACATATTGATGAACCAGATTGTTGAAAGGATGGTGTATATCTTGGAACAAATCAAGGAACAAGTTTTTCTAAATAAGCGTTATTTAATAAAATGAACTGAAAAGAAAACAGCTTTTGCGGTACAATCCCCAGTTAATCCCCAAGCTGTGATTTGATGATCACGGGAATGATTTCGAGTTAGTAAAAAGTGACCTTGTAAATTTGATGAAACATGCTTGGGCGTTGGTGAAAATAATCCTAACCATGAGTATTGCCCAATCGGGTATTTTGCGACAGCTTGTCTTTTTAATAAAGATTATGAACAAATTATTTATACAGAAAAAGGGGTTGAAGAAATAATTCCCATCAATGGCAAAAAACTTTATGAAGCTTTTGAAAGTCTTAAAAAAAATAATAGTAAGCAATATTTACAACAAGCAAAAGAATTACAAGTTTTATTATCAAATAAAGATGATCAATTTGTAAGAGGAGGAATAAACTAATATATGACTAAAAAAAGGTTTCTAAAAATAAATAGAGAAATTTGAAAATCATGTTTTGTTTGTAATAAAAGTATAGAAATTAAAAAATATTGGATTAAAGTACCAATATTTGATAAATTTGATACCTATGAAGGTATTAAAATAAATAGACAAGTTTGTTCAAAAAAATGTCAGATACAAAACAGTTGCTTGTTTGTTCACCTAGATTCCTAGTCAAGAGCTTATATATTTTTCAAATTGATCTAACTTATTTAAATCTGCTACTAAAAATAATCGTTTTTCATATTTTTTAAGTTTTAATAATGCAACTGTATTGTAACCATAAAAAATAATTTTAATTCTTCTATTTTCATTAAAATTATTAACTTTATTTTTAAGTAAATCTAAACTCATAAATTCCTTATTATCTTTGGTATAAAAACTCCGCGTTTATTTTTATCATTTATATTTTTATTAAAATATTAGAATTATGCTGATTTACATCATGAAATTCATCTTTGTTATTTCTAATTAGAAAATAAAATAAAATAATTTCATTATTTGTTCTGAGATATTTATCATTATAAAAATCTCTAAATGAACCGTCTATAAAATTTTGTAATATTCTACCGAGTGGTTTATTTTTAAAATAAATTAAAATTCTATTTCACATATCATTTGAATAATCTATTGGCATATACAATTTCCTTTCATATATAAATTATAGCAATCAGATAGAAAGAAGGTGCTAAATTGAAGTATTTAGTAGTTTTAGAATCGCCAAACAAAATAACAAAAGTTAAAGCTTATTTGGAACAAGCCTTTCCTAACCATAATTTTATTGTAAAAGCTTCGATGGGACATATAACTGAGTTAGCTATTAAGAATCAAAAATATGCATTAGGAATTGATTTAGAAACAATGACCCCCGTTTATAATTTATTAGAAACTAAAAAAGATACAGTTAAACAATTACATGAACTATCGAAAAAAGTTGATAAGGTTATTTTAGCGACTGACCCTGACCGCGAAGGCGAAGCAATTGCTTGGCATTTACAAGAACAATTAAACTGTAAAAATAAAGCAGTTCGTTTAACATTTAATGAAATTACGGAGAAAGCAGTTAAGGAAGCTTTTGCAAAACAAAGTGCGATAAATTATAGTTTGGTTAATGCCCAACAAGCCCGCCAAATGATTGACCGGATAATGGGTTTTAAATTATCTGGGTTGTTACAAAAAGCAGTTAATTTAAAATCAGCAGGGCGTGTACAATCGGTAGCATTAAAATTAGTTGTTGAACGTGAATTAGAGCGAAAAGAACATAACAAGTTAGAATATTGGACAATTAAACAAGAATATCAAAATGGTAATGATATCAAATTATTTTTAAATAAAGCAAAACAAGAAATTGTGAAAGAAAAAGTAATTAATTCAAAAACATTAGCAAATCAAATATTAAATGAGTTATCAAATAAATTGGTTGTAAAAGAAATTATGATAGAAAATTTTAGCAAAAATAGATACACTCCTTTTACAACATCAAGTATTTTACAATATGCTAGTGTAATGTTAAATTTCCCAAGTGAAAAAACAACAAGTTTACTACAGCATTTATTTGAAACGGGTTATATTACATATCCAAGAACTGATTCCGTTCGAATAAATGATGATTTTATTTTAGATACATATGAATATATTGAAAATAATTATGGCAAAGAGTATGTTGGCAGTTATAAAACAAAGAAATTAGGAGAAAATGCTCAAGATGCCCATGAAGCAATCCGCCCAACAAATATTACGTTAACAGTTGAGCAAACTAAAAGAGAAATTGGCAATCATAGTGAATTTATGCTATATGAATTAATTTATAATAATACGTTATTTGCTTTAATGGCAAACGAAGTGGGGAAAAAATACCAAGTTCTTTTTGAGAATAATGGTTATATCTGTAAAATGGATTATAAAAAATATACTTTTACTAGTTATTATGATCTCCAAGAAATAGCTTTAGATAGTTTTGATTATCAATTTCAAGTTGGCCAAATCCTAAATTTAACTACAAAATGATTAGCAGAACAAAATTTTACAAAACCTAACGCTAGATACACTGAACCAAATTTAATTAAGAAATTAGAAATAGAAGGAGTAGGACGCCCTTCAACCTATGCAACTGTTATGAAAACTTTGATTAATAGAGAGTACATCAAATTTGAGAAAAAAAGTATTGTTCCTACCGATAATGGGATAAAAGCCTATACTATTTTACAAAAATATTTTGCAAACATTATTAATGAAAAATATACTTCGGAAATGGAAGACATCTTAGATCATATTGCTGATAATAAAATTAATAAAACGGAATATTTAAAATTATTTTATAAGAATTTTATTTTAGATTATAGTAATGCCACAAATGTTATTTTTAAAGATTCTATAAAATGCAGTAAATGTCAGATAGGTTATATTATTCAACAGAAAAGTTATAAAGGAAATTTGTTTAAAGCTTGTAATAATTATCCAGATTGTAAAAACATCGTGAGCTAAATATGACAAAAAAAGATTATTCAAAACCCAAAGCTTGTATTAATGGTGTTATTCTCATTGACTGTATTAGATGTGATAAAGAGTTTAAAATTACAAAATCTGAATGATTAGCAATGAATAAATTCTATAAATGTAAAGAATGCAGAGGAGTGATTTAATGGCAAATCATAGTTTAATTTTAGATAAAAGAAAAATGATAATTACATGCCAAATAGTAAAAAAATATAAAGATATTTTTTTATTAAATGATGGTGAAATAATATTAAAAAAGAATCCTTTTGAAAGGACGATATAGTTTAATAAATGATAAGATTTATGAACGAGTTAATGAAGAATTCAAAAAAAAATTGAGAGGAAGAAAAATTTAAATTACGTATTGATGAAAATTATAAAGTAAATTTAAAAAATTATTTAAAAAAGAAATAGAAGCAATGGAAGAATCTAAATTTATTTGATTTAGTGAAACAAGGAAGTACTTAGACTTCTTATATTCATATCCTGATATTTTATGGGGAAAAAATGATGATTATAAAAATGAACTAAAAAAGAATATTTAATTGAGCAAAGAATAAATGATCTTATTATTTATTATAATAATAATTTTAAATATGATTGAGAAAATGAAGAGTATTCTAAATATTCAGAGGATTTTATTTATGAATTTAAAAACCAATTTGATATTCATGAAGTCAGAGCTTGATATAAAATGGATAGTGATTATGTATTTTATTGGTGAATGAAAGACGCATTAGCAAATTATGATGAAAATATTCACTATGATATTTCTTGAAATGAATACAAAAGAATGTGTAAAAATGTTTATAAAACTAAATATGGTGAAGAAGATGAAGAAAATAAATATTTTTTCTTTAGAAATTGTTAGGATTATTCTTTATGCGATTTATTAGTCCTTTATCTTGACCTGGCGGAAAAGCTAAACACTTTAATAAAATAAAAGCATTTTTACCGGGTAAATTTGATATGTTTATTGATCTATTTTGTGGCGGTGCTTCAGTTGGTTTAAATGTGTTAGATCAACAGTTATGTACAAAAGTAATTTTCAATGATTTATACAGTGATTTAATTTATTTTTGACAAAAAGGAATCCATTTAATTGAATTAGATTATTTACAAAAATTAGCCTATCCTAATTCAAAAACCATTAGTGAAATGAAAGCAAAAATGTTAGATGTTTCTTGTTCAAATCAAGGTGAAGAGTTTTTGATGAAAAATGCTTTAACTTTCAATAGTAAAGAATGAGGTGTTTGAACAGATAAGAGGCTACAACAAAATTTTAATATTAATAAATTAATAAGAGTTGAAAATGTTAGAGAATTATTGGTTAATCCTAAATATAATATTAAGTTTTTTAATTCAGACTACAAAGAGATTATTAATAGATATGGTAATGATGAAAATATTGTCTGGTATTTAGACCCACCATATTATTACAACAAAGGAAAACCATATAAACATTCGAAAATTGATTTTCAAGAGTTAAAAGACAATATATTAAAAATTAAAGGAAAGTGAATTTTAAGTATTGATAATTCTGAATTTATTAAAGATTTGTTTAAAGAATTTAATATTTCTGAGTTTGAGTGAGGATACAGTTCTACTAACTGTCATAATCGTAAACCAAAGATTGGTCAAGAAATAATAATAACTAATTACTAGGAATGAGGTGTAAAATGAATAATTTTATTTTAGAAGTTGGAAATTGTTTGGATATGATCAAAGATTTAGATAGTAATTCAATTGATATTATATGTACTGATCCGCCATATGAAATTGGTATGATGAATAAAAAATGAGATAAAACTAAAATTGTATTTAACATTGCAACATGAATTGAAATGTTAAGAGTTTTAAAACCGGGTGGAATTTTACTCGTATTTGGCCATCCAACTAAATATCATAGAGTTGCTTGTGCAATTGAAGATGCCGGCTTTATTTTAAGAGATACTATTAGTTGAGTATATGGCTCAGGTTTTCCAAAAGCACAGGATGTTTCCATGATTATTGATAAAAAAATAGCACAAGTGCCTCATCGTGGTAGAGAAACATCATTTGCAAGTAAATTTAAGTATAATGGCAAAATGTTAAAAAAGGGCATTAATATTCAAGAATATGAACCAATTACTGAATTAGCTAAAAAATGAAAGGGATGAAAGACATTAAATTTAAAACCAGCCTATGAACCAATAATTCTTGCTCAAAAACCATTGGATAAAAATTATGCAAATAATTTATTAAAATGAGGAATTGGAGCAATGAATATTGATGATAATAGAATTAGTTATGGAAATGAAACACCAGTCATCGGAGGAAGAACAGGCCAAAGAACAGAAGGATATGGGTATAAGAACCTTGATGCTATAAATCCAAATTTAAAGGGTAGATTTCCAAGTAATTTTATTCATGATGGTTCTGAAGATGTTTTAAAATTATTTCCTAATACAAAGAGTGGCTATATGAATAGTAATATCCATAATATTACTATGAGTGGTTCAAAAATAGGGATTTATGGTAAATATAATATTAATAATAATATTGAAACTATTGGAGATAGTGGTAGTGCTTCCCGTTTTTTCTATTGTGCTAAAGCGTCTTTAATTGACCGCGAAGAAGGGTTAGAGAAATCTGATGGTCTAAATAAACGTAAAAATACTCATATAACAGTAAAACCAATGAAATTGATGACACATTTAATTAGTTTATTTGCTCCTAAGAATGCCATTATTTTAGATCCATTCTTAGGTTCTGGTTCAACAGGAAAAGCTGTTGCATTCATTAATAGGATTAAAGATATGAATTATAGTTTTATTGGTTATGAACTTTCAGAAGAATATTTTACAATTGCATCGAAAAGAATTGAATATGTAATGAATTATCAAATAAATAAGGAATCTGAATTAAAAAATTTAGCACTAAGGAATATAGAGCAAAAATCTTATACACAATTAGCATTGGAGTCAGTATTAAATGAAGACTAAAGAATTTAAAATTACATCATTGGAATGAAAAATCAAAGATAAAAATCATATTGAAACCCCAAAATGAGTTGTCCAAGATATGTACAATCGCATCAATATTAAACAATATCGAAATATTTGGTTACCATTTAATCATTTAGAATCAGAATTTCGTCAAGAAGCTTTAAACAATAATTTATCGAATTTCAAGGCAACGCATATTTTTGATGATTTGCAAAATGATTTCTTTATTACACCACCACCGAATAATTGTGATTTAATTATTTCTAATCCACCATTTAGTATTCAAAATGAAATCTTAAAACGATTATTTAATTTAGATATTCCATTTGCGATGTTATTACCTTTGAGGACCTTAGAAACACCTGTCAGAGCTAATTTATTTGAGAAATTTAAAGATGATTTACAGATTCTAATTTTTAAAAAACGGATTAAATTCAAAGGATGCACAGGATCTTTTAATCAAGGTTGTGTCTGAATTACATATAAATTAAGTTTAAATGGTGGCCAAGTTCAATGAATTTAACAGAAAAGAAAAAGATTAAATTAATCGAAGCCTTTGGTGGAATTGGCACTTTTCGCAAAGCATTAGAAAATGTTGGTTTTGAAGTTGAAACAAGAGACTATATTGAATGATGGAAATATGCAGTTGATGCATACAATGCTTTGCATAATAATGACCAAATTACAAAAGATATTAAAGAATATGATTGAACGGTTGATGTTTTTGCTCATGGGTCACCTTGCACGGATTTTTCTAATGCTGGTAAACAAGATATTAGTAAAGGACGTAGTATCTTATATATGGAAGTATTACGTCTGATTCAAGATTTGCCTTTTAAGATAAGGCCAAAATATATCATTTGAGAGAATGTTAAAAATTTAATATCTAAAAAATTTAAACCATATTTTGATTATTATCTAACTAAACTGGAAGAATTAGGATATAAATCAACTTGAAAAGTTTTAAATTCAAAAGCTTTTGGGATTCCGCAGAGTCGCGAGCGAGTATTTGTTATTTCAATTAAAAACAATCAAGAAAATAATTTTGATTGAGATAATTTGAAAACAATTAATTGTAAACCATTAAAAAGTTTTTTGCATAGTATTAATGAAACCGATATTAAGTTATGATTTACTAAAGATAAATTAGCTAAAGCGATTGAAAAAGGATATTATAAAACAACAGAGTGAGAATTTAATGATAACGGGTTTTGTTATTTACCATTAAGTGGTCGGCAATCTGATAATAAAGTTGGAAAAAATGTTACAGCACCTTTACAAGCACATAATAATCAAACAAAGGTTTTAATCCCCTTAACTAATTTTAAAAGTGCTAATGATATTGCTTTAAACGAAGTTAGAACGTTATGTGCAAGAGATTATAAATCGCCAGCCCAAGTGTTAGTATCAATTTATGAAATTGACAAGACGAAAGAGTATAAAATGTCAGATGGATCACCAAGACCAATTGGCAAAATAAATAAGGAAGGGAAAGTTACGATTCCAATATCTAATGTCCACTCAAATAATAAAATAGGGGTTACAACTGCTTCAACGTTAACTACTTCCCCTAATGTAAAAGTGTTAGTACCATTGGAGTTTGAGGAATATTCTAATTATTGGCAATTCCCGCGGGAATTAGATGGGAAAGCTAAGGCAATCGATAATGCGAATGGGGCATATAATCGGTATTGAAAATATGAAAAAATAATTGGGACTTTACCTGCAAGTAAAATTCAAAATATTTTAGTACCTATCAAGGTTAATAATTTTAATGATCGCGGGAAAACAGAAATTAATATTGAAAATAATTATAATCAAGAATCAAGAGTTTATGATAGTTCAAATTACAAAACTTTTATTGATACATTAACGACGAATTTAAAAAGTTCTAAAATTGCTTTTCTGATTTCTTTAAAAAATTTTAATAATCAAGGTAGAATTAAAATTCCCCATCAAAATTATTCGCAAGTAGATACTGTTGTAAATGAAGATGGCATTACACCAACTTTAACCGAAAATCATGGATGAAGTCAAAAAATTGCAAAAGAACTTGATAATGAATTAACTATTGAATTTTGTGTTAAGAATAATATTGCCATCTTTAATATTGAAAATAAATTATATGCAATTAGACATCTATCGCATATTGAATACTGGCGGTTAATGGGATGACAAGATGAAGATATTAAT
This sequence comes from Spiroplasma sp. SV19, assembly GCF_030060925.1. Classification (NCBI taxonomy): domain Bacteria; kingdom Bacillati; phylum Mycoplasmatota; class Mollicutes; order Entomoplasmatales; family Spiroplasmataceae; genus Spiroplasma; species Spiroplasma sp. SV19. Next base: position 68,769 of record NZ_CP045455.1, read on the forward strand.
AAAGTTAAATTACCAAAATCTAAAATGTATTTTTTAGCAGGAAATGCGATTGTAATTCAAGTTTTAGAGGCAATTTTTAAAGAGCTTTTAAATTAACTAAGGAGAATTAAAATGAAAAAGAAATCAAAATTTTATAAATGATGTGAAAAAAACAAAGATAAAACCCACCTTAAAATTTTATTAACAATCATTGCATGATGTTATTTGTTATTAATTCCAATTATTTTATTGATTATTTTTGTACCCATTCTAAGCATTATTTATTATCTAATTCCAAGTTGAGCATTATTCACGATAGGGATAATTTGATTAATAATGGCATCTTCAACAGGAATAATTACTAATGCAATTTTTACTAATTGAACAAATAAATTATATGGTAATTTAAAACCTTGCCTTAATAATAATATAAATAAACAAGAATTAGTTCCATTTGATTATCAATTAGCTGATTCAAAAATTAATTCTGAAGCAAAAAAATTAACTAAAAAATGAGAAACAAGACAGAATAGTAATAAAAAAATAGATAAGTTTTTAGTTCATGATTCGGTGCTTTTATATTGAAATTAATCATTCTTGTAATTACTGCTGTATTAGATTTCCCCTATATCTATATTTTTATTAATTTTCAACCTGCTATATGAATTCAGATTTTTATTTATATTGGGTTAGGAATTCCACTAATGAGCATTAATTTTCTTGCATTATTTATGATATTTGATTTTCTTTTTATACCGCCTAAAAAATATCGTAAAAAGTTTAAAGAAAATAACAAAAGCACAATAAAAAATAAGACTCAATATGATGAAGTGGAGAAAATAACATAAATGAAAGAAATATATAAACAACATAATCAACGAATAGATAAACATAAAATTATTAAAATTTTTGATAAATATTATTTAAGTTTTATTCTTTCAGGTATGTTTTTAACAAATCTATTAATTAGTACTGTTTCAGTTCTTTATGTTACATTTAAATTTAATATATTTATATTATTGGCTTTAGATTTAGTTTTATTAGCTATTTTTGGAATATATGTAATTTTAATAATGAAGTTAGGAAATGTAAATTACTGTTTTAAATGTGGTTTTTGTAAACGATGTCATACTAAAGAATTATGATATTTACATGAATTAACTAAATTTAAATAAAGTAGAAAGGAAATAATGAATATGAACAAATTATTAGAACCAATTGTTTTGCATTATCAAAAAAAGCAAGTTATACAAGCTATTGAAGAATTTTCAGAATTAATTAAAGAGTTATGCAAAAACAGCAAAGGAAAAGCAAATAAAAAGCAAATTAAAGAAGAAATGGCTGATTGTTATATTATGTTAGAACAGTTAAAAATGTTGTTTGAATTTAACAGTCAAGAAATAGAAGCAATAATGTTTAATAAAATTAAAAGAACATTGAATATTATTGATCAAGAATTAACCCAAAAAGTAAAGAAGGAGAGTAATTAAGTTATGGTAAATTTAAATAATAAATTAGAGCATAAACATTATTGATGAATAAAAAATACTCTTTTTCGCCATTATTCAAAAAAACAAATTTTAGATGCATTTTATAAAATAAATGTTGCAATTGAAAAGGAAAAAAAGAATCAAGAAATTCTATCATGAGTTAATGATACAGAATTAGAACGAAAACATTATTGGTGAGTTAGAAATACTTTGTTCAAGCATTATGAATATGAAATTTTACAGAAAATAATTAATTTTAACTAATTATTAATAGTTTTTACTGTCTTATTAGACACATTTTCATCTTTTAAGTAATCTGTTTGTTTTGAATGACTAATTCATGTTGCTAATGTTCCAATTGGAATCGAATATTTTATTGATATTAGTTTGTATGAATGATGACTAAGATAGAAATCTTGTATAATTTGATTTTTTAAGTCTTGATCATATTTATTAAATTTTTGTCCTTTTTGTGCCATTGTGTAAACTCCTTCTAAATAGTATTTTATCTTTTTTTCTGTCCTCATTTAAGGGTACACATCCCTTTTAGTAAGGGGGCAATAATTTGTAATTTTGATTATTAGGGCCACTTTTTTTTTTTTTTTTTTTTTTTTATAAAATATAAGTTAGCCATAAAACTATTATTTATTACAATATCATAGGCAGAATGAATTTTTTAAACAACAATTAGGCAAGCGAATTAGCATTATTTTACTAATTGAAAAGAGGCAAAAAAATGAATGATAAAGTTATTTTAAACTATAATAAGTTGTGTGAAAAGTGTAAAAATATTTTTCAAAAAATAATGTTAACAATTAAGAGAAGAAATCCGGAAATGTTAAAAACCGTTGAATTTTATCAAATTATAATTGATGAAAAAATAACTGTTGCACCTGATGTTTTGCCATTTTCTTTAATTAAACATGATAATGAACTATATGGTTTTTTTCTTCATCGTGATTTAAATTATTTAAATTATGATGCAAAACAGTTGTTACAAGCTGGAATAATTAAATTACCATCAAGTGTTTTAACTGCTGTTCAAAAACAAACAATTAATTTTGAACAACAATTAACGCCAGTAGCGTTGCAACAAAACAATGAAATGATGATTAATGATGATAGTCACGATGTAACACAAGCAATTGCCCAGTTGAATGCTAATCAAAAACAAATTATCCAGGGTTTAACAACAACATCTGTAAGATTGAAACAACGTCATCAGAAAATAACAAGAATTTTGGTTTTGTTAGGTGTTGTTTTAATGTTGCTTTTTATAGTGGTTGGTGTTGGGGGATGACAATTGTACGTGTACTCGCATCGTGTAACTTATCCTGTTTTAGAAGAAAGAAAAGTCAGTATTGCTAATATTAAAACATTAGATGGTCCAGAATTGCTAGTAGTACCAACTCCAGCCAAAGTGACGGAAAGCGATATTCGACGAGTTTATGATGTGGTTGTGCAAACGGTTGTTAAGGAAATTAATGATAAAGCAAAATTAAATGATGATTATTCCTATGATTTGTATGCTGATGAAAATGAAGGACGATATCAGCCGGTTAATTTAGTTAGTGGTAATGTTGCTGAGGTTTGAATTGTCATTACAGCAAAGTTTGCAAGTAAGCTAATTACTGGATATACAGTGCCGATTAAAGTTACTTTGCGAACACATAAAAAGATTGTTAGTTTGTCTGATGGTTCCATTCGTTCGATGGTGCGTTCCTCTGATGGTTCATTGTATGTGGGTACTGATAATTCAAATGTGTGACGAATTGCTGCTGATCGGGTGGTGACGAAGTTTGTTAGTTTGAAGGATGATGAAATTTCTTCGATGGTGTTGTCGTCTGATGGTTTGTTGTATGTAGGTACTTATAATTCGAATGTGTGGCGGGTTGCTGTTGATGAGAAGACGTTAATGAAGTTTGTTAGTTTGGATGATAGTTTTATTCATTCTATTGTTCTCTTGTCTAATGGTATGTTATATGTGGGTACTGCTAATTCGAATGTGTGGCGGGTTGCTGTTGATCGAGTGATGACGAAGTTTGTTCGTTTGTCTGATGGTGGCATTCATTCAATGGTGTTGTCCTCTGATAATTCGTTATATATGGGTACTGGGAATTTGAATGTGTGGTGGCTTGCTTCTGATGGAAAGAAGCTAATGAAGGTTGCTTATTTGGATGAAAGTTTAATTTCTTCGATGGTGTTGTCGTCTGATGGTTTGTTGTATGTGGGTACTGAGAATTCGCGTGTGTGACGAATTGCTGTAATTAATTAAGATAATAATTTTATAAATATGTAGTATAATGGTTATGTAGATGACCAATGACACATCGGTTTCATGTTTTTGTGTACCGATGTGTTTTTTATATTGGTATATGACAAATTAAGATTTAAGGAGGGGTAAATGAGTTTACAAACAGGAATGTCAGCATTATGTTGTTTATCAATTATGTTACTAATTTATGAGATTATTGTTTTTGTTAAATGAGATAAAACTTGTCGACGCATTTGATCAAAATATCTTGGCAAATGACTAAAAAACAAAAATGAACAATTAACTGAAATTTCAAAATTAAATGATGATGATACTTTAAAAGCGAAAAAGGAAATTAGAATGCGATTAATATTTAATCTTGTTGTTTTATCATTAGCAACTGTTGGAACCATTCTTTTTGGGGTCTTAGTTTATGTTTCTTAATGAAAAAAAACAATTTTGAACTAAAATTCGAAAGGAACATTTAACATATGGCTTAATTATCTTTCCATTTTTTCTTACCTTAGTAATTATTTTAATTCCTTGTTTTAAAGTATTTAAAATGGAGGGATTTAAGTTTTTAAAGTATTTTCAATTTTTGTGAATTTTTATGCAATCAAATATATTATTTATTGTTGTCTTAAGTTTAGTATCAACATTACTATTTTGAACAGGAATGATTTTATGAATTCTATGTTTAAAAGAATATCGGAAAGTGCAAGTTAAAGACAGCAATTCTACTGAATATGGAACAGCGAAATGAATCGTAGATGAATTAGAGAAAAAAGGCAATGTTACTGCTTTTAACGAATTATATCCTGCCAATTTGGAAATAAATATACCGGGATGAGTAGTTCGCTTTGTTAAAGAAAAAAATAATTTTATTTTTAATACCAAATCTAATACTCATTCTTTAGTTTTAGGAGCAACAAATAGTGGAAAGTCGCAAAAAGTAGTAATGCCCAGTGCGATTTATAATTCAAAAGTAGAATATGATCAAAAACCGTGTATGGTTTTTACGGATCCAAAAGGTGAGTTATATAGTAATTTATCAAAACCATTAGCGGCAAATGGCTATGAAGTTTTAACGCTTGATTTACGTGATGCTAAATCCTCTTCGTCATGAAATCCATTGGCCATTGCTTATAAATATTATTATGATGCAGTTACGATTGAACAACAAATTAGATTGATTACATTTAATTCAATTGCGAATTTAAAAATAAAGTTAGATAATTACCAATGCTATGAGCATGATGAACAATCTTGTGATAACTGCTTCAATAATGTTAGTAATAAAGTAATTGTCTTTGAGAAGATGTGATTTTATGATGAAGTTAAAGCAAACAAGTTTTGTGAAGCATTGCAATTAGAGTATCGGGATAAAGCAATTGATGAAATTAATGATTTAATCACAACAATTTGACCATTAAAAGGACATGAAAATGATCATTTTTCAGCAATGGCCGGTAGTGTTGCTAAATGTGTAATGCTCGGAATGTTAGAATTATTAGATAATGATTTAGATGCTTTACCATTAGAAATGTTTAATTTACCAACAATTGCTGTTTTATGTAGCGATCGTAAACGCTTAAAAACATGGTTTAGTAAGTTGCCAATAAAATCTTTTGCTCGAATAGTTGGGGCAAACGCCTTAGGAACAGGTGACAAAGAGCAGGGGTCAATCTTTTCAACGTTAGATAAAGGCTTACAAATTTATCAAGATATTGGAATTCAATCGATTGTTTGTAAAAATGACATTGATTTATTTCGCTTTACCGAAAAGCCAAAAGCTTTGTTTCTAATTGTTCCTGATGAAAAAACAAATCGACATATTTTTGCCAGTTTATTAGTAACACAATTATATAAAGCAAATGTTGCGATTGCTAACGAAAACAAAAATAAGCGCTTACCACGCGATATTCAGTTTTATTTAGATGAATTTGGAAATATGCCAACAATTCCGAATTTTCAAGGGTTTGTTACAGTGGCGCGAAGTCGGGGAATGTATTTTTTAATTATTTTACAAGATTTTAAACAACTATATAAAAAGTATGGCCAAGAAGATGGTAGTGTGATTAAATCCAACTGTAGTTTAAACATTTATATTTCAAGTGGCGAAATTACGACAGCAAAAGAATATAGTGAAATGTTAGGAATTCAAACCGTTGAAGTAATAACTTATTCAACTTCTCGTGATCCAAAAACAAAAAAAATAATTAAAAATCCACCCCAAACTCGTTTAGAAGGGATGGAGTTAATTAAAGCGAGTGATTTATTTAAATTGAAAAATCCATATGGTGTTGTTTTCTCAGCAAGAGAAAACCCGGCTAAAGTTTATATGGAATCTAGTTGAAAATTTGCTAAGGAATTTAATTTGGGAAAAGAACAAAAACCAAAAACAATTAATACCGTTAATTTTTTAACAGATTATTATTTTGATTTATTTTCATATATCCCTGGTAAATTTGATTCTAAATATGATGCTTTAATTGAACAAGAAACTAAACGAGAAATTACTGAAGCAAAAAATGAAATCAATATTCCAAATATTAATAATCTTTTAACTAAATCACCGCTTGATCGTACACCAGAAGAACGTGAAATTGTTGAAAAATATCGCAATATTAAAACAAAATTAAATAAAGAACAAACCAAAAACTTAATCGTGGCAAAAAACAAACAAGATTTAAAATAAATCTTGTTTTTATGTGTAAAATAAAATTATATAAACATTTTTATTAAAAGTATTGTGCTCAGTATTAAAAACATATAAAATATATTTTGAGGTGAAAGTAATGGAAAAAACTATATCATCATATGAGGCATTTCTTGTTATAAAAAATATGATTGGTTTAGAAAATCTTGTTAATGAATTAAGCGTACATAAGGGTACAATTAAACGTTGAGAACAACAAAAATCTATACCTAAAAATTATGATCTTGATTTATCTAAGTTAATTGCTAAAATTGAATTTAATTATTCAAATGTTGATTTAGTTAGAATAAAAAGTAGTGATTTAACAAATGAAAGAAAATATGACGAATTTTATACTACTACTAAAACAGCTAAATATTGTTTTAATGTTTTAATTAATAAACTAAAAGAATTAGAGTTAGATATAAATAACTATAATTTTATAGAACCATCTGCTGGAGCTGGCAGTTTTTATAATGTTATGCCAAAAAACAAAAGAATAGGTATTGAGATTAATCCAAATATTAATGAAAAATATATAGTTTCAAATTATTTAGATTTTTTCCCTAAAAAGAATAAAAAATATATAGTTTTAGGTAATCCGCCATTTGGTCTAAGAGGGAATTTAGCATTACGCTTTATTAACCATTCTTATGAATTTGCTGATATTGTGGCATTTATATTACCACCTTTATTTGACTCTGATGGAAAAGGAAGTCCAAAAAAAAGAGTAGAAGGTTATGAACTAATGCATTCGGAGAAACTGCCATTAGAATCGTTTGAGTATCCTAATGGTAAAAAAGTTAAAGTATCAACTTATTTTCAAATTTGAACAAAAATCAATACGCATTTAATAAAAAAAGTTAAATTTAAAACTGCTAATAGTTTTATAAAAATTTATTCTTTATCAGATGGGGGTACCCCTGGAAGTACAAGAAATAAAGAAATGATTGATAAATGTGATATTTATTTGCCAAGTACTTGTTTTAAAGGGATGAAAGTATATAAATCTTTTAGTGAATTACCAAATAAAAGAGGTTATGGTATTAAAATTTTAAAAAATAAAAGAGATATAAAAACAATAATAGTAAATACTAATTGAGAAAATGTTGCATTTTTATCAACAAATTGTGCATTAAATTTACGTATGAGTTTAATAACAAAAATTATAACTGATGCAGGTTTTTACGATATGGAGGTTAAATAATAAAATGAATAATAAAATTTCTATAACTACTTTTTTTGATGAAATATATGATGAAACCATAAAAAATCTTAAAAAACCTCCAAAGTTTAACGCAAGTGACTTATATTATAAAATTAAAGAGCTTTCTATTGATGCTAGAGGAAGTTTTGGTCAAAGATTTTTAGTAAATGCATTTAAGAAAAGTGGATTCAAAGCTAGTAACGATAATGATAAAAACAAGGATTGAGATATTAAATTAGAAAATTATCGAGTTGAGGTTAAAACTGCAACATTAGATGTTAATAATAGATTTCAACATGAAGCAGTTCATAATACTGCAAATTATGATTTATTAATATTTTTAGATATAGCACCTAATAAAATATTTATTAAAGGTATTTTATATAGTGAAATTAATTTTTTAGAAACCCACCAAAGAGGCGCTGGTAGAAAAAACGCAACTGGTGCCGGATTTAAATATGACTATAGTTTAAAAAAACATTTAGAAGAAAAAAATGAGATTGTCTTTTTAGATGATTTAAAAGAAATGATAATTTTATGAAAAGAACGGTTAGATAAATTTAATAACTAATTTTTTAGAACAAGACTTCTTTATTTTTAAAGAAGTTTTTATATTTGCTTTATTTATAAATTAGGGAAATAATCCTCGGCTGTCCGAGGAAGAGGGGGTAAAAAAGGGCGCGCACTTTTGGGCGCTCAAAAAATGCGGTCAACACCGTATTTTTTTGCTGTTAGCGCGCACATTTACGCCCTCTTGATGAGCAAAAGCGCACTCAATTTTTATGGTACACACCGTATAAAATTGATGTGTGCGCATGCTCCTTATACTGCTTCTGAAATTACTACGTAATTTTGGAAGAATATGGGGTATAATATTTCTGTAGATGACCAATGACACATGTCAGACATTTTTAAATGTCTGACATGTGTTTTTTATATTGGTATATGACAAAATAAAAATTATGGAGAAATGCAGATATATGCCAAATTGAGCAATGGGAGAATTTAATATAAAAGGTCTAAAACAAGATTTAGTTCAATTTTTAAAAAATTGATTAAGTAATGATATTAAAATTGAAGAAATTGAAAATGGTATTAAAATATCACCGAATGGGCGATTATTAAATATTGCGGCAGAAGAAAAATTAGGACATATTACAGATCCAACATTTAATTCAGCAAGAGCATTTTTATATAGTAATGAAATTTTTGCTGATTTTTTAGAAGATACAACAAAAATGATTACTATTGAAGTATGTGGCGAAGCTGCTTGGTCTTGAACAGGACAAATGGATAGTACCTTTATACAAAATGCGCAAAATTTAGCTGAGAAATATAATATTGATTTTAAATGTTATTCTAAAGAACCTAATATGGGTTTTACAGAGACATTTGGTTATAGTAAAGAAACAGGTGCTTTTAATTATAGTGAAGATTATGAATTGGAAGATGAAGAGTTAGAACTATAAAAATAAAAGCCCACTCGTCTAGCAAGTGGGAATAGCTCTCATCTTATGAAAAAAATTCATAACACTAAGATAAGTAAATAATATCATACAAATAGTAAAAAACAATAGAAACGAGGAAGAAAATGAAAAAAATACAAACATGGAGAGTTTATGAGGTGCAAAATCCAGGTGATTTAGATCAAACAGGAAAACGAAAACCACGAGCTTTTATTGCATTAGGACAAGGTCATAATCCTTATCAAACTTATGGATTATTAGCAACAACTTCATATAAAAATAATCAAATAGATGGTGAGTTAATAATTAATGATTTGTTAAAAAATAAAAAAACTAATAAGTTATTGCCTAATAATTTAGTCAGAATTTATAATTCTCATTTAAAAAGACCATTTAAAAATCAAAATGGTTATATTAATATTACATCCAATCATAAGAAAATTATTATTGAGCATTTTAAATTACAAAAATATCGAAAAAGAAATGAGTTTAATTTTTATTCATTAGATCAATTAGAAAATATTGACTATAACTATCAAGCTAATAGTTTAGTTAAAGGGATTGATCAAAATATTAATGAAGCATATAAGGCATCAGAAAATTTGTTAGATCAATTTAATCAAAAATATGTTGCAAGTGATAATACAATTACACTTGATCACAAAAGTTTTAATATACTTAACAAAGCATTTGAAGAATTACCATATTATCAAAATGAGTTAGCAAAAACCCATAAAAAGATTCAACATTTAGAACAGCAAGTTAAAGCACAACAATCTGAAATTATTGATTTACAAAACAAATTAGCAATTGAAGTAAGCCAAGATGATGAAATGGAAATTGAATAAATGAATCAAAGTATTATTCCGCCACAGTTGAAAAAACAAAAGTTAAAATTAAAAGATAATTTTTCCCTTTTAGATTTAGCTTTTGCGGTTGGTTATGCAATCATTTCATTTGTTATTGGATATAATTTAACTGTTTTTAGTACTTTAGTACGAATCATCATTGGTGTTACAATTTTTATGTTTTTAATGTTGTCATTAATTAATTCTGAGAAATATAATGGTCGAATTTATATGATTATTATTCGTGGTTTCATTTTTTTAGCGAAAAAGAAAAAGTTTACAATTGATAGTAAAAATAATAATACATCACTTTTAATGCCTTATGGTAAGTTACATGAAACATGTTTGGAAACTTCAATTTTAGAGGGTGGTAAAAAATGATTTGTTGGTGCAATTGAAATTAAGGGTTTTAATATTACAACATTAGATTATTCAGAACAAGAGTTACGACTAAACCAGTTAAGTGAAGTATTTCGTTTAATTAACTGTCAAATTAGTTTAGTTAAGTTAGATAAGCCTTATAATTTAAATAAAAACATAAATGGCATTTATCCAAATATTATAGGTAGATATATTTAATAAAAAAGATAATATTATTTCTTATTATCTTTTTTATTTTTTTCTTCAATATTTAATGCTTTTTCTAAAAGACTATCAAATCTTTCTTTTGGTGTAAGATCATTTCAATTAGGTTTTTCTTTTTCAAAATATCACTCCTTTATAAATATTCTTTATAATATAATTATAAATCTATTCTTTTATTTTTTTATAATAATCTAAAGTAAATTTTGGATTATATCCATTAACTTGATTATAAAGTTCTACCATTCTTTCATCAGTAAATTTATTATCTGGGTTTCTTTCTTGTTCTCAAAGAAATCTCATATTATTCAAAGGTTCTACGATTCTTTTTTTATATTTACTATGAACAAAATGTCCGAACATATTTGAATCATATTCAAATGTTGTATTCAACATAGAAAATTGTAAATTTTGGATTGTTAATTGAATTTTATCATATTGTATTGATCACTTTTTATTTCTATATAAGATATATTTACCATCATAAATCTTATCTTCATTTTTAAGATACAGAAAAAAACCTACAGTTTCATATGTTTGTTCATCTGTTTTCTTACCGTATATTTCTGAAATTCATTCATTAGTTCCTGTTTTAATAATTTCTTCTTGCAAAGAATTATTATGATATCAAAAAAATTCTAACTTTGCATCAATCGGCATAGATTTTATCACAGACAAAGTAATTTCATCATTTACAAATATACTTTTTGGAGGTACTGTAATTTTCTGCTTTATAATTATTGAATTAATAGTTTTCATTTAAATCGTGCCTCCCATCATTTTATACTCATATAATGTTTTTACTAAAAGTTCGTTAACAATTCTAGGATCATAAGTTTCAAAATTATGGTCAGCATAGTATGTTAAATATTTAATTCTACTAATTATGAATTCTGTATTTTCAGCATCAGATATAGATAATAATTTAAAATTTTCGTTTATTCGAAAAATAATTTTTTTAATTTTTATAAAATTTATTACATTTTTAATTTTCTGCTTTTTATATAAAATTTGTATTAAAATCAATCGTTTAAGTAAACCTTTTAATAAAATTCTTGTTGTTTTTAACATAAGAGTTATCATTCAATTCATTTTATTTTTTTCCTTTTTTATATTCTATTTATTAATTCAATAAATATATTTTGATTTTTATGATTATATTTAAAAACAACTTCTTCTACATAATTTTGTAAATATTTTTTGATACATGGATATATGTTTTTAAAGTTCGTTTTAGTAAACTTCAAAAATTCTCAATAGTATTTGTATGAACAGTATTATTAACATATTGTTTATTACTATGATTAACTATGCTATGACTATAACGAGATTTTTTTAAAAATTTATATGATTTATAATCATCAGTATATATAAGATTTTTTTGTTTAATTCTGCTTTTATAAGTTTTTTAATTGTTTTTGTTTTTCTATCTTTAGTGTGAAAAACCTTTACTTTTTTATTGTTTCTATCAATTATTCCTATAAGAACTTGCTTACCTCATGGACCATATTCTTTTGGTTTCTTATTATTTTTTCATTTTTTATTATAATGTTTATTTTGTTCTAATCCACCAACAAATGTTTCATCTATTTCAATTATTGAATTTTGATCAAATTTATAATTTTCTTTCATAAGATTTCTAATTTTTTGCCCCATTTTTCATGCTGTTTTATAATTAACATTTAATTCTCTTTGTATTTCTTTAGAACTAAGACCATTTTTACTAGTTGAGAACTTATGAATTATATATAATCAATTTCATAAACAAATTTTTGATTTATAAAATATTGTCCCTTTAGTAGGATATATAGAATTCCCACAATATTGACAATCATATCGTTTTTGTTTTTCAATAAAATAATATTTAAAATCCTTATGACATTTTAAACATTTTTTTAAATTACCAAATTTTTATTAAAAATATATTGATAGCATGTTTTACTATCTGGAAATAAATTTCAGAACTCATTAATTGATGTATTACTTTTCATTATTCAAATTCCTCCCATCTTCCTAATCATATAAAAAAAAAAAAAAAAAAGCAATAGAAATTGCTTTTTTCAATATATTTTTATCTACCTACAATATTTGGACAAATGCCAAAAATTTTATTTTAAATAATGTTACTATAAATATTGACTATCAAGAAATGTGCTTAAATTCATTTAAAAATTATGAACAAAAATATATTAAAAAAATAAATAACAATAATAAAAATAATATGCTATAATTTATACATAAAATTAATTAGGAGAGTGCTATTATGGGGAAAGATTTAAAAGAAATGAAACAATGATTAAATAATATGGAGTTATTTATTAATATTGAATTAGATAAAGCATTGGATAATAATTGTAAATCAGTATTAAAAACTACTTTTTCTAGCATAGAATCGGAAGAGTTTTCAGATTTGAGTGAAAAAATGTTTCAAAAATCTATAAAATTACCTCATGTTAGAGAAATTATTGAAAGATTGTCACAAGATTAAAATATTAGTTTTCTCCAATTTGTCAGGGAACAACAGCCAGACATATTTTTTAAAAAAGAAAATCGAAAGATTTTCTTTTTCTTTTTCATAGTATAATGTTTATGTAGATGACCAATGACACATGTCAGACATTTTATGATGTCTTGCGTGTGTTTTTTATATTGGTATATGACAATCATAATAAGGAACAATAATGATGTTAGAGGTTTTTAGAGATTATTTAAAATTGTCAAAAAGAGGACGGAATTATGTCGCAATTTGTCCTTTTCATAGTGATTCACATCCTAGTTTATCAGTTTCAGTTGAAAAACAAGTTTGACGTTGTTTTGTTTGTAATATTGGTGGTTCTGTTGAATATTTTGTTGCTAAAATGGAAAATATTCAAATTAATGTTGCAAAAGAGCTACTTTCTACAAAATATAATTTAGAGCAAACTTTTATTGCAAAAGAAGTAAAGGCAATCCCACAAACCGAGAAAGACAAGTTATATCAATTAAATTATTTAACCATGTTATTTTTTAAAAATACTTTAAATACTTTACCAGGGAAAGAAGCGAAAGATTATTTGCATCACAGAGGCTATGTTGATCATACAATTAATGAATTTGATTTAGGATATGCAAATAATGATGATTTACTTAATTTTTAATTCGAAAAGGGTATAGTAAAACAGAGTTAATTACAGCGAATTTAGCTAGATATAATTACCACAATGAGTTAATTAGTGTTTTTAAAAATCGGATTATGATTCCAATTAAAAATGCAAATCACCAAGTAGTTGGTTTTTCTGGTCGTGATATGACAAATGAAAGTTCAATCAAATATCTAAACACTGCTGAAACACCAGTATTTACTAAAAGTAATATTTTGTTTAATTTAAATAAAATAACAAAAGAACACAAAGAAATTACCTTAGTGGAAGGATATATGGATGTAATATCATTATTTCAAAAACAAATTCCAGCGATCGCTTTAATGGGAACAAATTTATCGAAAACCCAAATTGAAATTTTAACTAGACGGTTTAATAAAATTAATGTTTTTCTTGATAATGATGACCCGGGTAAAGTAGCTAGTCAGAAAATTACCGTTTTATTATCTAATAGAAATGTAATTGTCAGAAATATTAACAATAATACTCAATACAAAGATCCTGATGAAATTTGTCAGAGTCAAAACCCCGCTTTGTTAAAAGATTTATACTATGAGGAAACGGAATATGAACTTGGATAAACACAGTGATTATGAACATGCCGATCAAGCGGTTCCGGTTATTTGAAAAATAATTCGTTTTTCTAAAAACACAAAAATTTATCAATCAAAGCGAAAATATTATACGAGTGGTGATTATTGACGTTATATTACGCGCAAAGAAGCGTTATGTAAATGTTGTGTGGATGATAATAAACTGAAAAATCTGAAAAATGCTAATAGTTTAAAAGAATATTCCCAACAAATAAAGGAACTATCTACCAAATCAAAAGCAACGGGAATATATGCGAATGGACAAGAATTATCAGAAAATAAAGCAACAGAAATGAGTAATAAAATCAAAAATTTAGCAGAAGACCAATTATTATGAGACTGTGTCTTGTCTTTTTCAAAAGACTTTGAAAGTGAATATCATTTGCATAATAAAGAAAAAGTAGCAGAAGTGATCAATGGAAATATTAAACAATATTTTCGCAAAGCGGGATTAAATCCGGACAATTTAGATTACTGGTTTGTGGTCCATGACAATACGGATAATATTCATGCGCATATTGGTTTTATGGAAAAAGCACCTCAAACTTTAACAAATAATAAAAAAACTAAATTTCGCGAAATGGGGAAAATTGCTGAAGCAGCTAATAACTTTATGCGGTTTACAACACAACAATATGTTGAGAACAGAAGAGAATTCTTTAATAACCTTCGCCTAAAACGGAGGGATATTAATGCTCAGTTTCGTAAACAAGTTCATCATGATATAAAAAATAGATCACATGAACTGGATAACTTAATTAAAACTTATTTAACAGATTTACCGATGCATAAAAACGGGAAGCATTTTAAATATGGAGAATTATATCAAGCGGCACCGGAAAAACAATTGCAACTTCAGAATATTGTTGACTATATGGTTCAAGATGCTGACAATCTTAAATTCCAGTTTGATGATTATTTAATTAACTTGCAAACTCATCGTGATCAACTTATTAAGGATAGTGAAAAAAATAAGTTAGGGATTGATAAGGCAAATAAATGATATTGAAGAGAAATTTATGGTGATGGGTTATATCGAAGATTAGCTAATACTTTTTTAAATACTTTGCATTATAAACCCAAGAAAACCCAAAAACCTAAATATCCTCCATATTTATATGAGGGAATAAATAAACCTTTTGATTGAAAATATAATTCATTATCAAAACTAACTTATGAATTATCACAGCAATTTGGTTTAGCAATGCAAAACGCAATGAATAATTTTAAACAGTTGCAAAATGAAATTCATAATGCCAATAATTATAAATTTAAAAATGATGAAGTTAAAGCAAAGGGGGAATAAACTTTGAAAATTTTATTATCAATATTATTAGGTAATACATTGATAACAACACCAATAATGTCATTTTCAGGCCAAACATTATCTAATATCTTTTATGCAAATAATAACTCACCATTTTATCCAAATATTATTTTACATCCTAATATTAATTTGAGTGTTTATAAAGGAACAAATTCCTGATGAACAGAATTGAATGATATTAATGGTCATACTAATACTAATATTCAAATTCCAAAATATGCTAAAGACCAAGCAACCTTTCTAAAATATTACAAGTCAATTACTTTTGAATTTAAGGCAGTATCAGGTTCATCTGGTTTTGGTAGAAATCAAAGTTATACTGGTCCGATTACAATTGCTTTATCAAATAATGATTCAAGTTATTCGTTTTTTAATTGATCACAAAAGGGCAGACAAAACCAAGCATCGAACCAAGCAAAGGTAAGTCTTAATTGAACTTGACCAGTTCCTGACCGCTTAACTACTTTAAACATTAATTTTTATGTTTTATGTTGGTTATACCAAGGGGGTAATTCAGCATGAACTGATTCAACAAGTCGCTTATCTGTATCAAAAATAACGATTAATTCAAATCAAAATTTATTGACAATTAAAAATAATTTGCAAACAAATTTATCGCGACCAATCAATTTTATTTCAGACTATTCGGGAGCAATTGATGATAAAAGAAATATCACAGATCCAACGGGAAAAGGAAATGATTTAACAGCAAAGATAAATACAATTATTACCAATGTTTTAGGAGATGAATATTATCTTTGAAAACAATATATTCAACCGTATTCCTTCAATAATTCAACCAGACAAGCAACGGTAGTTATCAAATTTGTTAATCCAACTTCACAACAGCAAGAAGTGTGAACATTTTCAACACAAATTAAAATCACATTGTCTGCAAGTTATTGAAGAAAATCATTAAATGAAAGATTGCATATTATGCCTGGGCAAATTGTCAATCCAATTGATTCAACCAAAGGGATGATTCCTGATAGCGGTATTCAGTTAGAACCTAGTAAAGTAACTGACAATTATGGTGGAACATTAAGATATCATACGACAGTGTCGTTGGAATTTGATGGTGCTTTAAATAATAGTGAATGATTAGAAATAAATGGGGTAAAAGTTGATGTTTTAGACAATAAATTTATTACAACATTATTAGATAAGAGAGTTGCTGGTCAAACGATTAATACATATGATATTATTGTTCATCATGATGATGACCAATCCAAAACCCAGTATCAAATAAAAATTGTGATTGAAACTTTAATTCCTGATTTAAAATTGAAATGATATGCATGAGATCCTACTAAAAATCCCGGACAAAATATTTTAATTACACCAAATTTAGCAGATGGAAAACCCAATCCAAAATATGATAAAGAAATTAATTCTGAAACAGGAACTAAAACTCAAATAATTTGAGTTAAAAATAAATCATCAGTGCCGTTTGCCTTAGATCCGTTAAATCAATTTGGCGAAGTGATTAATCCCAATATAAATCCGCAGGATTATGATTTAGGATTCATTGCCGAAGGAGCGGTTGCTGGAAAGGGTGTTAACCAAACTTTTAGTAACCCAAATATTACAGCAGTTTATCGCAAGGGAGTTGATCCTAATTTACTACCTTTTTCTAATCCAACGCCAAGACAAAAAGATAAGGAGATAACGTCTGATGGGGTAAACCAGTATTGAAGTGATAGTGGGATTTGACATTATGTTGAAAAGTTATATGATCAATCAACAGCGCAAAAATTTATGATTATTGGGGCGGATTATTCGGAAAAATATCCGCGGTTTTTAGATGTGTTAAATAATTCTAATATTGCTGTTGATTTTTGAACAACAATTCATGGGGTACATTTGAAAAACTATTTAGCTAAATGAAAAAATTTAAATTCGACTGATATTGGTCAATTAAGTTATGAGCAAGTAATGAGTTATTGAAAAGAATATACCTCGGATGTTATTGCCCAACGGATTCCCCCTGATCCCAATCCGGCAAATTATGTTGATATCACCGGGAATCTACCCATCATTAAAATGAACGAGACAGAAATAAACGTTATTGCAAATAATATAATCGAAGCGGTAAATAAATATATGATGTTGAAAGCACCGAAAGTAAAGTTAAATTCTGATTACAATGTTTATTCCCTTGATGGCAAAGATATTACTGTTGATAAAAGGGGATTAAAGGTTTTATTACAAAACAAAACAACACCACAATATTTAGAATTAAGGGTAAAGGCAAGCCCCACTTCAACATTGTTAATTGGAACAGCTAGTGTTCAAGTTAGAAATTCAGTTTCTTATGATCCTGTGACAGTAAGGGATTTAAGTAAAATTAAATTCAATCAATATAAATATAATTTTAATAGTTTTACTGCTGAAGAATTACGAAACTGAATTTACCAAGATGTTGATAATTATATGAAAATATATGGTTACAATGATATTATTTTAAATCAAGATTATGGTGTTTCGGGCAATAAAATTCCAAGGGCAGATCCTGTTACCCATCATAATACTCCTGGTGATTTGAATGATGTTTTACTAAATAACTTTTTAAATAATATTAGTGGGATTAAAACATTAACTTTAATTATTTATGCTGATAATGCTAGTGATAAAACAACAGGGTATTCATATCATCAATTAATTAATGACCCAGAAAGTAAACCAGTTCCACCAACACCACCATTACCACCTAATCCGGATGCTAATCCAGAAAGCCCACATAGTAAAAAATATTTATCATGATTGTTACCTGTAATTTTATGTCCATTAATAGTGGTTAGCATTGGGATGATATGGTTGATAATTCGAAAAAGAAAAAGAATTAAGTAAATTTACTTAATTCTTTTTGTGACGCTGCAGTTTTAATTGGGCATCAACAGTTAAAAGTAATTGGCGTCAATTTTTATATGGGTCAAAATATTGTGTATCTTCTTTGCTTTTAAAAAGAAATCATTTATTATTAACATATTCATAATTATAAATTTCAAGGATTTCTTTGTATGTGAATATTTTTAAGTTATATTTTTTTAATATCTCCATAAATTCTGTCATAGTTTTATTGCCCACATTGCGCACACTTTCAGTAAAAATATAAATTGATTGAATAATATGTCTAACTTCAGCATATTGCGAATATAAAAAAGATATTCTGGCAAACTTTTTGTGAAAAATGTTAAATACTCGTGCTGGAAGCTTTAAAACAGTAGCTTCTGAATTAAATAAATCATATAATTCATCATTAAAGTATAGGTGCTTCATTTCAAGTCTAAATCTTTCTATTAAAAAGGCGATATTTTTATGTTATAATTATAGTATAGATTTAAAATTCACTGTATCAACAATTATTAATTTAACAAAAATAAATTGAGGGGCAGTATTAAAATGGGCAACAATAAAGAAGGTATTAATTTACTTAATTTTAATATGGTTAAGTATGTAACAGATGAAAAGAAAAAGCATAATCAACTGTTATTACAAAGTATTAAACAACAATTAGAAGAATTGGATTACCAGATTAGTAATGAGAAGTGGCGTTTAAAAAATGGTTATATTCGTAATACATTAGTACCGCGCACGATTTTAACACAAGAAGGACCTGTTACATTTCGCCGGACAAAGTATAAATATATTGGTGCAGATGGCCGTTGACATTACAAATATTTGTTAGACGATTACATTCAATTAGACAAATGACAACGATTATCATTAGATTTTATTATTGCCATTTTAGACCATATTACCTCTAAACAAACATATAAAAATATTTTAGCAGTTTTCCCAAATATGGATATTTCAGAACGAACAATTTCCAATATTATTAAAAAATATAATATTAAAGAATTAATTAATGAATCATTTAAGTTACAATACGAAGTACCAGATAGTAGTAAATATGAATATATTTATATTTTAACCGATGATACCTGAGAAGATTTATTAGTTAAAAATAAATCTAATGAGTGTCGTTATCGTTTAGTAACCTTTCATACTGGTAAAGATCATAATGGTCGATTATTGAATAAACGACAATTTTATTGATCAGTTCCAAAGGGAGCTAAAATAAATACGAAGAAATTTGTGCATGAAATTACTAACCAATTGTTGAAATTTTATGGGATATCGTATAAAGAAAAAGAATTATTTTTATGTGGTGATGGTGCAGGTTGAATTAAAATTACTGCGCAAGAATTAAAATCCAATTATGTTTTAGATTATTTTCATTTATCACAGTATATTCACAAAGCATTTAATAAAAAACGTCATTTAAACCCGGCATATAGAAGTTTATTTGATAAAATAATAACCGAAATTAAAACAGAAATTATCAAGGGTAATGTAAATAAAATAATTACTTTTTTAAATGATTTTAAAAATATTACAAAATATACAGAAGAATTTAAAATTGATTTAGAGCATTATAATAAGTTAATTCGTTATTTAAAGAATCATCAAAAAGGGATTGAGAGCTATCAACACCAGGGTTATATTGGTTCTTGTTCAGAAGCAATGATTTCGCATTCTATTAAAGCATATATGGGTTATGGAGCAAAAATTTATAAATATGAATCTTTTAATGTTATTTTAGATTTGGCAATGGCCCAAACCAATGGGTTGGATCCATTAAAAGTATTAAAAGATAATATTATTGCTTATCATGAGCAAGAAATTAAATATTATCGGCAAAATATTTGAAAATGATATCAGCATTGGAAAAAAGATTATCATAAATCTTATGAACGAAATATTGAACTTCCAGTTTTACGATATAAGAAAACTCAAATCCAAGATATAATTAGGAATTTACTTAATAAACAAAAATAATAAAGAAATATTTTAAAAATATTTCTCTTTTGGTGTTGCATAAAGTTATAAAATCGGTAAAATAAAAATAACTAAATAAGAAAAAGACGTTTAGTCTTTTGTTTGAGGAGATAATTGTTGTTATCCCAAATAAAATTTATCGTTAAAAGTTCCAATTATTTCTTACCATCTTTTACAACAAAAATAAGAATTATCTTGACTAACCTATAAAAAAAACATATAATAATCTTTGGAAAATGTTAAAGTAGCTAATGCTCACCTATCCCCTTTAGTGTGGTTAATAGGTTTTACAAGATTAAATTAGGTTTGTAACGGTTAATGATTAATCAGTTAAAAAATAATTCTTGTTAATTAAAGCGCTACTTTTGAGCGTTTTTTTAATTAATTAAAATGGAGGAATTGGATGAATCAACCTACTAAAAACAATAAGAATATTGAACAAGTGAATTATGATATTAGAGCACGAGAAGTTTTGATTATTATGGATGATGGTAGCAGAATTGGGCCATTGGGACGTAATGAAGCAATCCGTTTTGCTGAAGAAAAAGGCTTTGATTTATTACTAGTATCAGCAGTTTCAAATCCACCAGTAGCAAAACTAGTTGATTATGGCAAATATAAGTATGAACAAAAAAAGAAAGAAAAAGAAAATAAGAAAAATCAACATGTAACTGAAAATAAAGAAATGCGGTTACGAACTGGTATTGGTGATCATGATTTAGAATTTAAAGCAAAAAAAGTACGGGAATTTTTAATGGAAGGTAATCGTGTTAAAATTTCATTAAAGTTTCGTGGCCGTGAAGTTGCTCGACCTGAATTTGGGAAAGAAACATTAGAAAAATTCTTTAGTTATATTGAAGATTTAGCAAAAGTGGAGAAAGAACCCCAATTAAATGGTTTGTTTTTAGATATGTATGTTGTGCCAAAAAAATAATTAATTAAATTAACTATTTAAAATAAGAAAAGGAGGAAAATTTATGCCAAAAATGAAGACAAAAAAATCTTTAGCAAAACGAGTAAAAGTGACTGGAACAGGAAAATGAAAAATTGCCCACGCTTATACTTCACATTTAGCACAAAATAAGTCAACAAAACAAAAGCGTCACTTACGTAAGGCTGGCGTAATGGATCATACTGATCAAAGTCGATTAAAACAATTAATACAAGATTAATTTAAGTAAGAAAGGAAGTATTAAAAAATGGCAAGAGTTAAAGGTGGACCAACAACAAGAAAACGTCGTAAAAAAATTATTAAACAAGCAAAAGGATATTTTGGGACTAAATCAACCCATTACAAAAAAGCAAAAGAGCAAGTGATGAAATCATTGGCATATGCCTTTCGTGATCGTAAACAACGTAAAAGAGATTTTCGTTCATTATGAATTCAAAGAATTAACGCCGCTGTGCGCGAACATGATATGTCATATTCACAATTTATGAATGGTTTAAATAAGGCTAATATTGAAGTAAACCGTAAGATGTTATCAGAATTGGCAATTCATAATCCAAGCGAATTTAAAATGTTAGTGGATGAATCAAAAAAGCGTTAAAGAATTAACAAAACTATTTTTACAAAGTAGTTTTTTTTTTTTTTTTTGACAATTTATTCTTAGTTGCTAATTAGGGTAATTAAGCATAAAATATTAATGTAATATAAGGGGAAAAAACAAAATATGGCAACAAAGTTATCATTAAAAGAACAAGTTGAGATTTTACCAGCAAAGCCAGGATGCTATTTATTTTTTAATACTTATAATCAAGTGTTATATGTTGGTAAAGCAAAAAATTTACGTAGTCGGGTTAGTTCCTACTTTAATAAAGTTTATAATTATAAAACAACACGGTTAGTCCAAGAAATTACACGCTTAGAAACAATTATTACCAAAACAGAAAAAGAAGCTTTAATTTTAGAACATAATTTAATTAAACAGTATAAACCAAAATATAATATTTTATTAAATGATGACAAACATTATCCTTATATTGTGATTACAAAAGAACAAGACCCGCAATATTTATATGTTCGGAATGTTCATAACAAGTATGCACGTTGTTATGGCCCGTTTCCCGAAGGAAGTCATGCACGTGAGATTATTAAAGTGTTAGAACGATTATACCCGTTACGTCGTTGTAAAGGGAATCTTGGTAAACCGTGCTTATATTATCATATTAACCAATGTTCTGGAGCTTGTTTTAAAACCGTCCCAAAAGAATACTATACGGCAATGATTAAAAAGGTTCATGCTTTTTTTAAAGGAAATTTTAATGAAACAAAAGAACTATTAGAAAAACGAATGCTGCAAGCAGCAGATAACTTGCAATTTGAAGAAGCACAAAAGTTAAAATTATTACTTCGTAATTTAGATTGAACTTTATCTTCACAAACAGTTGAAATGTTAAACCAAGATGACGATTTAGATGTAATTAGTTTATATCAAACTGATCATAATTTATTATTAACAACATTGTTTTATCGGGCTGGAAAATTAAGTTATAAGGATTATGAATATTATCAAGTGACAATGGAAGATAACTACCAAGAACTATATCGATTGTATTTGCAAAATATTTATCAAAAGAATATTTTGCCAACTAAGATTATTGTTAATGAGACAATTGCATTACCAGAATTAAATTTACTATTTGATAATCGTGTTTTTCATCCCCAAACGAAAGCTGAAAAAACGATTATGCGGTTAGCAACTGATAACAGTTATGAGTCTTATTTGCAGTTACAATCAACAGCACAGCGACAACTAAATAGTGTTGAAGTATTACAAGAATTACAAAAGGTTCTACATTTAAACGAATTACCGTATTTAATTGAAATGATTGATATTGCCAATATTAATGATGAATTTGTAACTGGTGGGGTAATTGTTTATAAAAATGGCCGCCCATCACGAAATGATTATCGCAAATATAATCTTAATATTGCTGAGCAAGATGATGCTCATCGGATTGCAGCGGTTGTTGCCCGCCGATATCAAAAAATTATTGAAACTGAGCAACCCTTACCAAATTTAATTATTATGGATGGGGGAATTCAACAAGTTAATGCTTGTTGTAATGAATTGGCAAAATTAAATTTAACAATTCCTGTTATTGGGTTAGTTAAAAATAATCAACATAAAACAGATCATCTTCTTAATTTAGCAAAAGAAAAACTTTATTTAGATAAAAGTAGTCGCTTATTTTTATTTTTAACAAGAATGCAAGATGATGTTCATCACTTTGCAATTAGTAGTTTTCGTCGGCGTCAAACAAAGGCATTAACAACAAGTATTTTAGAAGCAGTTCCCGGATTGGGACCACAACGGATTAAAACCTTAAATCTTCATTTTGATAGTATCGGAGCAATGCAAAAAGCAACTTCTGATGAATTATATCAAGTTTTACATAATTGAAAACTTGTTCAAACATTACGAAATTTTTTGGAGAATTTTGGTAAATAGAGGTTTTTTAGTTATAATTATAATGGACAAAATTAAATAATAAAAAGGAGTAAAGAATATTATGCATAGAGTCCAAAGAAAAGACTTATTATTAGAATATCTATGCCAAAAACCTTTCCACGAAATGAATCATGTTCTTGAGTATGTTTCAAAGTTTGATATTTCTGCAACAACAGCCCGTCGTGATTTGAAAGAACTTGAAAATGAAAGTATCATTACAATGTCTTATGGGGGGATTAATTTTTTAGGGGTTCACAATAAGTCTTGTAGTATTGATGTTCGTGCAAGTAGCATTAATTTTGATAAAAAGATGATTATTGCTAACAAGATTTTAAATCTTTTAGAAAAAAATGATGTTATTTTTGTGGGCGCTGGGTCGACTTGTGAAGTGTTTGTTACTTTAATTAATAAGCCAGTTAAAATTGTTACTAATTCATTTCGAATTTTACAATTAGCAAAAGACAATGTTAATGTCCAATATAATGTTTTAATTGGTGGTAAATTACGAGATAAATCACAGGCTTTTTATGGCTCACTTTGTGAAGAAAGTCTATCATTAATTCAATTTTCAAAAGTGATTTTTTCAGCAAATACAATTGATACAACAGGAGCAGTTTATAAAAGTAATGAAGAAGAGGCGCGGGTTGAATTAGCTGCCTTAGCACGAGTACAAACAAAAATTTTATTAGCAGATAGTACTAAATTTGATAAAGTGGGATTTTTTAAATTTTATGAAACAAAAGATGTGACATATTTGGTCACAGATAAACCTGAAGTTCCTAAACAATATAATTTAAATGTTAGTATTATCTAAGACTTTGTCATCGGACAAAGTTTTTTCTTTGCAAGGAAAAAGGTTTTAGGACTGGTAATTTTGTGGTTGAAAGGAGGTTAAAATGGAATTAAATAATGTCCAACATGTATGTAACCAAATTGAAAAGTTTGAATTTAACGAATTATTCACTATTCTAGCAAAAATTGAAGCAGTTGTAAAGGATCGAACAGACAGCGTCGATTAGGAAAATATTTTCAATAAACTCTCAAATTTTTTTCATTCCAATTTTATTATAATCACAATTGAAAGTTGAGGAATTAAAACATGGAATGATTGGGTGGGGAACATGCAATTGAGAACTAATATTCTTGAGAAGTTAGAGGAAATTGTTAATCGTAATGATGATACTGTTAATGGTATTATTGCACAAACTATTTTAAATTTTGCTAAGTTACAAAACGAAAGTTTTATTATTAATGATGTTGCAGAAACATCACATACAAGTGTCTCGTCGGTAACAAAGTTTTGTAAAATGCTAGGTTTTACTGGTTGGAAAGAATTTTATATTTTCTTTCGTTATGAATTAGATAATGTGCGAAAACTTAATCAATTACATCGTATTAATCCGTTAGAAAATACAGTTAAAGACTTAGTGTCAAATCATACAATTATGATGACAAAATTATTAAATGAAAATTTAACATCAATTTTAGAATTAAAAACAATGCTAAAAGCAACAAAGAAAGTTTACTTAATTGGTGAACACACACATTTAGATTTATTAATTAATTTTTATCATCAATTATTAGGGTTAGGGTTTGATACAAGTATGACAACCCATGATTTTATTGCAAAAAAGTTTTTAGAAAAAATAACAAAAGATGATCTTGTTCTTTGAATTGTGATTGATAGTAATCAAACTTATTTATTCAATGTTTTGAAACATACAGATAAACCATTACCTTGCGATAATATTAAATTTATTTTAAAAGAAAACTCACCGATCTTAGAGACAAATTTAACAACAAGAGCGCCAATCATTATTAATGATCGGCGCAAAATGTATACCCACCAAATAATTTATAACCATTTATTTATTATCTTTAATGCAGTTTTAACAATGCTTAATTAAAAAAATACCCAGACTTATTAATCTGAGTATTTTTTATTATTGTTTATTATGATCAGTATCTCAATCTTCTGAAACCATGTGTTTAATAAAACGTTGCATTCATAAGTTAGGATTTGAACCAGTTTCTAAATTACCAATTTCACCAGTTTCAAAACCAACATAATTACCATTTTTAATATAAACATAAGTTGGTGTTCCATTTAATCCTAATGAATCAGCAGTAATACTTTTGTCAATTTCACCATTTATTTTATGAGCGTTACGTTCTTGGGTCACAATTCAGTCCGCAATTTTTTTAGCTCATTTTTGTTGTCAAATTCCATTGAAATCTTTCACATCACTAGTAACAATTAAACGTGTATTCTTAATTTTTGCTTGGTCTTCTGCACTAACGGGGTAACTATTTAGAGCATATTGTGATCCATATTTTCCTGCTAAGTAGTCATCAAATTTCTGATTACCTTTACCATTAGTATATAAATCAGCAATAGTAGTGTCATGTGTATTTTGACAATGAATACAATTTTGTGCTGATACCATAAAAATAAAGTTTTCCTTTTTTTTGATTCCATCCATAAATTGAGTGTAATATACCATATTTTTATCAGAACAAGCAATTACTGTTGTTGCTGTGGTCGATACAATCATTAGGGCTGCCATTGTGCTTAGCAGTTTTCTCATTTCTATTCCTCCTAAGAATTATTTATAATGTTGTCTATTTATAACTATACATTAGTTTCTTTGATTTTGACAGAAAATATTAAATATTTTGTTGAATTACAGGTAGAAAATTCTCACGAAAAGGATATAATATATACAATGTATAAATAACAGTAAAAGTTATAAAGGGGTGTAAAACTGATGATGGATACGGCCACCGCGCTTGCTGTATTACTTCCAATAATGATTATTTTGTTAATTTTTTCGAGTTTTTTTTCCGCATCTGAAACCGCAATTACTTCAATTAATGTAATCCGCTTGAAACAAATGGCGAAAAATAATGTTAGTAGGCGTAAAAACAAGACCACAAATAAAAATATTCGTAAAGCAAAACGCGTTTATAAATTAGTAAAAGATTATGATCGTACTTTAGCAACAATATTAATTGCTAATACTTTAATTAATACTGCTTTAGCAACAATTGGAACCTTGTTTTTTGCAACCTTAATTAGTAATACTGAAACAGCAACATGAGTTTCAACCATTGTGATTGGTTTTACGGTGTTAATTTTTGGTGAATTAGTTCCAAAAACAATTGCAAAAACTTTTCCGGAAAAGTTTTCAATTTTTTCAGCTTATATTTTATGAATTTGAAAAATTTTGTTTTATCCATTTACATGGGTGTTAATTTTACGAAAACAAAAAGAAGGGGTTTCAACGACAGAAAATGAATTATTAGAATTAATTTCAACGATTGAATCAGAAGGGGTGTTAGAAAAAAACGAGAAAGAACTGATTGAATCAGCAATTACCTTTGATGAAAAAACGATTGGATCAATTATGCGGCCAAAAGAAAAAGTCAAGGCAATTTATAGTAATACAACATGGCGAGAATTACAACGTTTTTATAAAGAAGAACGTTTTACGAGAATGCCAGTTCTAACACCAGAAACAGAAAAAGTAATTGGTATTTTAAATATTAAGGATGTTTTTATTGCGGTAATTGATCATCAGGAAGTTGAAATTAAAAAGTTAGTTTCAGAACCAATCTTTTTTTCTCGTTATTTAAAATTAGATGATGCTCTAGAATTATTTCAACAAGAACAATTACATATGGCAATTGTAAGTACTAATACCGATAGTAATGATTTTCTTGGTGTTGTTACCATGGAAGATATTTTAGAAGAACTTGTTGGGGAAATTTATGATGAAGATGATGAAACAGGGCAAGTAAAAGAAATTGGCCATCATATGTTTTGAATTCATGGGAGTACTGCGGTTAAGAAAGTTTTTCAAAAGTACTTGCATTTAGCGGCCCCACCAGCAAGTGCTGGACAAACATTGTGTCAATGGTTTGCCCAACAAACGGGATATGATTTGACAAAACCCAAAAATGAAATCAAGGAATTTGTTTATAATAATTATGCCTTTCGGGTAAATGATGAAAAAGAAGGGAAATTAACAACAAAAAATATTGTTTTTGAAATTGAAATTTTAACAAATAATAATCCAATTCATGATTTAGAAGATTAAGAGTGCTTTCCGGTTTAACGCGAAGCACATTTTTTATTAATATTTGTTAAATATTTAACATTATTTTATTCTGTGTTAAGATAATAAGAAGGAACAAACTTAGCAAACGGAGAAAGGAGCGGAGAGTTATGGCGGATAAAATGGGCTTAGAAGGGGAATTATGCCAAGGAAGACTGTTCCGTTATCTTGGCTATATTAATAAAGCTTTCTCCCAACAAATTGAAAATGAATTACAAAAACAAGGTTATGATGATTTTCAAATTTCAAATATTTGATTATTAATTTTAATTGAGCGATATCCAACCCACACAATGAATGAATTAGCCCAAGTTGTTAATCAATCACGAGCTAATATTAGTATTATTTCTAAAAAATTAGTTCAAAAGGGGTATATTGTTAAAGTGCACCCAGAAAATAATAAGAAAGTAATTTATTTAACGCCAACAGAAAAGTGGTTAACATTAAAACCAATTGTTTTTATGTTGGTTGATGAGTTAGATCAAAAAATTAGACAAGCATTATCCGAACCAAATTATGAAATATTATTAGCTGATTTAGAAAAAATTGTGGCGTTTTTTAAGAGTGATATCAAATTATTTAGTAAATAAATGTTAAATATTTAACAAATTTCGAAAAATATCTTGTAATTTTTTTTCAAATTCGTATAATAATTTTGTTAAGTGTTTAACAATCATTAAACAAAAGGAGTTAGTTATGAGCAAAAAAAATGATAGTACAAATTTATCTGATGTTCAGCTCGAACAAGGATTGGTTAAAGAGAAAAAGAAAAAAACAAATCCAATGGGGTTTTTTAAATTATTATCAATTTATTACAAACAATTTTGATTGCGTTGATTATGTTTAATTGTTTTTGTCATTATTACATGTGGGATTACAGTTGCATTACCAAAATTAACAAATATTGTTATGACGCAGCTATCAAGTGGGATGTTAGCTCGTTCAAGTATTAATGATCCTGCAATGCCGTGGATAACATTATTATATTGAGCAATTGGTTTTGGCGCAACATTTATTGTTTCTGGTTTTTTCTTGTATTTACAAAGTTTAGTTGGGGGATCAATTTCTCGTAAAATTGAAATTGATATTCGAATTAAAGTTTTAAATAAATTAGTTGATTTAGATATGAATTATTATCATGATAAAAAAATGGGTGATATTTTAACAAAATTAATTTCTGACACCCAAATTTTAGGTGATCAAGCGTTTCAAGTGCCACAAAACTTTCTAAATGCATTCTTTACTTTTATTGGAAGTATTGCAGTTATGTTTACCTTGGATAACCGAGTATTACAATATCAAGATGGTCCAAAGGGAATTGAACCAGTTATTGATGCTAATGGGAACCCTGTTTATATTGATGGGACAGCAACTGTTGCTGAGTTAGCAGGAATTATTTTAGGAGTTTCATTTGGGATTTTGTTATTAACTTCGTTTGGTTTTACTTTTATTCGTCGATTAATGTATAAGCAACGTAAAGTAGTTTCTGATGTTAATGGTGATGTTAATGACCGGATTAATTCTATTCGTTTAATTAAAGCGACTGGAACGAATGAATATGAAAAAAATCGTTTTAATGATATTCATAAAGAATATTATAAAGTAAGTATGCGTGCAATTAAAGTTCAATCAATTGTGATTGCTTTTGTGGTGACAACATTAACTAGTATGAATACAATTGCTTTGATTGTTGGGATTGTGTTTGTTAATGATAATCGGTTAGATCCAACCGTAATGCTATCAATTACGATGAGTATTAATTCACTAATTTTTCCAATTATTCAAGTAGTTCGTTTATTAGCTAATTTAGCAACAGCTTCCACTTCAGCAACACGGGTGGCAGAAATCTTTGATCAAGTTCCTAAAATTAATATTAATCCAACAGCAAAACCATTAACAAATATTAATGGTGATATTGTTTTTGATCAAGTTTGATTTAAATATGATGTTGAAGATGAAGATGAACCATATATTTTAGAAGATTTTAGTTTCCATTTTAAACAAGGTAAAAGTTATGCTTTTGTTGGTGAAACTGGCGTTGGAAAATCAACTATTTCAAAATTATTATTACGTTATTATGACCCATCAAAAGGGGAAATTTATGTTAATAATAATCAAAATTTAAAGACAATTAATTTAAAATCATATTTAGATCATGTTGGTTATGTGGAACAAGAACCACAAATTCTTTATGGTACATTTTATGATAATATTCGTTATGGAACTTTTGCGGCTACTGATGCCGAATGTGAAGCAGCAGCGAAAAAGGCGGAATTGTATGATTTTATTACGGAATTACCAGAAGGATTTGCAACAGTTCTAGGAGAACGTGGTTTTATTTTATCAGGTGGGCAAAAACAACGATTAGTAATTGCTCGAATGTTTTTACGAAATCCAGAAATTTTGATTCTAGATGAAGCAACAAGTGCGTTAGATAATATTGTAGAAAAAGAAATTCAAGGTGAATTAGATAAATTAATGGCGGGTCGTACAACAATTATTATTGCCCATCGTTTAAGTACAATTAAAAATGTTGACCAAATTTTAGTTCTAGAAAAAGGGAACGGGGTTGTGCAAAGTGGAACCTTTGATGAATTGAAAAAAGTTGAGGGGCGCTTTAAACGATTATATGAAGCGGGGTTAATGACATAATATTAATAAGATAAAAACAGGATCACTATCCTGTTTTTATATTTTAAAAGGGGATTTTTAAAAATATGATATGATTAAAATGACAAATGGAGGCTATGTCAAATGAAAAAATCAAAACAACAATTTGATGAGACTAAAATCTTTACTGACTATAAAACTTTGGCACAAAGTAATTTAACAACAGTAATAACAGAACTTCCTGCACAAAAAATTGGGTATTATAATAATGAAGTTAAAGAGTATCATTCTAATGTTAATCAATCTGAAATTAAACCGCAACAATTTAAATGACTAAAAAATATTGTTTTAACGCTTGTTAATCCTTTTAATTTGCTGTTAATTTTTATTTTTGCTTTTGAATTAGGGACTTTTTTTGTAAAAAATATGAATGATAGTTTAGCATTAGCTAGTGCTATTATTATTGCAATTATGATGACTTTAAGTGCAACAATTTCTTTAGTCCAAGATTATAAAGCCTTTCGAACAACAAAGGAACTTCAACAATTGGTGAAAAAAACTTCAATGGTAATTCGGGAGGGGAAATTAAACTTAACAACTGTAAATGAGA
This sequence comes from Spiroplasma sp. SV19, assembly GCF_030060925.1. Classification (NCBI taxonomy): domain Bacteria; kingdom Bacillati; phylum Mycoplasmatota; class Mollicutes; order Entomoplasmatales; family Spiroplasmataceae; genus Spiroplasma; species Spiroplasma sp. SV19. The sequence goes on from NZ_CP045455.1 coordinate 99,988, forward strand.
CAATGTTGCCAAGTTTAGTGGCAAAGGCCCAAAAAGTTGAATCAAAAACATTGATTCCAGGGGATTTAATTTATCTTTCAACAGGTGATATTGTTCCTAGTGATGTGCGAATTATTTATACTAAAAATTTATCAGTTAACCAAGCTGTTTTAAATGGCGAAGGAGAACCGATTTATAAGACAATTGTTGCAAATGCTGAGCCACAACAAATCTTTGATTTATCAAATTTATGTTTTATGGGGAGTAGTGTTGTTGCTGGAAGTGCAATTGCCGTTGTTTTAAAAACAGGCACAAATACTTATTTAGGAACACTTAATGCGCAATTAGCAAGTGTTGAATCAGAAAATAGTTTTAACTTTGGGATTAAAAAAATTACTAAATTAATTATTTTAATTATTTTAATTATGGTTCCGATTGTTTTAGTTTTAAATGGAGTTCGAACAGGGCAATGATTAGAAGCTTTAATTTTAGCTTTTTCGGTTGCCGTCGGATTAACACCAGAATCATTGCCAGTTATTGTTGCGGCAAATTTAACCCGGGGCAGTAAAAATTTAGCAAAACAAAAAGTTGTTATTAAACAACTTGATGCTGTCCAAAATTTAGGGGCGATTGATATTTTATGTACTGATAAAACAGGAACTTTAACGGAGGACAAAATTGAGTTACAAAATTATTATAATATTAATAAAATTAATGATCCAAAGGTTTTATCATATGGTTATTTAAATAGTTATTTTCAATTAGGAATGAAAAATCAAATTGATGAAGCTATTATTGGGTATCGAAAAGTTAATTATACTAAAACTTTAGCATCACATTATCAACTGTTAGATGAATTACCATTTGATTTTATGCGTCGACGTGTTTCAATTTTATTGACTTCAAAGCCACAATCAGAGCAAATAATAATTACCAAAGGGGCGGCAGAAGAAATGCTAGATCTTTGTCAACAATATGAGGTTAACGAAAAAATTTTCCCGCTTGATAAACCGGCAAAATTAAAAATTATTGAAAACTTGTTATTATTAAATCAACAAGGGGTTCGATTAATTGCTGTCGCTTATAAACCAATTAGTAAAAACCAAATCAGTTTAGATGATGAAAATGACTTAATTTTTCTTGGTTTTTTATCATTCACAGATGTTATTAAAAAAGATGTGCAAGGAACATTGAAATTAATTAACAAATATGGTGTTACTATGAAAATTTTAACAGGGGATGCTCCTCAAACAACATTAGTTGTTTGTGATAAAATTAGTCTAAAATCACGGGGGGTTTTAGTTGGCGAAGAAGTTGAAAATATGACGCATGACCAGTTACTAGTTGCGGTTGAAAACCATGATATTTTTGCAAAATTAACCCCATTACAAAAAGCACGTATTATTGAAGCGTTGCAGAGTAATAAGCATAAAGTTGGCTATATGGGTGATGGGATTAATGATGCGTTAGCATTACGTAAAAGTAATGTGGCAATTTCTGTTAATAATGCGACTGATATCGCCAAAGAAGCATCAGATATTATTTTATTAGAAAAGTCATTATTGGTTTTAGAACAAGGAATCATTGAGGGCCGTAGTATTTTTGCTAATATTATTAAGTATTTAAAAGTAACAGTCGCCGCTAATTTTGGGTTAATGTTAAGTCTATTAATTGCTTCGGCTTGGTTATCATTTGCACCAATGGCGCCGATTCAAATTTTATTCCAGAATTTATTATTTGATTTTTCTCAAGTTGCTGTTGTTTTTGATAATGTTAATTCTGAATATATTAAAAAACCACGAAGTTGAGATACGAAAGGAATTTTTTCCTTTACCTTGTGAAATGGTCCTTCGGTAACTGTCATGAGTGTTTTAAATTTTATCGTGATGGGAATTATATTAACATCGTTAGCGTTAACATGAAGTGTTGATCCAAGCCAAGGTGATAATGCACAATTGATTTCGCAGTTTCAAACTACAATGTTTACTGAAGGAGCCTTATTACATATGCTAATGATTTTCTTTATGCGTACTGATAAATTAGCATTTTGGAAAGACCGTCCGCCATTGCAGTTGATTTTACCAATTTTATTTATTTTAATGGTAGTTTTTGCTTTGCCATACATTCCTGATGTTCACGTTTGATTACAATTATCACCACCACCACCAATTTGATATGCCTTTTTAGGGGGTGGAGTCCTGCTGTTTGCATTTTTAAGTATTGCTTTAAAAGCGGGTTATCGTAAAGTTTATCATTGTTGATTATAATTTTAAACAGGAAAACACCACTTTTTTGGTTAGAAATAACTAGAAAAAGAGGTGTTTTTATGTGGTATCCCTTTGTGAAACAAGAACAAAGTGATGACTGTGGTTATGCTTGTTTAGCAATGCTAATTGAATATTATCATCAGCAAAAGTTAACAATTAGTGAATTAAAACATCATTTTCAAAATTATCAAGGGGCTTTAAGCGTTTATAGTTTAAGTCAAATTGCTAATGAATATAATTTAGTTTTAACTGCTTTTGAAGTTAGCAAGCAAGAATTATTAACACTTAACTTTGAACAACCTTTAATTGCTTATGTTTTAAATGAAACTGGTTATTATCACTATGTTGTTATTTATCATCGCCGTGGTAAACGGTTTTTTGTTGCGGATCCAAGTGCTGAAAAAGGACATTGAGTTTTAATTAATGACTTTATGGAAAAATTTCAAGCAGTAATTATTTTCACTAAGAAAAACAAAAAGTTTATTTATAAGACAAAAACCTTTTATTTAAGTTTTCTTTTTTTAAAAGAGCAAATTGGTTTTTTATTATGAACTGTTTTTCTTAGTGTTGTGGTAAATTTTTTAATTTTATTTGGGAAAAGTTTTATTAAGGTTTATTTTGATCGTTTAACAACAACAATTCACCAAGAAGTCTTAATTTTCTTTGCTATTTTCTTAATTATTTATTGTTTTCGGGTTCTTTTTAGTTATTTTTTCCAAAAAATACTTACTCAGTTTCAACAAAAATTAACAAAAAAAATGGTAGCAACATTTGTTAATAATTTATCACAGCTTTCTGTTGTTGAATTTGAACGGTTTAGCACAAGTGAATGATTAAAACGCCAAGGAGATGTTATCATTTTAGCAACTTTTTTAGGAACAACTTTTCCGCAACTTTTATTTAGCTTTTTAATGTTAATTATTGGAGTTGTTTTCTTACTTAATTTAAATGGATTAATTTTAACAATTGTTTTATTAGAAAATGTCATTATTTTTTTTCTATCATTTTTATTTTTACAAATTAATAAGTTTTGATATTACCGATGATATCAACAAGGACTAGAATTTGAAAATATTACATTAGAATTATATCAAAGTTTTAAATTTCAGAAGAGTCGTCATTTAGAAAACTATTTTAATTATCAATGAACAAAAAAACTTGCTGCTTTTTTAGTAGAAACTTATGGATTTGAAAAAAATAATATTATTCAAAAATTAATTTTAAGTTTTATTTCCCAGTGTGCTACTTTCTTAATTTTTTACTTAGCAATTAGTTTTATATCAAAACAAACTTTAACAATTGGAAATTTAATGTTTTATAGTGCTTTAACTAGTTTTATTAATGATTTTACAACACAGTTATCAGGATTAATTGTAGAAAAAGGAAAATTGGAAAAAGCGTTTCAACAAACAGTATTTTTATTATTTCCAGAACCGCAAAAAGAGCAGCAGCAGTTAGATTTGCCACTTATTAAATCTTTTACTATTACAAAATTAAGTTATCTTCTGAATGATAATTTTATTTTAAAAAAAATAACTTTAACTTTACAAAACCATTGTTTTATTAAAGGACGTAGTGGCTCGGGTAAAACAACTTTTTTAGAAATCTTAGCAAAATTGCGACCAATTACAAGTGGTGAAATAATGCTTAATAATCAGTTTGATTTAGCGATGCTGAGCGAAGGGACAATTCGCACAAGAATATTACTGTTTCATCAAGATGATTTTTTATTTACTGGTAGTGTTTATGATAATATTCTTAATTTTAAGCAGAATTGTAATTATCAGATTTTAACATTACCATCGGTCAAACAATTATTAAAACAAAATCGTTTGAGTCTTGATCAATTGGTTTGTAATAATGGAGAGAACTTATCAAAAGGTCAGCGCCAAATTATTTTATTTTTAAATCTCTTATTACAATCTTGTGATGTTTATCTTATTGATGAAGTATTAAGTAATGTTGATTATGAGAGCAAAATTATTTTATTAAAATTATTATTTAGTTTAAAATCTGATCAAATAATTATTTATGCAGGTCATGATCATATTGTTGAACAATTTTTTGCAAATGTTATTGATTTGACAAAACTTAATTTAATGGTGGTTGAAAATGAGTAAGAAAGTTATTATCTCAGTATTGGCGTCCTGTTGTTTCTTAATTTCTTTTTTTATGTTACTTGCGTATTATCCGCTTCGATTATATTATAATGGTTATTTAACAATTTTAAAAAATACTGCGGAAGACTTAAATTATGTTTTTGTTCCAACGGAAATGCCAAATGGTGGTGAAATAATTAAAAAAGTTAAATTAGAATATTTTATGCAAAATTATTGGCAAACAATGGTAGTTCAAATTAAACGAGAAAATAATTATTATTTAATTTTAAATCAAACTGACCTTACTATTGATTTTTGATATTTGCCAGCAAAAATTTATTTTGGTCAACAAGCAACATTAGATTATTTACTGAAGATAATCATTTAATTTGTTATAATAAAAAAAGAAAGTGTAAGGTGACAATTCGTGGTAATGAAAGATGATTTTGCCATTTATAACGAAACAAAATTTGATATTAAACCATATCAAGCTGATTTTATGGCAATTTTTCAGAAAATTAAAACAATCTTAAATATTACTGATCCATTGGAACTATCATTAATTATTGTCAATGCCGAAGAGCAATTAGAGTTAAATCAAAAATATCGTCAAAAAGATTATATTGCTGATGTTATCACATTTGCTTTAGAAGAAGAAAATAGTGTTGATTTATTGCAATTAACAGGACTACGCAGTTTGGGGGATATTTTTATTTGCTATGAAAAAGCATTAGAACAAGCTCAAACATATAATCATTCGCCGCGACGTGAATTTGCATTTTTATTTACCCATGGAATGTTACATATTTTGGGTTATGATCATCAAACACCAATTGAAGAAGAAACAATGTTTAATTTACAACGAAAAGTTTTAAATGATTTACAAATTCATCGAATTCCAATAGAATAAGAAGAGAAAAAGAAAGGGATAGACATAATGGCAAAAGGATCACCACCAAAGAAAAAAATATTTTTTAAATTACGAAACAAGTTTTCAAATGCTTTTCGTGGAATTTATACAGCAATTAAAGAAGAGTCAAGTTTAATTATTCATATTATTGTATCATTAGTTGTGATTGGATTAGGAATCTGATTGCAAAAAATGGTTCCGCATGAATTTGGTTATGTTCAATGAGCAATTTTATTATTAACAATTGGAATTGTGATTGGGTTTGAATTAATTAATACAATGGTTGAAAACTTTGTTGATTTATTATCATTTGAATATAATATTAAAGCTAAAAAAATTAAAGATATTTGTGCCGCGGCAACTTTAATTAATTCAATTTTGGCAATTGCCATCGGATTATTGATTATGTTGCCACCACTAGTTGATGTTATTAAATTATATTTAAAAATTAATTAAAAGGAGTTAGAACAATGGCGAACTATTTTGAAAAATTAAAATTATTAAGTACAAAAGCATATGCTCCATATTCTAAGTTTCATGTTAGTGCAATTTGTCTTTTAAAAGATGGTACAGAAGTCAGTGGTGTTAATATTGAAAATGCAGCCTATTCTGTAACAATATGTGCGGAACGAACATGTTTAGCACAAGTTTATACCTTGGGTTATCAAAAAGCAGATATTGTTAAACTTTTTTTATATACTGATAGTAACCAAAAAGGGTCACCATGTGGAACATGCCGGCAATTTTTATGAGAGTTAATTGCTCATGATGTTCCATTAGAAATTTATAATCAAAAGGGTGAATCATATGTTGTAACAATTGGTGATTTATTACCATATGGTTTCACGAAAGAGGATTTACAATAGGATTATGGCGAAAAAACATAATGACGAACTAGATTTATATGATTTAGCTCATGACCGTGAATTAGTTACTGATCATAGTTATCGTATTGTTGATGATGAACATTTAAAAGATTATATGAGTAATAATGCCCTTTATATTAAATTATTTTATGCCTTTCATGATAAGCGCATTTTACTAACACATCATACTTGGTGAAAGAAAACTGATAATGATTTAGAAGCATATTGTAAAAAATATATTACTGATTTAACAAAACGATTACGAATTGAGGAAATGACATTAACAGCAGCTGAATTAAATCAAAAATGAGATTTACAAGAATATGACATTCCTGGTTATGAAGATGTCCGCTTAAAAGCGGTTGCTATTCGGTCGTGAGTAAAAAATGATAACAATAGAAAATGAGTCATAGTAGTACATGGTCTTAATTCACACAAGTTTCGAGCCATCTTTTTTGGTTTAATTTATTTGCGCCTGGGTTATAACATTCTTGTCTTTGACCAACGAAATCATGGTGAATCAACGTCAAAAATAACAACAATGGGATATTATGAAAAGTATGATTTAGCTGCAGTTGTTAAATTTTTACAAACAACGATTGATCCAAAACTAAAAGAACTTAATTTTCACGGATGGTCAATGGGCACCTTTGTAATTATGGAATATTTAAAATTAGCATTTGTTAAAAACAAAGTAATTAAAAGTGCGATTTTAGATTCAACAATTAGTAATTTAAATGCTTTATATCGTTATTATATGTTAAAGATTAAAGTTAATTATGATGAACATTATTATGCAATTCGGCGCTATGCTATTGATACCCGGGGCTATGATCCAGAACAAATTAATCCTGGTGAAAACTTAAGGCAATTGGCAAAATTACCGGTTCTATATCTTTTAAATAAAAAAGATCATGCAACACCTTATGTTATGGGGCGAGAAGCTTATCAAAACAAACGAAGATATGAACGAAAAAAAATTAGTAATCGTGTTGTTTTTAATTGTGACCATGTGCGAGGTATTTATTACAATCCGGCACAGTATATCGCAGCAATTACAACATTTATTACTAATGCAAAACGAAAATAGTGATCAATAACGCGTTAGTTATTTTATTACTATTTTGCTTTTTATTTGTTTTTTTTGGTTGTCATTTTTGTTTTAATGTTTTGATAAATAGTTTCATATCATAAAGTTTTATCTTGATACTTATTAAATACTCGATACATTCCATTGTTAAAACTTTGTAAGAGAACATGGAAAGTAGTAAAGACCACTGTAAAAATAAAGATGATAAAGAAAGTTGCTTGAACTTTTGTTAATCCGGCTATTATTGGATTATCAATATCTAAAAAAGGGTAGGGATAAGCTCAAACAGTAGCGCCATCACGGTTTCAAGCAGCGGCACGAATTAAAACATATATTAAATAAAAAATGGGATAACTTAAACTAATTCATCAATCTTTTGTTAAAAATTCTTTTTTTCAACTAAGACGATGATCACCAAACGATAATAAGGTATAAATAAAAAATAAGATGGGCATAATAAAGTGCGTCACAACCGTACAAGCAATTTGGGCCTTAGTATATTCAGCAATAGTTACTTGACCATTCTTATAACCAATAATAATTCCAATTCAAAAAATAAAAAACATTAATAAGTTTCAATTTAAGATGCTTAATTTAAAGTTTGTTGAAAAAAACCAACTCTTTTGCTCACGATGATGGTTAAAAATGGCTAGCAATAATCAAACAATCGTAATAATATTAACTTGCACGGAATAAAAACTTAATAATATATCATAATTTTGTAAACTAGATCGATATGAATATTTATTGACATATCAGAATTCTTTAAAAATATCAGCATAAAAGCCATAAGCTAAAAAGGCAAAAGCTAAACTAGCGATTATTACTTTATAATATCAAAGATAATCTTTATATCAAATTCGATAAGTTCAACGTTTCATAATTCCTCCTTGATAATCTTTTAAATATTATCATAGGAATACTTTGTTAAAAAGAAAATTTTTATAATTTTATAATTTTTGCTAAGGCAAGATAAAAAAATTTCCAAATTATGACAGTGTTATTTTATTTTTTAGTGTTATAATAAAAAAGTGAGTTGTAATAACTCACTAATTTAAAAATATATATGTGAGAGCATACTCAAGATCGCGAAACCACAACTATGCTCTCATAAATAATTATAGCATTTTGCTGTAAATTTATGAGAGTTTTAGTTTTAAAATTCTCATTTTTTTGTGAAAATTTTAAAATTATCTCATTTTTATTGTTTTGAACTCCCTATACCTTGAGTATTTATTACATATATATTTCATTTTGTTATAAAACTTGGAGGTTTTACTTATGAAAGCTGTTAGTGTAAAAACCTTATGTGATAGATGTCAAACTAAGCTAAAACAAAAATTAATGATTGTAAAACATGAAAAAAAAGAATTTTTTAAAAATCCAATTTTATTGGAAATTAAAAATTTAGAAATTATTAAAAAACGAAAAGAATATAATGTTAACATTTTGATTTATTTGCAATGTGCAAAACGTCGTTTTGGTCTTTTTGTTAAAGAAAGTTTATTTGATGAAAAAGACGATATTAAAGCAATTGTTAAAGGATGTTTATTTGATTCTAATGAAGAAAATGAAATTCAAACTAATTTTCCTAAAGAACACAGTATTGTTAAAAAAGAAGTAAATTTACCTGTTTCAGTAAAACAACATTCTGTTGCAGTACTTAAAAAAGGTTATTTACAAAATCGTCATTTAGCTGTAACTCCTTATCATCGACTTTGCTGTGTAACCCAAATGAAACGCCATATATTAATTATTGGTCTATTAGTAATTTTGTTAATTGCAGCTGGTTTAGGAACAACTTTGGGTCTTTATTTTTCACAAACAGGGTCTAATCCAAGTACTGTTGCTAGTCCCAAAAAATGATCACGAGTTTCTTTAGATACCGTAGTTAAAAATTCAATGCTAGGTAATATTAAAAATAATACTAACACAACTATTTTAGCCGCTGTTAAAGCAAAAAATCCAGATTTAAAAACAGAGGATGTTTTTATTCAAGATATTCTAGAAACAAAAGCCCGTGTTTATGTAAAGTCTTCTAGTATTTATTATGTTGATAATTCTTATATTGATGTTTATTTTCTTCCTGATCGACTAACTATTAATACACACCTTTCTAATTTAGTCTTATGAGAAAAAGTTGATCAATTAACAGAAAAAAACATTTTAATAGTTACTAAAAAAAGTAATCCAAAGTTAGTTATTAGTCAAATAATGGTTAAAAATATTATGCCAAATCAAGCTAGTATTGTCACAAAAGTTAATAGTACTACTTATGTTGATAATGATATGATTACAATCTATTTTAACACAAGTGGGAAAAAATTATTGTCTGCTGATTTGTCAAATGTTAATTTAGGTAAAATTGAAGATAAAAAACCAACTACAATTTTAACTGCTGTAAAAGCAAAAAATCCAAGTCTTCTTATTAATGAGGTTACTGTTGATCTTAACTCAATTAATAGTCGACAAGCAACTATTATTGTTAAAACAGAAAGTTTAAAATATATCGCAACTAGTTCTGTTATTGTTAATTACTCTTTATTAAATCTGCAACTTGGTCAAATTAAAGATATTTTATTTCGAAAAGAGACAGGATGGGGATCATCTTTATTTAATTTTTCTGTTAATAATAAAATTGTCCAATTAGATAATGGTGAAATTTTAGTACCAAATGAAAATGGTATTTTATCACAAATTAATTTAGAAACAAAAATATTAAATCGAAGAAGCTCTAGCTTTTTTTCAAATTCAATTATTCAAATGCAGGATAATATTTTTTGAGGACAAAATACAAATAAAATCTATGAATATAAGCAAATAGGTACAGATATATTAAGGGAAGAAAGAACTGTTTTTACTGACCCAAACCCCGATTATGATTATCGTTCAACACTAACGCGGTTACAGGATGGTACAGTATTAGTTACTTGAGGTAAAAATCTTTATCGTTTATCTTCAACGGGAGAAAAAATTGATGCTATTGCAGGAAATTATTTTAATAATAGTATTCAAAATGTTATTCAATTAGCAAACGGAAAAATTTGGTTGCAAACTGAACGGATGATTTATGAAATTGATTTCTTTAATAAAAAATTGACAAAAATTTTAGATACTAAAAATACTTCATTTTTATCTTCAATGGAAATTAGTGCTATTGTCCCTTTACAAGATGGTACCGTTTTACTTGCTGGTGTGCCTTGAGAGGGCGGTGGTAATAAAAAATATGATATGTATGTTCTAAGTATTGAAGGAAATATTCAAACTTACCATACTGATTATAATAAACCATTTATTGATGATAGTATTATTACTTCCTTAATTCAACTGCAAGATGGAAGAATATTAGCTTTAGCAACTGGTGAAAATTGAAGAATATATCAATTAAATACAGAATAATCTAAAAGTATTCGCCTTTATTAAAATGCTTTGTTATAATGTTAATAAAGTTAGAAATAAGGTGATATATATGGCAAATAAAATTAAAATTGAAAAAATGCAATCATTGATTGCCCGTGATTTAACACTTATTATGCAGCGTGAAATTCGTGATGAAATTTTAAATACTTTATCAGTTAATGCTGTTAAATTATCAAATGATTTAGGTCATGCGAAAGTTTACTATTCTTCATTATTAACAAAGCCAGAATTAGAATTAACTAATGTGGTACAAGAATATAAAGGTGAAATTCGTAGTAAGTTAGCACATAAATTAGAAATTTATCGTTGTCCAGATTTGGAATTTATTTATGATCATTCATTAGATAATGCAAATAATATTGAAACAATTTTGCAGAAACTAAAATAAAAAAAATCTCATAATTAATAACTTAATTATGAGATTTTTTTTATTATAAATTATTGTTTTGATAATAAAGATATAAAATATTTTCTAATAAAGCTGCGATTGTCATTGGTCCAACCCCACCAGGAACGGGGGTAATCATTTTAACTTTTGACAACACATTTTCAAAATCAACATCGCCACATAGTTTATTATCTTGGTCGCGGTTAATTCCAACATCAATAATAATGGCATTTTCTTTTATCATTTCCGAAGTTATCATTTTTGGTTGTCCAACCGCGGAAATCAAAATATCAGCTTGTTTTGTAAAAAAACTTAGATTTTTTGTTTGAGAATGACAAACAGTAACGGTGGCTGAAGCGTTGATTAATAAGTTAGCAAGAGGTTTTCCAACAATATTACTACGGCCAATCACAACAACATGTTGTCCTTTTAGTTCAATTTGATAGTGCTTTAATAGGAACATAATTCCTTTTGGTGTTCCGGGTAATAATTGATAATGGCCAAGCATTAGATTACCTAATATTTGGGGAGTAAAACCATCAACATCTTTTGTTATTGTAATACTATTAATAATTTTTTCACTATTAATATGCATTGGTAAAGGAAGTTGGACAAGAATAGCATCAATTGTTGAGTCCTGATTCAATTGATTAATAAGGTTAAGCAAATCTGATTCAGTCATTGCTTCAGGATATGTTAGAACATTACAAATAATACCAACTTTTTCACAAGCAATTTTTTTATTTTTAATGTAAGTACTACTTGCTTTATTATTCCCAATTTGAATAATTGTTAAACTAGGAACACGATGGTTCTTTTTTTTAATTTCAATAACTTCTGTTGTGACTTTTGCTTTAATTAGTTCACTAACCATTTTTCCGTCAATTATTTTGGTTTTATCCATTAAGGTTTCCCTCTTTTCTATGTTAAAATGTTTTTATATAAGTATTGTATATGAAAGGACCATAAAATTAAATGCAAAATGCAATCATTTTTAAAAGCATAGTTGGAAATAATAATTCAATTTATGACAATGCGATAATAATTAGAAAAATTGTTTTTGTTGATGAACAACAGGTCCCCTTAGCAGAGGAAGTTGATCAATATGATCAAACTGCTTATCATGTTGTTGGATACTATGATAATGAACCAATATGCTGTGCTCGTATTTTGCAACAAGACGGAAAATGGTTTTTAGGGCGGATTGCTGTTCTTAAAAATTATCGTCAACACCAAGTGGGAACTTTATTGTTACAAACCTTATTAAATTATGTCCAAACCAAGCATCAACCTATTGCTGTCTATTTATTTGCTCAAAGTCAAGTTGTGGGTTTTTACGAAAAATTAGGTTTTATTAAAAATGGGGAAAGTTTTATTGATGCAAATATTATACACTTTCCAATGGTTTATTATTATAATAACAATTAAAAGGAGTTGACAAAAATGGAAAAAATTACAACAATTGGGACAAAAATTGGTTTAACAGCAGATGATTTAATTAGTTATGGAGATTATATTGCGAAAGTAAAACCTTTTAATTTTAGTCATTTGCCAAAAAAAGCGAAATTTATTTTAGTAACAGCAATTAACCCAACCAAGGCAGGTGAAGGAAAAACAACATGTTCAATTGGAATTGCCGATATGTTAAATCATTTAGGTTATCAAACAACTCTTGCATTACGAGAACCATCGTTGGGTCCAGTTTTTGGATTAAAAGGATCAGCAACTGGTGGAGGTGAATGTGTTATGCAACCAGAAAATGAAATTAATTTACATTATACTGGTGATTTTCATGCAATTACCACAGCAAATAATATGGTTAGTGCTATTATTGATAATATTCTTTATTGGGGTAATACTTTACAAATTAATCCAGCAAAAGTGGTTTGACAACGCTGTTTGGACGTTAATGATCGTGCTTTACGAAATGTTGAAATTAAAATTAATGATAAAATTCAGCGAAATGAGCACTTTCAAATTACTGCTGCTAGTGAAATCATGGCTATTTTAGGGCTAAGTAAAGATTTTAATGATTTACGTCGCCGCTTAGACCAAGCAATTGTTGCTTATAATTTTAAGAATGAACCAGTTTATTTACATCAGTTACAAATTACGGGCTCTTTATTAGCCTTGTTGAAAGATGCTTTATTACCAAATTTAGTGCAAACAAAATATGGAACACCATTATTGGTGCATTGTGGTCCTTTTGCAAATATTTCACATGGTGCAAACTCTTTAATTGCAACTGATCTAGCGCTAAAATTAAGTGATTATGTTGTTAGTGAAGTTGGTTTTGGCAGTGATTTAGGGTTTGAAAAGTTCAATGATATTATTAATTTACAAGAGGAATATACCCCCGACTGTACGGTGTTAGTAGCAACCATTCGGGCTTTGAAATTACATGGTGGTGCTGATGAAAAAGAATTAACAACAGTTGATCTTGCTAGTTTGCAAAATGGATTATTTCATTTAGAACGTCATATTAAAATTATTCAGAATTATCATTTAAATTTTGTTGTTTGTTTAAATCAATTTGCAACAGATAGTACTGAAGAAATTACATTAGTAACAAATTGGTTGACAGAACAAAAAATTCCTTTTGGGATTAATAATACTTATCATCTTGGTATTAAAGATAATCCAATGTTAGTTAAAACTATTATTAAACAAACAACACAACCACAACAATATCAATTATTGTTTAATCCAGCAACAACTTCATTATTAGACAAAATTAAAATTATTTGTGAAAAAATTTATCAGACAACTAAAATTGCCTTCAGTGCTGTTGCACAAGAGAAAATTGCTTTTTTTCAACAAGACAATAAATATAAAAGTTGACCAGTTTGTATGGCTAAGAATCATCAAACAATTTTTGGTAATAAAGCTGCAACTGATGATCACATTACGATTCGTGATCTTAAAATTAATTCGGGAGCAGAATATTTTATTGTATATTTGGCAGATATTATTACAATGCCGGGTTTAAATAAAAATCCTAATGCACTTGTGATTGATGTTGTTGATAATCAGATTATAAATATTAAATAATTTTTGTTATAATTAAATGGAATTAAAATTAGGGGCGAATTTAATGCAGAAAAAAGCAAAATTTTTAGAATTAAATAGTATTGTTAGTAAGCAACTTAATTTAGCAAGTAATATTCGTAAAAAAATGTATGAGATTTTTACTATTTATAAAAAAGGTTTTCAAAAAATAGGCTATCAAACCATTGCCCTTGGTGAATATGGCCTTAAAACTTTAACAAAGTACGATAAACTTGAATTGGAATTAGCAGTTGTGAAATATGGCCCTAAAAGTAGTAACGGGTTACGAGAACGGATGTTTCAAACTGTGCTAGCTGAAATGCGCAAAAATGTTAAAAAAGGGACAGTTATTAAAGACACCCAAAATGAGGGATACTTAGAATATCAAATAGATGATGAAATAAATCTTATTGTTCGTATTATTCCCTTTTGTTATAAAAAAAATGCTGAAGGGGAATTGACATATATTTTTTGACGAAATGGGATTGAAAAAAGTGATAATGTAATTCAAGTAGTACAAGGTTTTAATAAGGCAAATAAAATTTCAAATAACTTATTACGAACATTAATAAAAATGATTAAATATGTTCTTAAAACTGATTTTACCTATTATTATATTTTATATACATTAACATTACGGTGATTTTATGAGTATTTTGTTAAAAAATATGACAACTATTTGCAAAAAATTGATGTAAGCAAACGAATTGAAAAAGAAGATTTAATAAAATATCGAAATATTAATTTTCAAAAAACTTGATTTTTAAATAATATTGATGGTGAAGAATTAATTTTTTATATTTTAGAACGTTATTGAAAAACAGAAACTTATTATTTTCGTGAATTTGAATTTATTGAAGAAGAAATTTTTGAATCAATTTCACGTTATAGTTGATATACCAATAATTGTTTTTTAACACCATATGATTATTATGTTGATTTTAAAATTTATAATATTAAAGAATTTAATGACTTAAATTATGTTCAAGGAGAATTAAAGAACGCTGATTTTTCACGAATTCAATATGATTATTGTCGTAATCATGACTTGGGAATTTATGTAACACCAGTTAAAATTAGTGGCGTTGTTGGATTTATTACTTATGCAATTAATTTTAAGAAAAAAGCAACAGCATTGTTTAAAAAATTAGATCCTGCTAAACGGAAAGATGCTATGAGTGTTAATCAACGTGAAATTATGGAAGAGTTAAATCTAATTGCTCATAAGTGACTGACAACATATCGCAAAAAATTAACTTATATTAAGGTTTATTTTGATAAAAAATACCCGATTATTTCTTCATCAAACTATTATATGCGGTTGCAAGCAATTATGACTTCTGTTGACAGTTTAAAAAATGATGATTATATTACTGGAAACGATAATTAGTTCTGTGTTTTCTTACTATAGTTATTAGTTTTTGTAGATTTTTTTTGGTAAAAACCAGTAAATATAAGGTGTAATAATATTTTGTTTCTTACAAGGATTAAAAAAGTTATTATATGGGGTGAAAAAAGTGTCAGTTTTAGGAAGCAATAATTGTAGTCAGTTTTATGATAATGTAATTAGGGAGTTATCATTGATTGTAAATAATGAGAAAATTATTTCACATGATAATCCTGTTTTAGCATTAGAAATCAAGTTATATTATGTAATGAAAAGTGCAAAATATAATTCAGGACAAAAAGATGAAATATTAAAGCAAATGATTAATGAACGAACAAAAACATTAGAACATAAGGTTACTGAGTTAATTAAAGAATATGCGCAAGTTTATCAAAAACTTTATCAAAAACCATTAGATTTACAATATGCTTATATTTCAATTTTGAAAAAAGTAAAATATTTTGTGCAAGAACGTTATGGTGATCGTTTAAACATTATTCGTAATTTTTATTGTCGTTATTTAGAATGTGGACAATGAGTTGAATTAGTAGATGACATTATTGCAGAGTCACAACGAAGAATGCAAGCTGCTTTTTTTACTAAAGAACAGCAATAAGATAATAATAAAAATCGATATATTAATATTTTAATATATCGATTTTTATTTGTATAATTAACAAAAGACAAGAAAGACAGGTGGATTTGATGGCAAAAATCATATTAGTTATTACGGGGAGCGTTGCTGCTTATAAGGGACTTGCTTTATATGAAACATTAAAAAAAGACCATCATGTTGAATTAATTTTAACGCAAGGGGCCGTAAAGTTTTTAAAAACAATTCCACCAACGGCTAAAACAGAAATCTTTACCCAACAATATTATGATAAAAATGTTCCTTCTGAACATATCACAATTGCGGCTGAAGCTGATTTATTTATTGTATACCCGGCAACCCAAAATTTTATTGCTCAAATGACGCATGGTTTTACTGACAGTTTGGGAAGTTTGGTTTATAGTGTTGTACAAAGTCATAAAATGGTTTTTCCGGCAATGAATAGTGGAATGTATCTTTCTCCAGCTAATTTACGTAATTTAAGACAGTTAACAATTGATGGGGTGCAGGTTTATGAGCCACGATCAGGAATGTTAGCATGCAATACAATAGGAATTGGACGGGCTTGAGAATGAGCAGATGTTTTAACTGAAATTAACCAATTTTTGCATTGAAAAAAAATATGACAAGATAAAAAAGTAATGCTTAATTTTGGTCGCACAAAAACATTCCTTGATGATATACGCTATCTGACAAACAATTCAAGTGGTAAAATGGGGGACGCCTTACATACTGTTTTATCTTGAACAAAATGCGCTTTAACAACAATTGTTGGTGATTGTGATTTTCCAATTTATTATGATCATCATAAAGTAAAAACCAATCAAGAAATGTTAACAGCAATGTTAACACAATATGAACAACAAGATGTCGTTATTGCTTGTGCCGCTTTAAATGATTATCAAGTTGCGGCACCGGTCACAGGGAAAATCAAGAAGCGGACTCACTCCCAACTTGATGTAACATTGACTTCAAATGTTGATGTTTTATTTGAATTGGGGAAGTTAAAACAGCACCAAATTTTAATTGGTTTTAGTGCCCAAACTGATTTTAATTTAGCTTATGGTAAACAGAAATTAATTGAAAAAAATTTAGATTTAATTGTTATTAATCAAATCAATACGATGGGATCTGATCAAAATGAAGTTATTTTGTTAACCAAGAAAATGCATCGTCAAATTCCAAACCAAAGTAAAATTATTGTTGCTCAAGCAATTTTAACAGCAGTTAGTGAAATTATAGAAGAGAGAGATAAATAAGAATGAAATTATTAGTAGATATTGGTAATACAGCAATTAAATTTGCAATTCTTAATCCCAGTCAAGAAATTACACCTTTTTTAACAATTGCTAGCCGGGAATTAATTGCGGAAAAGAATTTTCGACAAAAAATAATAATAGCTTTAAATAAGATAAATCTAACTTTATCAAATTTGACGTTGCTATGTTTATCATCAGTTCGTCCAATGTGAGATGATTTATTTTATCAATTAGCATCTGATCTAAAAATCCCATTTTATCAAGTTAAAAAAAATTTAATAATTGATCGTTTAATAATTGATATTCCTAATCCTCGTAATCTTGGTGCTGATTTAATTGTTGGTTCATATGCGACATTGGATTTATGTCCGGGACAAAATGTTATTTTAGTTAATATGGGGACAGCTACAACAATTTCATTATTAAAACAAGGGACATTATTAGGAACAATTATTATGCCTGGATTAGAAGCTGCTGGTGAAGCATTATTTAATCGGGCACAGTTATTACAAACATTTGACTATTCTTATGAAAATGCAATTTTAGGGAAAAATACTAAGCAAGCAATTAATATTGGATTAGTGAATGGGCATTTATTAACTGTTACGGCTTTTGTGAAACAACTTACTACACTAGCAATCTCACCGCAAGTGATATTAACAGGAGGAAATGCAACTTATATTAAAGCGTTAGTTTCTTATCAATATGATAAGAATCTACTTTTTAAAGGGTTAGTAGCCATTTTACAAGATAATAAATTAATATAAAAAAAATAGGACAAATTATCCTATTTTTTCATTTTTGAGATATTTTTTACTTTAAAGTCCATTTAGGTATTTATACATTTTGTTGTTCGTTCCCTTATTTTAAATAAAATAAAGATTACCTAACATGTCCATTTTTTATTTTGATTTACTTATTTGTCTACTTAAGACAATTTAATAATAGCATAGATTTTAAAAATTTCAACATTTTCTTCACTATTTTCTTATTTTTGGCAAAAAAAAAAAAAAAAATTAATTGAAGAAAAATGAACAGCCTATTAAGAAACTTCAATTAATTTTTAAAAATGTATGAAAAACAAACTTTTAAGATTATTTTATATTTAAATATTGTCACAAAATACAAATTTTAGCACAAAAGGAAAGGCTAGAATAATTTAAGAAAGATATAAATGTAACAATATTTATTTTTCATACATAAATATCTTAAACTATATTTTATTAATAATCAATTATTTTATAAAAAAATATTATAAAAAAGCATTAAAAGGCATCTTAATCAATGTTGGGAATAATCTAAAAAATGATATAATGAATCAAGAAGTGGGTGATTTTAACATATGCATGACGGTATTTTTTTAATTAATAAACCAGCTGGGAAAACAAGTCATCAAATTATTCAAGATATTAAAAAAACCTTGATGATTAAAAAAGTTGGCCATGCTGGAACATTAGACCCTTTGGCAACCGGTCTTTTGGTAGTGTTGGTGAATAATGCTACGAAAATGAGCGAATATTTATTAACAGCAGATAAAGCCTATGATGTTGAAATGCAGTTATTTGTGGAAACAGATACTGGTGATATCACTGGCAATGTTATTAAAGAAGTAACTCCCTTTAAACTTCGTAAGAAACAACTAAAAAAAATTTTTAGTGAATTTAATGGATTTATGTATGAACAATATCCCCCTAAATATTCTGCTATTAAAGTTAATGGCAAAAAACTTTATGAATATGCTCGTCGTGATGAAGAAGTTGAAATCAAGCCACGAACAGTTACAATTAAAGAAATTAAGTTAAAAAAATATAATCATCATAACTATACCATTACATTTAGTGTATTATGTACAAAAGGAACATATATTCGTAGTTTAGTTATTGATCTTGCCGCAAAACTAAATATAATTGCAACGGTTAAAAGTTTATGTCGAACTCAATCGGGGAATTTTTTGCTGTCAAAAGCAATTGCCCCAGAAGAAGTGAATTTTAATCAATTAATTTCAATGTATGATGCCTTGTTTACGAATAAAAAACAGTTATTACTTTATCACCACGATGAGGAAATTAAACAAGGAAAACCAATTGTTATTATTAATCATACTGATCCCATAATTTTTATTATTGATAAAAATAAAAATGTTTTAGCAATTTATAAACATATTGGCAAACATGTTTATGCTTGTCAGCGGGGGTTATGGGCAAATATGGATAGTAACCAACAACAAAAAATAGATAAGGATGATCATTATTAATGAAAATTTTAACATGAAATAAACCAGCTAATAACGAAACAAAAATTGTTTGTTTAGGTCTATTTGATGGTTTTCATTTGGGACATTTAAAGCTAATTACTCGATTAATGCAAATTAAAATAGAACAAAATTTAGCGGCATTATTTTTTACAATGTCACAAAGTGTCACTGATTTTTTGCATCAAACTGATACCAAATTAGTAGATAATAAATCAAAACAACAAATAGCAGCAAAATTAAATTTTGATTATTATTTAGAGGTTCCATTAACAAGAGAATTTATGAGCTTATCTGCGCAACAATTTTTGACAATATTAAAGGAACGATTTAATGTTGTTAAGATTGTTATTGGCTCTGATTTTCGCTTTGGAAAAAATCGCGAAGGGGATTTTAAACAAATTATTTCTTTTTTTGGGCAAGAAAATGTTTATTTAATTACCCGGCAAGATGATACTTTTTCTTCAACAACAATTCGTAATTTATTATTAAATCATGATTTACCGACTGTAAACAAATTATTATATGAAGATTATCATTTACGCGGTAAAGTAAAACCTGGCAAACAAATTGGTCGAACAATTAATTTCCCAACGGCCAATATCTATTTACCACAAAAGGTAATTTTACCTTATGGTGTTTATGTCACAGAAACTTGCGTTAAAGGGCATCTTTATCCATCAATGACTTCATATCGATTATTTGAGGGCAAAGAGGTTGTTGAAACGTATCTGCTGGATGTTACTTTAGATTTATATGATCAAGAAATTATTGTTTATTTTAAAAAGTATTTACGTGAAAATATTAAAATAAATAATTTAACTGAATTAGTTAATCTTTTAGAGCAAGATTTAGTTGATACACTTGCTTTTTTTGCAAATAAAGCATAATATTAATAAGGTTGTTATTTCGTTGATTTAAGATAACCCTTTCTTAAATTCTTTGATTTAACGTTATGCGCCACCACAACGAAGGGAGAAATTTATTAATGGTTTCAAAAAATAGAAAAGCAGAATTAGTATCAAAATTTGGTCAAAATGCTAAAGATACTGGTTCAACAAAAGTACAAATTGCTATTTTAACAGAAGATATTAACAATTTAACTGCACACTTGAAAATTCATCGTAAAGATATTGTTTCAAGAAGAAGTTTATTACAAAAAGTAGCACAAAGAAAACACTTGCTTGCTTACTTAACTAAAACTGATTTTAATGAGTATAAAGCAATCATTGAAGAATTAGGAATTAGAAAATAAAGTTTAAGGTTTTTAACCTTTTTTTTTTTTTTTTTTTTGCAATTCCTTGATTTTTTTTTTTTTTTTTTTATAATGAGAACATTAAATATAAAAAATATTTAATATTGTCAAAAAATGAAGAAAGGAAACAAAAAAATGAAACGATTATTAGCAATCTTAGGAGCATTTGGATTGACAGCAACTGGTGCAACAACAGTAGTTGCATGTAACAATAATAAAGTTGCAGATAATGATTTAGCAAAAATTAAATCAATTACTGCACCAGCAGCAGTTACTGCCGCTAATTCAGAAAGTGTAACAAAAGAGGAAGTTAAAACAGCTTTAGCAGCCAATGTTTTATCAGCAGTGCAAGGAATTGCAAAAACAGCAAAAGCAGATGATTTTACATATGATGTTTTTAAAGATAGCAAAGGAACGGCATATAGTAATGTTAATTTAAAAACAGGGACAGCAGATGTTTATGTTAAAATTACAGCAGCAAAAGATAAAAAAGTTGTTATTAATTCAACAGGATATATTAAGGTAACATTGCCAAAAGAGGGGACAGTAGTTAAACAAAGTATTGCGGGAGCAACAGTAACTGATCTAAAGTTAGCAGCAAATACAGGTCAAACATATGCTGATTTGTTAAAAGATCAAACGTTAATTGATGCAGTTGTGGCTGGAATTAAAACCGAAACTGGTCTTGATACAACAGTGACAACAGATTTCACTTTAGGAAGTAATAAAGCGGGTACTGATAATCAAGCGGCTGGAACTGTTACAATTACAGTAACTGCTAAAGGTAATAAAATTGAAGGAACATTTACCTTTGATATTACATTAGAATTACCAGCACCAAGTAAAAAAAGTATTGCGGGAGCAACAGTAACTGATCTAAAGTTAGCAGCAAATACAGGTCAAACATATGCTGATTTGTTAAAAGATCAAACGTTAATTGATGCAGTTGTGGCTGGAATTAAAACCGAAACTGGTCTTGATACAACAGTGACAACAGATTTCACTTTAGGAAGTAATAAAGCGGGTACTGATAATCAAGCGGCTGGAACTGTTACAATTACAGTAACTGCTAAAGGTAATAAAATTGAAGGAACATTTACCTTTGATATTACATTAGAATTACCAGCACCAAGTAAAAAAAGTATTGCGGGAGCAACAGTAACTGATCTAAAGTTAGCAGCAAATACAGGTCAAACATATGCTGATTTGTTAAAAGATCAAACGTTAATTGATGCAGTTGTGGCTGGAATTAAAACCGAAACTGGTCTTGATACAACAGTGACAACAGATTTCACTTTAGGAAGTAATAAAGCGGGTACTGATAATCAAGCGGCTGGAACTGTTACAATTACAGTAACTGCTAAAGGTAATAAAATTGAAGGAACATTTACCTTTGATATTACATTAACTTAGTAATTAAACCAAGAAAAACACTATTTTCTAATAGTGTTTTTTATTTGCAAAAAAAGAAATAAAAAATAAAGAATATTTAAAATTTTAATATAGATATTTAAGTAAAATAACACTTAGAAAAAGTAATTTATTTTAACATCTAATATAAAATACTTGGTTTTTCTACTATTTTAGGATATACTTAATAAGTTGTTAAACTTTAATTTATTCTGTGATCCAAAATAATGCCAATATGTGAATTCAACAGTCGTAATGTTAAAAAACAACCAAACTATTTTATATTAATTATTTAAAGGAGACTAAATGAATTTTAATACACTAAATTTATCCCCAGCATTAGAACGCATGATTACTAAGATGGGATACACTAATCTAACTGAAATCCAAGAAAAAGCTATTCCAGTTGCATTAAATAATCACGATATTATTGGGAAAAGTCATACTGGGACTGGAAAGACAGCAGCTTTTATTTTACCAATTTTGCAAAGACTAGATCCGCAATTAAAACGACCACAAGCTATTATTTTATGTCCAACAAGAGAATTGGCAATGCAAGTAATTAATCAGGTTCGAAAATTTGCTACTTATTTAGAAGGCGTAAATGCAACACTATTATGTGGTGGTTCTCATTTACAACAACAAATTTACTCATTACGAAAAAGTAACATTGTTGTTGGAACACCAGGACGAATTGCTGATCATATTAACCGTAATACATTACGACTAAATACAATTAAAACAATTGTTTTAGATGAAGCAGATGAAATGCTAAAAATGGGTTTTAAAAATGAACTTGATAAGGTGTTTGAGAATGCACCTAAAAAATATCAGACATTATTATTTTCTGCAACAATGCCAAAACAAGTGTTGGAAATTGCTAATAAGTATCAAAATAATCCTGTTGAAATTGTTGTGACAAAAAATGCAGCAGAACAAAATAATATTACGCAGTACTATGTTGATGCGACTTCCTATCATAAAGAAGATGTTTTAATTGCGTTATATAAAAATTTGCAACCAAAACGAAGTATTATTTTTTCTAATACAAAGGCTTTTACTGACAAAATTGCTAAAATGCTTGCGTCCATTGGTGTTACTAGTTGTGTTATTAATGGTGACAAACGTCAACGTGAACGTTTACAAGCAATGCGGTTATTTCGAGAAGGAAAAGCAATGGTATTGGTTGCGACTGATGTTGCTGCGCGAGGAATTGATATTGATCAGATTGATTATGTTTTTAATTATGATATTCCAAATGAACGGGAAAGTTATATTCACCGAATTGGAAGAACAGCACGAGCAGGTGCGACTGGTGTTGCAATAACTATTGTTTCTAATCGTAATGATTTAAATGAAATTAAACATTTAGCACAATATCAAAAGAAAACAATTGAACAATTTAATATTATTAATTATGATTTAAAAGAAAAAATAAAAATAGCAAAAAAAATTGGTGGGAATTATAAGAAATTAGATTCTAGGCAAAATAATAATATTAAATATAATAATTCTCATGGTTCATATAAAACTGATCGTAGTAACTTTAATAAAAATAATTCAACACCATTTGAGAAAAAAACCAAAAGAAAAAATAAAAAATTTGCAAAGAACAAATTTAGATTTAATTAAATTATTTGTTATTAACTTTAAGTAGTTCTTAAATTAATTTTTGTTAACTATTGTTAATCTTATTTTTATGGACAAATTATGCTATTATAAAAATTTATAATATGATATTTTAATATGCAACAAAACTTAATTAATATTAAAAAGAGGTGTAAATTATGATTAAGATGTTAAAATTATTAACTGCTGTCTTTAGTATTAATTCTTTTGCTATGCCTTTAGCATATCATAATAATTTATTGAAAGATAATACTACTGATTCACAAATTCCACAAATTATTAACTTAGATGATTATATAATCGCTGCCTTATATAGTGATTTTAAAATTCATCATCCATCAGTTTTTATTAGAAATCTTAATATAATTTCTAAAAATTTAACTTATTCTAATACAAATGTTTCAATTAAAAATAGTATGTTCTCAAATGAAATTGAGCCAGGACTTTATTTTGGAAAAGCAACCTTTACAAATAAAACTGATTCTATCCAAACATTTCAGACACCAGAATTTATTCAAAAAGTAACAACAATCTATACTTATCAAACTATTACTGGGATTTCTGCTGGAATTGAACTTGAATTTACATATTTAGATTTTAATTATAAAGTTAATTATAGTAAAACGGATATTGATACAACAACAAATACTGTAACTCTTACGGCACCAAGTCAATCAATTAAAGTAAAACCACACACGATAACAACAGCATCGGTTTATTTAGGAACTTCAAAAGGGAATGCCTATCTTAATTTAGATGCCGATATTAGTGGAACAGTTAAATGTGAAATTAATAAAATTAATGGAATCGGAGTTATTTATGAGGCAAATATTGTTGACGCTTTTAAATCACTGCAAACATTGAGTTCATTACCTGATGCAATTAGCATACAAGCCAATAATGTTGTTCACTTTAATGGTTTAGGAAGTATTAATGGATTTGTAACTAAAACTAATTATTTTGTAACTATTAAAGATACACCCATTGGTTAAGAAAAGAGATGATTAAAATGAAGAAACCATTAATATTAACAGCAATTTCTGTGATTTTAGGAGGAACAATTCCAATGGTGAGTCATCCTATTTTAAATGTAACAAATAAAATTCAGACAGCGCAAATGAATAATGATCAACAGATAATTGATTTTAATACTTTAAATCAAAAAGTAGCATTAGTTGTGTTAAAACAAGATTTTCCTGATCAAACAATTAGTAGTGTTACAAATATTGGGGTAACAAATTTAAATGTTTCTAATGTTACAGGAACAGTTGTTAGAACAACGAGTACAGAACAGCCACAAGCAATTTTTATGGGTGAAAATGTTTTAGATAATAGTGAGGGTGATACCGACCAAACATTAAAAACCGCATCATATCAAAAAGATGTTACTAATACAATTACACATACTGTAACACATGGAATAACACTTGATGCGAAAGCAACTGTTAATATTTTTAATATTAATCTTGATTACAATTTTAGTAATGCTAAAACAGAAACACAGTCGACAACAATTACGGTCAATTCACCTGCTCAACAAGTTATTGTCCCAGCACATAAAAAAGTGTTAGTAAAAACTTATTTAGGGCAAAATGATACAAAAGTAAATTTAGATCTTAATGCAACAATTAGTGGGGCAATTATTGGTAATTATACAGTTGATAATTCAAATATTGTTTATGATTTTGATTTGCCTCTTGCATTAGCATATGAACAATATAGTATTAATAATCAATTACCAAGCGGAATTTTAGTTGATATGACTAATCAATTAGTTACCTTTCATGGTCTTGCTGATGCTGAAAATGTTTCGGAGAGTAATATTTATTCTGTTTTAATTGAGGAGATGTAGTCATTATGAAAAAATTTCTGTTATTATTTGGAATAACAAGTATTACCGTAGCTACTGTTACTTCAACAACACTAAAATTAGATAACTCTAATTTACCTAATACAATTTTTAATTCAATTCATTATAATTTTCACAAAGATAATAGTAATGGTAAAACAAATACTCTTGTAGAAATTAACCTATTTTCTTATGCGCCATATAGTAATAATTGAACTGATTTTATTGAGCATTATAAAACACTTTCTTTCTTAAATTTTGATGCTATTGGAGGTGGCAGCGGGTCACCATATGATAATAATAGTTTTAAGATTGCAACAAACCGTATAATGACATATTCAAGTATTATTTGCCATTATATTTATAATCAACAAGATGTTAGTATTTCGTTAAAATTTCAAGAAATTAATAGTGATGTTTTTGCAATTGCACAAATCTTGACTGATAATGATTCAAATGCTAAGATATGAGCTACCTTACAAATTGGTAGTGTTATTATTTATTAAAATTATAGTAATTACAATTATTAAATAAAGGAGAAAACAACATGAAAACATTACTTACAAATTTAGTTGCAGTTAGCTTAATTGCAACTCCGGTTGCTGTTGTTAGCAACCAATCTATGTCAACAACTCAGAAACAATATTCAAACCACAATTTATCTGTTAATGTGCAAAATATGAATATTAGTTCACATGCGGGAATTACCTTCAAATGATGATACACCAGTGATAGTGAGTCTAGTGCAACAGTTGAATTAATTAACATTGATGATTATGCAACAAGTATAAATGATTTTATAACATTATTTCCAAAACTTAAAATTTCAACTACGGTTGGGAATATTACACAAAACTACATTGGATATTCAAATCCAATTTATCCATCACCACATAATCAAGGAAATTTTAATAGTACACCAATTGTTTTAAATACTGCTGATTTATTTAAAATGGGGCAAAGTGTTTATACTACGATTGGAAATTATACTTATTCAGATACATCAACAAGCGCTACTTCAATGTCAGAGATTGCAACAGGAATAACTACAATTGCTGGAAAAACATTTTTAACAATGTTTTGTACTTCAGTTGCGAAAGGAAATGCGGGGCCATTTAGTCAATTTGTTTATGCGAGTGCTGACACAAATATTAATAAAGTAGATTTTTTAAGTAACTAGTTAATAATTAGGTTTAGAAAAAGAATAAAAACAAATATAAATGTTTTTATTCTTTTTTTTAATTAAATTTAATTTTAAAATGTAAAAAATAAAACTATTTTTTAGTACAAATATTATATTTAATTATAAAAATAATAAATTATTTTAATGATAATATTTAAATGTAGAGATAAAGGTAGGTAAACTAGGAAAAAACAGTTTTGATGAAAAAACTAGTTTTTAGTGTTCTTATTTTGGCTATATTAGCACGAAAGGGTAACAATTATGAAATTTTTATTTTCTGAAATTTGTTTGAAATGTCGGCAAAGATTGAAACAGCAACTTATTCCATTAATTCAAAAAGAAACTAATCTTGCATTAGAAGATGTTCTTTTTATTAAAATTAAAATGGATAGTAGTATTAGTGAACGCTATGATACCATTCGACCATTAATTATTTTTAATTGTAATAATTTGATGTTTGGTATTTTTGGTAAGCAGCAATTTTATCGTGATTTAATTACTAAAATGCCAAATTACAAATATCAGAATAATATTTTATATGTTTCAGGTAATTTTATTCGAAATTTTCATAAGAAATATTCAAAGGATCTTAAAAATAATACAGAACATAAATTTGGTAGTTGCACACCAGCTGACTTAAATTTGGACTTGAACCAAAAACCTTTGACATATGATTTATTATTCCGTGATGCGGTTCTACAACCACAACCTTTTTCAAACGTGTTACAAAAACCTTCGGTTATTAAACAAGAAGGAGTTAATTCTTCTTTTCATAAACTAAAAACAATAGAAGAAGACAATTTCTTTTCTTCTATTGCTAAAAATGAAATGCCTTTAGTGCCATTTTCAATTGTTAAAACAAATACCTTAGGATGGTCAAAATTAAATCCAATTAGGTGAAATTGAAATTTATTAGTTGGTAAAATTCGATTATGAATATTAATTGTTATTTTATTTTTTGTAATTCTAATTATTACTTTAGCTAGTGTTATTTGTGCTAAATTAATTCCTAAAAGTGGGGCTGAGGGTATCCAAAGTTTACAATTAACTAAGGCTGGGGTTGATAGCTTAAATGTATTGCCAAGTGGTGACTTATATTTGTCACAAGATAATGGCGAAATATATTATACTAATGATCAAAACATTTCAAATAATTTAAAAACTCTTGGCACAATTAGTGATCAAATTACTAATATGACTGTTAACCCAAATGGCCAATGATATGTTGGAACAAGAAGCGGTAATATTTATCATGGGTTAAATGATAGTAAAGCATCATTTATTACTAAGTGTGAAAATTATAATGGAAACAATATTGTACTGGATTCACAAAATAATTGATATTTTATTGATACAAAAAATAATATTAATTTAGGAACAACAAATTATAATGGGATAGTGACCATTAAACCAATCGCATCGATTGCTGGTGCTAATAATCTTATTGTTTATAATGATAATGAATTTTTAGTGACAACTGCTAGTGGCGAAATTTATCGTTTAAGTAAAAATATTAATAATAATTATAGTGTTGATTTTTTAATAAATCTAGGGTCACCGATTTTTTCCTTAGTTGTTAAAAATAATTGAACATGAATTGCTTTAACAAAAGATAATAAATTATGAACAGGAAATATTGCAACTGTTGCAAATAATAAGCCAACACTGTTGGTTTCTTTTCC
This sequence comes from Spiroplasma sp. SV19, assembly GCF_030060925.1. Classification (NCBI taxonomy): domain Bacteria; kingdom Bacillati; phylum Mycoplasmatota; class Mollicutes; order Entomoplasmatales; family Spiroplasmataceae; genus Spiroplasma; species Spiroplasma sp. SV19. The sequence continues at coordinate 128,573 of NZ_CP045455.1, forward strand.
AACAGCGGTTAATATGATGACAATTAATTTATCAACATCAGAAATACTTGTTAGTTCCTTAGATGGAATTATTTATAAGGTTACAAATAATGGTCAAATTATTGAATTAGTTAATTTAAAACAAAGACTATCATTATTAACAGCAGATTTTAATTGCAATTCATGATATGCTGGAACATTTGATGGCAAGGTTTATGAAGGTAACATCTAAATAAACTAAGGGTTAAGATAATTTATTTATCGGAGGGGTGGGAATATTTGCTGGTTAATTTATTTAGTAAATTAAAATAGAAGCAATTACTTTAGCAAAAGGAGGCAATAATGAAAAAAATACTTAGTATATTAGGAACAATGTCGTTAGCTTGTACTGGTTTTACAACAATTATTTCTTGCACAACAAAAACTAATTCACCAGTAGATGATAATTCTGAAATTATTAATGAATTTAAAAATAAGATTCAAACAATTACTAATAATACACTTTCACTGGGAGATCAATATTCTGTTATTGATGGGGATAGCAATTTTGGCCCTGGTGGTAGTATTGTGTTAGATACTTTAGATCAAAATTATCGCGAAGCTAATAAAATTGAATTACAAAATCAAAAAGTTATTAATAAAATTGCTGATTATGTTAATGTTCAATTAAAAAATCAAGTTGTTACAAAAGCACTTTTAACTGATCCCGATATTCACGGTTTTATTAATGGCGTTAATCCCAGTGATGTTTTAAAGGTAAACACTTCCGAATCACGCATCTATCAATTACCATACCATTGATCGCCAGATGTAACTGGTCCTCATGGTTGAAACAATGATAAGACTTTACAACTTTTTGGTTATAATACCCGCGAAGACTGAGCTAAATATTATAATTCAGTTCAAGATCATTTTACAAAATTAGGATATCTTGCGTTAAACTTAATTATTAATTTGTCATTTTATAATCAATTTACAAATAAAATTGAAACTAGACAAATTAACTTATGAACAACTAATTTATATGTTGTCGATGGTGTTGGAAAGAAATTTTTGGAACGTTTAATTGATGCTAGTTTTCAACCAATTTCAAAAGCATTAGGAGAGTATACAATTATTCAAAATAATTTAGGAGATAATTTTTCATTTCGTAATAGTCAAAATAAATTCATTCGAAATTCAATTGATGATTTAAAAACTTATTTGTCTACCACATTGCATTATGATGTTGATGATTTTAAAATTAATAATCCGACTGTTGATAATAATGATAATTATGATATTGGTGAAGACAAATTACCAGGCAGTAATTCTTTAACAGCTGATAATGATTATTTTTCAAAAGCATATTTAAATTATGATTATAAAACAAAAGTAATGCCAATTGGTTCAATTACACAGTTTTCAGAAAAATTTAATAATGATTTTTTAACAATGGATAAAACTTTTACTACAAAGTTAACAGATGATATTAGTAATTGAAAAAATTCGGATGTTTTAAATTTTAAATGAAATCCATCAAGTAGTTATGCATTAACTACTGATATTCAGAATCATACCTTTGAATTTGGGACAATTGTTCTGCAAAATTGGTCTTTATATAATATTATCTTACCAAAAATCAAGCTTCCTTTTGTTATTGTTCGTACTTTAACACGACCAGCAGAATATTCAGCTTTAACAGCAACAATGGCAAATTTATTTGCTCAAGATGGTGTATTTTGAAATAATGCTGAAATTGAAACAAATGAAGATATTGCTTTAATTGACCATGACCACTTAATGTTTTCGGTTAACCTAAAAAGTACTAACACATTTGATAGTTATACTGAAAATGGTTCTTCAAAAACATTCTTAAATGCCTTGGATTTTTTAAAGGATAGTTTAACAGCAGATTTAGAAGCAAAAAATATTGATTTAAAGTCCACAAATATTCTTGATTTTTATGGCAATTATAATAGCATTTTTGATTATAATATTGCAAAATATCATAATGCTTGATATAGCCAAGATGATGATCATCAAGCTAAACATCTTTTGTTTGAAGCAGTTAAACATTGATTTCAGGCATATATTTATTTAGACATTGCTGGTTTTAATTTTCAATTAAATCCAGTCTCGTTTGCAAAAACACGAGTATATTATTAATTTAATAAAGGAGAGAGAAATATGAAAAAACTACTATGTTTGTTAGGATCATTTACTTTAATAGGAGTATCAACATCGACAGTTGTTGCTTGTAATCATAAGGCCAATAATCCTTCTGATGATTCAACAGTAATCCAAAATTTAATTAAAAATAAAGTTCAATATTATCTTCAACAATATTTAAAGCTTGGAAATAATGATGGACCATATTTAACAGACAGTAATTTAATTTCTGCGACTAGTACATATTTAGCAGATTTACAAAAAACTTTTAGTTATAATGATGACAAACCAGAGACAATTACCCAAAAAGAATTTATTAATCCATTAAATGCATATATTAATAGTATTTTGAAAACGGTTGTTTTTCCAAAAATAGTTAATGACAAATCAATTGGGCAATATTTTAAAGGGATTAAACCTGAAGCAGCAATTGTTGTTGATAATCAAACAGTTTATAAAAAATTACCATTATGATGAGATCCAACACAAACAAAAACACCAAATGTTTTATTTGGTTATGATAATGTTCAAGATTACAAAAATCATTTTGTTGCTACAACTGATATTAATAAATTAAAATATTGATTCTCAATGCAAATTTCTAATTTTAGTTTTAATTTAACTTATAATGATTTAGTTACATCAAAAAATACAACAATTAAGGTTACAACAAATTCAACACAGTTTTATTTAGTTAATCATGAGGGTTATGCGCCTTTTTACTCACTAGTGAGCCATGCTGCTGATAAAGTAAAAGATTTTATTGAAACAATGACTTTAACTTATGATCCACAAAAAGGTCCAAATCCAATTTATAATTTTACTTTTAATAATAATGAGAAAGCCTTATCAAAGACACTGGGTGAGGAATTTACTTCAAAATTAGCTAAAGCAGCACAACAAGAGGAAGACGAAATTAAATTAGATGATGTCACATATCCAGAAGAAGTAAATGAATTAGGGAATTGAGAATCTAATAATTATGATTTCGCAAAAAATTATTTTAGTCACCCTACAGATGCAATGGGAAATGATTCAGGAAAATATAACACCAATGATTTTCAAAGCAATATTACTAATGATTTTAGCACAAGAAACAGTGGTTTTCAAAAAACGTTAACTAATAATGTTGAACATAGTTGAGTTGACCCACAAGGAGATAATCTTGTTTGAAATAATAAAACTTTTGCAAAAGATTATGATTTTAATAAAATTTATAGTTTTGGTCGCGTTGAGCTAACAAAATGAGAAGATAAAAATGTTTTATTACCAAGATGAAAAATTCCGTTTATTATTATTCATGATACAACAGTTACTGATTATGAAAATAATATTACTAAAATTGCTGCTGAAACTTTTGCTGAAAATGGTGCCTTTTGAAACAATGCTGCAATTAGAGAAGCTGCTGTTTTAGGATTTGGAATAACAGGGTTTTTAGTTAAAATGAGTGATCAAAATGAATTTAATAATTATATAGAAGATGGCAATAAAACATTTACAAATGCTATTGATAATATGACAAATAAAATTATTAAGAAAATTAATTTAACATATCCTCAGATTAATCAAAATATTCTAAATAGTATTGCATTTAATTCAACAGTTCCAACATTATATGATTATTCAATTTCAGATTCTGCAAAATGAGAAGATCATATTTTTAATACAATTTTTCCCGATTTAGATACAAGTAAAGTTGCACTTCATTTTAATTATTATGCCTTAAAAGCAAGAATGTGACCACACATTGAGTATAATGTTGGTGGCTTTACGTTTAATCTTTCATCAGCACCAGGAATTGGTTATATTTTTTCTGGAATTTATTATGGAGAAATTTAAGTTTAAATGATATGATTGCAAAAACTAAAATATTATTAGGGTCTGTTAAGACTAATAAAAAAGGAAAACTAAAGAAAGCAAATATTTTTAAATTATATCGTTATTTATTTAACAAAATATTTGCTTCTCTTTCTACTATTTTAATTCTTTTTTTAACAATAGCTTTTGTTGTAATTAGCCCAATTGTTTTGTTTCTAATTTCGACTGATGTTTATAGTACAATTAATAATTTACAGTTTTTTGTTTTGCTATTTTATTGTATTTTTCTGTACTTATATATCTTATTAATTTCAATTAAATTATTTGGTAATCAAATTGAGGATAATAGTTTTTTGCTAGTGTTGACAAAACCGTATGCTCGTCGAACAATTATTTTAATTCAATATTTAGTAATTTATTTTTCAACATTATTTCTAATTATGTTGTCGGTTATTATTTTTTTAGTGTTAGGGAATATTTTTATTGCTAGTAAAAAATTAAATTTAGCAATTTTTTTTAACAAGTTATGTTTAAAATTATTCTTATTTAGTTTATTATTTAGTTTCTTATTAATTAATAGTGTTGTATTTTTAGTTACCTTATTTAATACAAGAATTGTTTTCTTAATCTTTTCAATTTTTTGTAGTTTATTTATTCTAGGGGATTACCTTATACTTTAATTAAATATAAAACTGAAAATATTAGTTTTAATTTTAATGATTCGGATGAAAATGTTTCGCTTAATTTGATGAAAGTTAATCAAGCGATACAGTTTAAAAATTTTCTGGAAGATAATTTAATCAAATATCCCAATTTAACAAAAGCTATTTTTGATGATTTTTACAATAAATGAGATTTTAATGAAATTAAAAATTTTCATAGTCAAAATAACCAGGAGAATCGTTGACAATTATATCAAGATTTGGGATTAATTGATCAAAATAAATTAACAAAAAGTTTTAATACAAATATTACGTCATGGTTTGATCATAATGATATTGTTGGCCCAGCAACAATTTATCTAATTCAAAATCATCGGTTTATTTCATTAGACCAATTAAAGCAACAAATTAGTCAAAACATTGGTAATGTTCCGGTAGAAACTGATTTATTAGCAATGCTTAATGATTATACAAAGCAATATCGTGATGGTTTAACGGGGTTTATGAATACAATTAATATTAAAGTAAATGAACTAATGGATTTTATTACTGATCCAAATGACCCACCATCAGTTAAACCAGTTGATTCGTCATATGTTTCATATACATCAGCAAGTGGAGTTCCTAAATATTTAGTTCTTGATACAACTGATATTACTCAAGTTTTTCTACGCCCAAATGATTATATTTTTACTCAAAAAGAACGAAACGAATTTGATAATTTATTTTTAGATCCTGTTTTTTTTTTTTTTTTTTTGCAATTCGTTCATTAGAAGATTCAATTAGAGAAATTGTGCTTAATTTAGATTATTTAAAAAATGATTCATTAAAGCAAGACCTTGATGGTAATGTACCATCATTTCAAAAATATCAGAATATTATGCAAGAGTATCAAATTATTAACAAATTTAATGTTTTTGAACATTTCTGCCAATTATGAACATTTCTGTTAGGTTATTATGGTGATTATTACTTTGACCCTAATTTAATTGGTGAAATTGATTTTGACCAAGAATTAAATTCCTTTTTTAGTTATCCAATGGATGTCTTAACAATTAATAAGGAACAAAAGATTCAGTTTAGTAATTTAAAAACAGTTCAAAATAATGTTGGTGTTATTTATGCATACTTAGCTTTAAGTTGTTGCTTTTATCTAAGTTCGTTAGTAGTTTGACGATATAAAAAAATTTCTTAAAGTGAGGTGAATATAATGGTAACAATTGAAGTAAAAAATTATCAACAAAAGTTTAAAAACTTTTCACTTAAAAATGTCAATTTTAAAGTTAATAGTGGAACTTTACACGCTTTAATTGGAGAATCGGGAAGTGGAAAGTCAGTTATTATTAAGTCAATTATTGGGGCATTGCCAAATTATAAGGGTAAAATTTTAATTGATAATTATAAAGCAACAAGATCAAAGGCAAAATTGAAATTAGGATTTTCAACGAATCTTGAAGAATTTCCAAGTGAATTAACAGCTTATAAATTTTTAAATTTGTTAGGAGATTTATCATCAATTCCGAAAAGTTATTTACAATATAATATTAAAAATTTAATGTTATATTTCGGATTGTGAGAACATCGTCATAAAAAATTAAAATCTTATTCATCAGGGATGAAAAATCGAATTATGATTATTCACTCAATGATTAATAACCCCGCAATTATGATTTTTGACGAACCAGGAGCAAACTTAGATTATAAAAATCGTGTTCGCTTCTATCAGTTTTTAATGTTACAAAAACAACTTGGCAAAACAATTTTCTTAACAACGCATATGATTGATGAACTTGAAGCAATTATTGATGATTGTACAATTATTAGTGATGGTCAAATGCTTTATAGTGGTTCGTATGACCTTTTTCGTCAACATTCGGATTACCGAATTAGAGTTTCAAATAATGAGTTATTGATTAAATATTTTCAAACAAATAATATTTCGTTTATCTATAATGCTGAAAGCGAGGAATTTATTGCCACAATGGAATATAATATGAATATGAATGATTTCTTTTTATATACGCTACAAAATAAACTGCTTGTAATTTATTTAAAAGAGATTAAAAATGATTTAGCGCAATTAAAATTAAAATTAGCACGATTAGGATATTTTCAAGAAAAACCACATATTAAACAGCCGCAAGCCAAAAAGGAGAAAAGAAATGAAAAGATTATTAAACATTTTCGGCGCCATCGCACTAGCTAGTCCATTAGGAATGATGATGGTTAGTTGTCATCCGGGTAATAATAACAACAATAATATTATTGTCTCTCAATTAAAAACAAAGGATTCTATTGACAACTGAAATCAAACTTTTAATAATGATATTTTTTATCAAAATGATGTTTTTACAATGGATGCAGTAAAAGTTAGTCTAAATAATAATATTGCGGTTAATCAACTTTTTCAATTTAATAACTTGTCTGATAAATTGTTAGTAACAGATCCGATAGTATCACCAACGACAAAAATGGTTTTAATTGAATTAGGAACGGAAAAACAAACAAGTAAAAGTGGTGATTTTAAAATTATGCTTTATAAAATTTTTCCAAAACTAAGTTCAAATAATATGTATGATTGAGATTATAATGCTTGTCAATTGTTTTATACAACCACAATTAAATGTCAGTTACCAGTTATTGATTTTAATAAGTTAAAACTCGATGATTATTCTGAATATGTTCAAAATATTGATCAAATTAACACAATTGATGATATTGATCCATCAGTTTTAGAACAAATTAAGATTAAATTAAGTCAATATTTACAAGCAACAATTAAAAATAATTGAGGTAATATTGTGTATCAACTTAATACTGATTATAAAATAACATTTGTAACTTTAGTCAAAAATCAAACAAATAGAAAGTATTTAGATGTTAAAATTAAAGGGATTAATAGTAATTTAACAGGAACAAAAGAGATAAAAATTTGATTAATAAACAGTCAAACAACGTATGATTTAAACAATATAGCATTACTTGATTATTATGATTTTAAAGTGAATGATTCAACGCATGTGACAAGTCAGGAAATAACAGCAAAATATCAAGAATTATTATTAATAATAACAAAAACGGTTGCTTTAGAATGAAAAGATAGTTATTTACAAGCGGGAATTGATTATTCTGTTACTGTTCCAAATTTATTACCTGGTAATTTAACAGATACATTTTTATCAGTTTATTTAAAGCCGTTAACATGACGAACAACTAACAGTAAACATCTGACAATTGTTTTATATAGTGCAGATAATAAGAATGATGGAACCTTAAATGGCTATGGCGATACTATTCATTTTTATGGAGTTGATGTAGCAAAACCATTAACAGGTCAAGAATGTCAACTAATTTATCAATTTTTTGATGACATTGCCCAAAGTATTTTTATTTCGCAGAAGGTATATTATGCTAAACAAGGTACAACAAATATGAAAAATGATTATACAATTGCGGTAAATGATATTGAACCAGGACATATGTTGCCATCTAATCAAGTGACAATAAAATTTTCTGGTAATAAAAATGATCAAAATCCCAATGCACGGATAAAAGGTTATTGTACTTGACAAGTAATTTTTACTTAATATCAATTAGGGAGGGACAGAATTATGCTTGACTATAAAGACCTAGAAATATTAGAATTAATTAAACTTCGAATTGATACACCATATAAAAAAGTTAAAGATTTTTTAAATGATAATAAAATGTCAAAGGGTTATTTTTATTATCATTTAAGACATATTAATAATTATTTGGCCACAAAAAACTTAATGTTAGATATTAATAATTTACAAAAAGATGAGTTTCTTGACATTTATAATATTATTGTTAATGAAACAAAGGTTTTTATTACGGCAAAAAATCAACTTATTATTTTTATGGTTCTATTTGTAATTAATAAATACACCAAAATTAGTGAATTACGTAAAATTTTTGAAATTAGTGTTAGTAGTGTTTTTAAAAATGTGGCAAAACTAAATCATATTTTAAGTGAACATCATACTGATATCGTAATTCGTAATAAAGGGAAGGTTATTATTTAGATGGTAATTTATTAGCAATTCGAAAGTTAATTGTTAACTTAGCAATTTATATTAATAATAATCATAAGAGTAAAAATTTAATATTAAACTCTATGTTTTCAAAATTAAACTTAGGTTATGGTGAGGAAACATATCACAAGATTTACGATATTTTAACAAAATATTATGGTCAAATTTTAGTAATGGACTTAGATTTTAATACATATAGTTTAATTTTGTATTTTTTAATGTTATCAATTAAAAGTGATAGAAAAGATTTTAATATGGAAGATAATTTTATTAAAAACCATCCGTACTTTGATTTGAACTCATTTCAAATTGCAGCTCAAATTATTAATGAATTGCAAGAAACATTTAGCATTACATTTAATAACACTCAATTTGAAAAAACCTTTTTAGGAATGTTAATGTTAAATCGTTATGATATTTTGCCAGAAGAAAAAGTTGGTGATGCTGAAATCGAACAGGTCAAAAAGGTTTTGTCAGAAATGCTAGATAATATGAATAATCTTGGTTATTTAACAGACAAACAATTAGCCCTTTCTGATTTATTAAGTCATGTTTTGTTCTTTAAACAACAATGAAATTATTTTTTATTTGATGATGCGTCAATTATTTTTAAACAAGATTTTATTAACCATAAAGTGGAGTATCAAAATTTATTTAAGTTATGTTATGACAACCTTGAAAATATTGAATGCTGTATTGATAAGAAGTTATTACCACGAAATTATTTGGAATTCACTCTTGTTTTGTTATCGTATGTTTATACTTGACCAATTGTTAATCAACCCGTAATTCAAAAAGCAATTTTAGTTACTAATCTCCAAGGAAATTTAATTAACTTATTAAAAGCAAGAGCAATTGAAGCATTTCCAACATTAACTATCATTGAAATTGTTCCATTGCTAAAATTTAACAAAGATAAAGAAAAATATCACGATTATTTAATTATTAGTGATAATAAAGATTTTTTAACTAGTAATGCTGGCATATATTTTAGTTTAGAAATGGTTGATGACAATATTGAACAACTAAACTTAAATAACTTTATTTTTAATGATTTTCAAACAAACAGTAACATTAAAATGTTAATTCAAAAAATATTAGATAGTAAGATTAATAAAAAACATAAAATTGAAGCTTTATTGCAATTAACATTAAAAAGTGATTTTAAAAAATAAAATAAATAGTGGATAGCAAACTATAATTTTATTGAAAAGAACAAAATATGTAACTAGCAGTAGGCATTAAAATGGTAGTAACTTTTTAACAAAAATGCTCATTAATAGAATTATTAATAACTACTTAGGTAGTTTTTTTATTTGGCTTTTGTTATGTTATTTTAAGGTCAAGATTCTAGGGTGTTAAAGTATTTGGTACCATTTAGTAATATCAAATTATTTACATATTATATTTTATTTAACAAATAACTTGATAGAAATACAAATATATTTTTAAAACAAAATTACATTATAATTAAGTTAAAGAACTCTATCAAAAATTAGCAAAAATAATATTGATTAAAATGTTTGTTAATAATTCTTAACAAATTATTTGTAAACATATTGTTTAATATTTATAAAGGAAGGAATAAAAATAAATGGAAGAGATCAAAAAAGAGCCGCTTCGGAGAAAGCAAAAGTTTGTTAATTATTTTACACATGGTTTAAATAAAAAAACAATTGGGATTATTACCATTTTAGCGTTAGCTGATTTATTTGTTTTTAGTGGTGTCTTATATTTAAGATACATTATGCCTAATTTTCATAATTATTTGCAATTATCCCAATCTGAATTTGATATTGCAATTTCAATCTATGGTTTTACGGCGTTAGTTTCAAGAATACCAGGGGGTTATCTTGCCGATAAATTAAATGCTAAAATTATGTTTGTGATTGCCTTATTAATGACAGGTATCGTTGGGATGTGATGAACAACTTTAACAAATTTAAATATGGATAAAACAATTCGGTTAACACAATTATATGTTATTTATTTTTTATGAGGAATTTCAATTGCAGGATTATTTTGGAATCCGTTATGAAAATTAGTTTCTCAAAATGTGCCAAAGGAAAAGCAGGGAGCAGCTTATGGTTTACAAGGTAGTATTCTTGGTTTTTTTGGGATAATTGTTGTTGCTGGGGCAGCAACAGGTGTTACGGAGGTTACTAAAAATTTAGCAAATAGTAGCGCAAATATTAGAACATTACCATTTTTAATTTTTGCGTATTGTATTTGTGGAATGGTGTTATTAATGGGAATATTATCTTTATTATTTATTCCTAATAAAAAACGAACAGAAAAAGAGACAATTAAGTTTAGTAAGCATTTTTTAAATTTGCTACAGCCATTTAAATTTTTACGAGTTTGACTTTGCGGAATTTTTGTCTTTGGAATGTATATGTTTCAGTCCGTATTTTCTTATTATATGAAAGATGCGTTAACTGTAATTGGGATAAATGTCACAATTGTGACGGTTTTAGGCGGAATTAGATCATATGGATTGCGATTTTTAGTGGCAAATCCAATTGGACGTTTATCAGATAGATGAAAATCGTATGTTTTAGGGTTAGTTTTCATTTTATTAGTGGGAATGCTAGCATGTTTATTGTTTACCTTAATTCCTGGTTGGGGTGCAGTATGATTTAATAATCAAGGTAAAACAATTAAGGTGTTATTTCATGTTATAATGTGTGCTTTATTCATTTTTATTGGTTGTATTGGGTGAGCCTTATTAACTTTACGTTTTGTCCAAATTGGAGAACTACCAATGGAAAAAAATAGTTATGCAAATACCTTAGCTGTTATTTCGTTTTTAGCCTTTACTCCTGACGCTTGGTTTAATTATGTTGCCGGAGCGATTGGTAAATCATTTACTGATCAGCAAACAAAAGGTTATAATTTGGAAGGAATTCAAATCTTATTGATGATTGCCATTGGCTGTGTTTTAATTGGTTTAATATGTGGTATCATACTTTATTACTTAAATAAAAGGGAAGTAAAAAAACTTAATAAAACTTCGTTCCGTTGACGAGAATTAGGAAATATTTAATTAAATAATAAGTTGATTAACTTTAAAACTAAGACAAATTTTAACTAGTTTGTTTTTTGTTCTATTAAGAATTTCTTACCATCCTGCTTGTTTAGCATTCGGTAAAGGGTTTTAAAATATCATAAAATAGTGTATAATTACTATATTGATTAAAATAAAATTATTAATTTAAAGGGGACTATTTATGGGAAAACAACATTCAACAAAATTATCAGAACCAGAAATTCGAGCAATTTGAGATAACACTGCTCGTGGTGGGGGACGTAATAATTTATTATTTCGTCGTGATATTGCCGGTGCATTTATTAAACTTGGAGAATTAAACAAAGAAACGGAATTTGGGTGAGTTATTGAACCATTATTGCCATTAGAAAAAGGTGGTAAATTAGAAGTTAATAATTGCTTTGCAATGCATTGAAAAAATGCGAAAGCTCGTCGTGGGTCATTAAATGATTGAAAAGCAGCAGTACATGGGGTGACAAAAACAGATAACAAAAAAGAATTTCAAAAACCTGTTAATATTAAAAGTGACAAAATTATTAAGGCAACAATGATGAAAGTTGCTGAAGCAAGTCCAATTTGAGAAAAAAGATAAATTAATCTTGTATTTATGGAAAAAATAATATAATATTAATTACGCAATGCCAAAAATATTAATTTTGGTAAAGGAGATAATGGGAATGAAAAAATTGTTAAGTGTTTTTACTGCAATTAGCATTTTAGCTACTCCAGTAACATGAGTTGCTGGCTGCAGTCCAGTCCTTGAACTACCTTATATTTCAAATAATAAAATTTCAGAAAACACACAGAAAGCAATTAATGCCGCTGTTTTGAGTAATGCCAAAGATGCTAAAATTAAGTCATTATTTGATTATAATCTTGATGAATGATGAAATCCTAATTTTAATCCAGTTAAAAATATTATGACGGTAAAGATGGATTCATATAATTTATTTAATCAAGCACAGGAATATTTAGTAATGCAACAGAAGATGGCTAATAATAAAGCAAATAAAAAAGATACTTTGGAATATATGCAAAAAAGTTTGTTATCTTCACGTGATATGATTAGTCAGCCGTGACCAAAAGTTGTTGAAAAATATAATTGATATTTAAATGACAAAAGTAAAAATCAAACTGTGATTGATTTAAATGAATTAGTGAAGTATTTTGATGGTAGTACATGAAATGCAAGTTTAATTGATAAAAAGCGTTGATTATATGTTGACCAACTTCGTAGTAACAATCCAGCTGACTGATTTAAAGATGCTCATGCATGATCATTAAATCCAAACAGCTTTGATTATAATGAAAATACTAGATTTGATCAAGGAATTTTTTATCATATTTTACTTAATACATTTTTAAAAGAAGTTAACACTGAATATAATGTTAAATTAAGAAAAATTTGAAATGAAACTGATAGTCAAAATATTATTAGTCCAGATATTGCGGGAATTACATTTGCTTTTACAGCATGAGATACAAACAAATGGACAAAACACTTTGTTGATGGTCATCCAATTGTTGAGAGCAATGATAATATTTTTGAAAACTTACCAATTTTACCAATCGAACAGACAATTGGTGTCAAATTAGTTGTTGCTGATATTTATGGTTCAATTTCAAGTTATCTTATTGGAAACTTTGTTATTTCTAGTTTATTAGGTTTACACAGTAATTAATAGTTTTTAAATATATCATAAATTATTTAATAAAATGCAAAAAAATACTTTGTTTCTTTTTTAATTAAAATCAAAATTTTTTACAAGGGTGAATTCAAAGTGCTATAATCAAAGTGAGAGTTATAACCATTCCTTAATTATTTTAAAAGTAGTTAGGTGGTGGTTTTAATGGAATGGTTACAAGTTATTTGTGACATTCTGCAATTAATCACTCTACTACTGCAAATTTTTTATCTAATAAAAAAACTATCCAAATAGGATAGTTTAACTTGCATTAGGAGTGGTTAGCTCTCATTTTTTTATTTATAACCACTTTTATTATAACACTTTTTATCTTTTTTTGTTTTTTGTTTACTGTATTTTTAAATATATAATGTTATAGTGAGGACATAAATCTTAATATGAAAGTATACTCCTGATCGCGAATATACATATACAACTATGCTTTCATTAATTTACATTTTTTTGTTGCTTTATGAGAGTTTATAGTTGAAACTCTTTTTTTGTATTAAATATCATTATATCAAACCTATTAATTATTAAAAGGTGTGGTTATTATGGATTTCATATATTACGAATTTCATAAAAATAAATGACAAGAGGTAATGCATTGTATTAATTTTTTGTGAAAAAAATGACTTTCTTAGTTTGGAAAAAGGTGTTATCCACCAGCATTTTAATTTAAAAAACATAGTCAAAAATTAAAATGAAGGAAGGAAAATGCAATGAGAAAATTAATAAGTTTATTAGGCACAATGGCAATTGTTGGTGGTAGTGTCTCTGTTGTTGTTGCCAATATTATTTTAAGCCAAGTAAAACCTAAGTTTAACACTACTAAACAAAATTATGATAATGGAAAAATAAAAGTAGTTCCGGTCCCAAATGAGGTCCCAGAAAAAATCTTAGTAACTGCTGGTGACTGATGGACTTCAAGATTGGAAAAAGCAATGCTTACTCTTAATTTGGGAGCAATGAATCCAGAACAAGTCACAGATGTTGCTATTACAAACTATGGAGACACATATGCTGAACATCATGTCCCTAGTTGAGAAAATAGAGGTAATGCTAGTTGCCAAGCAGGTATTAATCATCTTGAAGATTTTAAAGATTATTTTTATGAAAAACGCAACAACTTTATTGTTGACAGAGATGGTAAACAAGTTTTATTAAATGCTATGGCCATTAAAACATATGGCAATAATAACTGAAACAATACTATTAACTGAGATTTAGCACGACATTATGCATCTAGTTATGTTTTATATACATGAGAAAAAGATAATTATAATGATCTCATTTTAAATATTGCTGTAACATTAGAAGTATCAACTTCTTGAACATCAACAAAAGGAATTGCGACAGTATATGTTGTTGGGAATATTAACATATATTATAACTAAAATTAGAATAATTTTTTAAGCATTAAATTTATTTTAATGCTTTTTATTTTAAGCAAATTTTTTGTTGTGAGTTATTTTAAGATGGAAACAAATTTGATAAAAATCTGATTTTGTTGCAATTTTTCTAGTTTTACATAAAAATTACCTTGTAAACAGTTTTCCAGTTTACAATTTGATCGTTTAATACTAGGTAATACTAATTAAATTACCAGAATCATTTGGAGGATAATGATTTGAAAAAAATTTTAGGATTATTAACAGCAATAACGTTGGCTAGCACTAGTGCTATTAGTGTTATTAGTTGTAAGCAAAAACCAACTTATTTGTTTGGTGGATCAACTTCGGTTCAAGGTTTAATGAACTCTGTTTTAAAAAAATTTAGTCAAGAACGTGATATTAGAATTGCTTATAATAGTAGTGGTTCTAGTGGGGGGGGAAACAGGGATTAAAGATAATACCTTAGTTCTTGGTTTTACTTCACGAGCTTTAAAAACAGAATTTACAAAAGAGCCGTATGTTGGTTTAAAATTTGCTATTGATGGTATTTTAATAATTGCTAATTTACCGACAGATTGTAAGGTGATATCACCTTCGGACTTAGATCTTGTTAGCAGTAAAGTTGATGTTTTAAAGCAAATTTATCAAGGTACAGACAAAAACTGAGGTGATTTGTTAGGATGTCAATCAACAACAAAAGTTATTCCAATTAATCGTGAACAAAATTCAGGGACACGTGATGTTTTCCAAGACAAATTGAATATTAATGAATTTAGTTCACAGTTAAGAACAGTAAATAATACTGCTGCGGCAATTCAAGAAGTTAAAAATATTCAAGGGGCAATAGGATATGTTTCATATGGTGCTAAAAAATTAGTTAATGAAGCTAAATTGAGTATTTTAAAATATAAGGGCGTTGAAGCATCACCGGCGACTTTACAAACAAATTATGATTTAAAACGTTATTTTGAGTTAACATTCCGTTTAAAGGATAATAAAAATTTATCATTAGTCAAAGATTTTCTGTTGTTCTTAAAAGATAATGAAAAGGGTCAACAAGCAATTCAAGCTGATGAATTAGTTCCAGTCTGAGAATGATATGGTACAAATCCTTTTTCTGATTTACCAACACTAGATTAATTTATGCAGCAGATTAATAGTAGTATCTTTAAACGCAAACAAATTACTGATCGTTTTGCAAAAGTAATAATTACTTTATTTTCATTATGTGGAATTATTGCTGTCTTTTTGATTATTTATTTTATTGTTGCAAGTTCGATTCCTGCTTTGCGTTATGAAGGATTTTGAAATTTTTTAACAGGAACTAAATGGGTTATTAATAATGAAACCGGTGAGTACCAATTTGGTGCTTTAGCGTTTATTGTTGGTACCATTTTAGTTTTAACATTGGCGATTATTATTGCTGCACCGTTAGCAATTTTAACCGCTCTTTTTGTAACAGAATTTTTATCACCTCGACTGAGAACTTTTATTATTTTTATTATTGAATTATTAGCAGGAATCCCTCCAGTTTTATTTGCGGTGTTTGGACGAGAAACAATTGGAATGTTATTTGTCCGCATGGGGGCTAGTGGTCCAACCAATTTATTAACAGCAGGGGTTATTTTAGCTTTCTTAGCTTTACCAACAATTTTTGCATTATCAGCAAATGCTTTTTTAAGTGTTCCCAAATCATATCGTTTTGCTGCTTTAGCAATGGGGGCATCGCGAACATATACTGCTTTTAAAGTAGTTAAAAAAGCAGCTAAAACAAAAATTATTGGGGCTGTAATTTTTGGGATGTGTCGTGTTATTGGTGAAGTGACAGCAATGATTTTATTAACAGGAATGGCAGCACAAATTCCTAATTTGAACGAAGGCTTTTGAAGTTTTTTATTTAGTCCAATTGCAACATTGGCTACACAAATTGGAATTGAATTACCTGAGCATGTGGCCAGTTTACATCGTTCAGCTTTATTTGCCTTAGGATTAATTTTATTATTAATGGTTTCAATTTTAAATATTATTATTTTAGCCACTTACAAAATTCAACGCCAAAAAGAACGGGGAAAACATTTAATTCCTGGGTGAAAGCGAAAACATTGGCAACCCTTAGTTAAGACGGTAGGAGGGGCAAAACATTCGCCAGGATTGTCACAAGAAAGTTTTCTTGCTTTAATTGATAAAAAAATAACAACTAATTATTATAATAAAACAATGAATTATTGTCGTATCTTTTGGATGATAATAACTTGCTTAGTAACACTTAGTTTTACTGCCTGAATTATTTTAGATATTATTACTAATGGGTTTGCCGCAGTAACTTATTTATCCCAGTTTGATGCAAGTGCTTTTGTGGGCTATTATGAATTGCCACCATTAATTATGTCTACCTTTATGTTGATTTTCACAGGAACATTTTTATCAATTCCAATTGGAATTATTACCGCAATTTACTTAAGTGAATATGCTCGTAAGAATAGTCGCTTAGTAACTTTAATTCAGTTTTCAACTGATGCATTAGTTGCAACACCATCAATTGTTTTTGCTATTTTTGGATATGTTGTTCTCGTGGTTGGATTACAATTGGGTCACAATTTCTGATCAGCAGGATTAATGTTTTTTATGCTAACTTTGCCAATTATTATTCGTGTGGTTGAAGATGCCCTTCGGAATGTTCCTCAAGAATATCGTGATGCTGCTTTAGCGTTGGGAACAAGTAAGATCGGAATGGTTTGTAAAGTTGCGTTACCAAATGCCAAAGGAGGAATTGTAACGGGTGTAATTTTTGCAATTAGTAAGATTATTACAGAAACGGCTCCAGTTCTTATTATTTTAACATCTTCTCCCTTTATGCCGACTGGTTTTAGTGATATTGGCACAACGTTAACAGTAAAAGTGTTTCAATTAGTTAATGAACCAGGATTGTTACTAGTTGTTTCTAATCAACTGCAAGTTTCATTAACCGAATTAACAAATCATATGATTCATCATTTGTCCTTTATTATTATTTTATTTGTCTTGGCATTAAATATTTTTGTTAAAATCATTGGATCGTTTGAAAATAATCGTCAACCAAAATGATGAACAATAATTAGTACTTTGGTTAAATGCTATTGTGGTTCTTTGTTAGGACGAAAAAATGCATGGAAAAAACAACTTCAAAAAGCTTATCGTAACCCAGATAAAACTGTGAAAATTACAGCAAAAGTAAAAAATTACAATGGACAATTATTGATAGCATATCAAACAAGGTTAGCAAAATTAAAAAGACAAGTCAAAAATATTAATCAACAGAAAAGACAGGAAGATTATCAACTATCAATTACTGCGTTAGAACATAAGATTCAAAATTTACAAGAGGAAATGGAATAAATTATGATGAAAAAAACAGTACAACCTTCGAATAATAAAATTAAACAGTGATTCAAAAGGTTTTTTCGTCGCTTAATAAATCAACACCAACATGAATTACTAAAAGCACCAACTGTTTTGCCAAAAAATGTTATTTTAGGAATTGAAAAATTTAATTTTTATTATAATTTTGGAACAAAACAAGCGTTATTTGATATTAATTTAAATATTTTAAAAAATAAAGTTACTGCTTTAATTGGTCCATCAGGATGTGGAAAATCAACTTTATTACGAGCAATAAATCGAATGAATGATTTAATTGAAGGCACAAAAATGAGTGGCGCAATTATGTATAATGATAAAAATATTTATCAATATCGGCAAAATATTATCTCATTACGAACTAAAGTTGGGATGGTTTTTCAAAAGCCAAATCCTTTTCCAAAGTCAATTTATGAAAATATTGCTTTTGGTTTAAAAAGTTTAGGAATTTTTGATAAAAGAATTCTTGACCAAACTGTTGAATCATCATTACGACAAGCAGCGTTATGAGATGAAGTTAAAGATAATTTATGTGATTCAGCATTAAGTTTATCAGGGGGACAGCAACAACGGTTATGTATTGCTCGGGCTATTGCCTTGAAACCAGAAATCTTGTTAATGGATGAACCAACTAGTGCATTAGATCCAATTGCAACAGCAAAAATTGAAGAACTAATTTCTGATTTAAAAAAGGATTTTACAATAATTATTGTAACGCATTCATTGCAACAAGCAGCTCGAATTTCTGATTATACTGCTTTCTTTTGAATGGGGCAATTAATTGAATATAACAAAACAGCGTTATTATTTTCACATCCGCAAGAAACAAAAACAGAAGATTATATTACAGGACGTTTTGGTTAAAAAGGATAGAATATGATAAAATATAATTGTCCGTAAGGACAGTTTTCTACGTTTATTATAACGTTAAGGTGTGTTTGGGGTTATTAACCGCTATATAAATCAATAACTCTACACCCAAGCACTTAAAGCGGTTCAGAGTTATTTTAAAAGTAAATCAAAACTAACACTTGTTGTTAGTTTTTTCATTTGAAAAAGTAGATTATTTAGTAAAAATTAGTTATATTTATAATGAGATTAGGGAGGTTTGCTGGGTGAAAAAAAAGTCATTTTAATTGTTGGACCAACAGCAAGTGGTAAAACAGATTTATCAATTAAAGTTGCTCAACAATTTAGGGGAGAATGTGTTAATGCTGATGCAACACAAATTTTTAATGAGTTGAATATTGCAACAAATAAAATAACACTTGCTGAACAAGCGGGGATACCTCATCATTTATTATCAATAATTGATTTAAATGATAATTATTCCATTAATAGTTATCAAAAAGAGGGACGAGTTATTTTAAATCAACTTTGAGCAAAAAACAAATTGCCAATTGTTGTTGGTGGCAGTGGGCTATATATTAATGCGTTATTAAAAAATTATCAGTTTTCTAATCAAGGACGGGATTTAGCAAAAGCAAAAGAATATGAACAGGATTCAAATCAAGCTTTATGAGAAAAATTAGCCGCAATTGATCCTCTTGAAAGTGCTAAAATTCATCCCAATAATCGTAAGCGAGTTTGGCGAGCATTAGAATATTATTTTCAAAATGGTACTTTAAAGTCAATTAACGATCAAGCCCACAATAAGTGGTATGTTGAACCATATATTATTGGGTTATTCCCAGATAAAGCAGAACTTTATCAACGTATTATTGAACGTGTTCAAAGTTTAACAGAGCGAGGGTTGTTTGCCGAAGTTAAAACTGCATATGAATATTGTAATTATGATGTGACAAAGCAAAGCATGAAAATTATTGGTTGTCCAGAGATTATTCAATATTTAAAAGGAGAAGTATCATATGAAGCAACCTTAGCAGCAATGGTTCAGGCTAATAAAATTTATGCAAAAAAACAAATGACATGGTTTAAACATCAATTAAAAAATGTTCATTGATATCCATTTCACTATGCTCAATTTGAAGATGTTTGTCACCAAATTATCCTTGATTTACAAAATAGTACTTATTTAAAATAGGAGGCCCCATATGAAAATTCCATCAGATTTGCAATTATTTGCTGAGATAGTTCAAACAAAACGTCATCAAATAAAAACTAATAAACAAATGCGAAAAGATTGTTATATTATAACAAAACAAGAAATAACAACAACAAAAGAACTAGGATGACGAAAAAAAAGCAAGAACCTTAAAAAAGAGTATCAAGAAGAGCTCCGTGGTTATTATTTAAATGCGAATCATTTTTTTAACGAACAAATTTTAGAAACAAAAACAATAATTAACTTAAATCTTACGACAATAACAAACTTAAGAAAGAGTATTACCAAGACTAATAAAAGCGAAGTTAAAACACAAGTTAAAACATTACAAGCAAATAATAAAGTTAACTATCAAAAGTTAAATATTTTACAACCACATTTATTTTGAACAATTGTTTTAATGTTTATTAAGATTGCTTTTATTGGTTTTGGTGGTGGCAATGCGATGTTGCCGATTATTTTTTCTGAAATTGTTGAAAAGAAAGGGTGAATTAGTGCAGAATATTTTGATAAAATTGTTATTTTATCAAATGCATTACCAGGTCCAGCCACAATTCAAGTTCCTGCTGTTATTGGTTATCAACTTTATGGTTGACGAGGAGCATTAGCAGCTTCTTTGTGTGCTAATTTTCCATTAATGTTATTAGTTGGTGTTTTGACTGTTGTTTTGCAAAATGCTATTCCTGAATTATATTTAGCATATATTTCATTGGCAATTATGCCAGTTATTTTAGCTTTAATTTTTGTCCTAATTATTAAAATGTTTCGTTCTTCAATGAAGGAAATTACATTATTTGTTTCTTTACCAATTATGATTTTTTGAATTATTTTTTTAGTTGCGGTACCGTCCCCTTACAATATTCCTGCCATTGTTGTTCTTGTGATGCTAGTTATTAGTTTAATTATTTACAGTTGGAAAAATAAGCAAAAAAGAGGACGAAAATAATGGTATTAAATATTATTCTTTATATTATTGTTTGTTTTTTAGTTGGTATTACTACTTTTGGTGGTGGACAAGTTTTCTATGTTATTTTTAATTCGTTGTTTACTTTAATTTTGACACCAACAATTGCAAATGAACTAGTTACTGTTCAAGATTGAAATTGAGGATTAATCTTTTCATCAGTAACTCCAGGCCCAGTGTCAACCCATTTAACAGCCTATTTATCAATTTTAGTTTCAAAGCAAAACATTGGGTTATCATTATTAGTAATGATTATTTCTTATGTTGTTATTACTTTACCAGCAACAATAATTATGGTTGGCGTTGATAAACATGTTGCGATGGAAAGCAAACAATTTCGCTATCTTTCAAAATTATTAAAACCTGTTGTTATTGCTATTCTATTTTATTTGATTATTGATTTAGTTTTTGCGGTAGCTAATTTTAATTTATATGGTGGGACAGCAAAAGCGGGACCTTATCATTTTATTACGGGCAATTGGGTTGAAATTGTTAAGGTAAGTGTTTACTTTATTGTTGATTTTAGTCTGGCTGTTTTTATCTTTTTAAAGTATAAAAAAGTTAATCCATTATGAGTAATTTTAGGTTCAGGTGTTATTGGGTTCTGTATTTTTTATTTTATTCATTAATTTTATTTTTTCTGGAAAAAACTATTAAATTATTATATAATATAAATTGTAAAAACTTAAAAACTATTTAAGTTTTAACTAGTTATGATCATAGTAATAATTTTATTTGTATAAGTTATTTTTATAAGGGGACAATAATGAATAAGAATTACTATAAAATATTAGAAATATCATCAAATGCAGAGATTGAAGAAGTAAAAGAAAATTTTCGTCGTCTAGCTAAAAAATATCATCCAGATATTTCAAAAGAGAAAAATGCTGAAAACAAGTTCCGTGAAATTATTGAAGCGTATGAAATTTTGTCAAATCCTAAAACAAAGCAAGAATATGATGAAAGTTTCTTTGTGCCGAGTTTTGATAAGGTAAAATATGACTATTTCTTTGATTTCAATAATAAAACTTGATTAAAAAAGCGTTTTAAAAAACCAAAAAAGGGACCATTGTTAGTTGGGAAGGTTGTTTTAAAAGCAGCTGATGTTATTAATGTCGGGAAAGCAAATGTTACTTTATTAGTTGAAGAAAATTGTAAAAGTTGTCAGGGAACAGGCTATTATGTTGAAAATGGTTTTGAATGTTTTTGTACAACTTGTGGTGGGTTTGGGCGCTATGAAGAGTCAAAAACCATTGTTGTTTATTTACCAAGTTTATCAAAACCAAAACAAAAAGTAACAATTCATCGTGTTGGCCATGCTGGTTATGCTGGCGGTGAACGTGGTGATATGCGTTTAAAGTTAATTCTCTCTTAGCCTTTGTTAATTCTTAATAAAATGATATAATTATATTATTGGGGGTACAAAGGAGGGAAAAAATATTATGGGAGATAAAAAAACTAGTAAAAAAGAAGCTAGTGTTGCTTCACAAGTATTACGTGATCCGGCCTCATCAAAAATAGCAAAAGAATTAGCAGGGAGTGCCTTAGCACAATTTCGTACTAAGAAACATACTGGTGAGAAAGAAGCTGCTATTGCTTCTCAAGTATTACGTGATCCAGCAGCCTCACAAATTGAAAAATCAATGGCAGGATCTGTTTTAGCACAAGCTGAACATAAAAAACAAAAATAACAAAAAAACGAACAGATTGTTCGTTTTCTTTTAGTATAATGATAATAATGGATGTAGAAAAGGATAAACGATGAAATTTATTGATGTTGCAACAATTAAATTATTTGCAGGTAAAGGTGGCGATGGAGCGGTTGCTTTTCATCGTGAATTATATGTTCCAAAAGGAGGACCATCAGGTGGCGATGGCGGTAATGGTGGCAGTATTATCTTTGTTGGTGAAGAAGGAATGAATACTTTATTAGATTTAAAATATCAGCGCGAAATTAAAGCTCCTGATGGTGAAAACGGAACAATTAAAAATATGCATGGGAAGAATGCAGTGAATAAATATATCAAAGTACCGTTAGGAACATTAATTTATAATAATGAAACAAACGAAGTTATTGGTGATATTATTGCTCATCATCAAGAAATTGTTCTTGCGAAAGGGGGGCAAGGTGGTCGTGGTAATGCTCGTTTTGCAAATGCAAAAAATAAGGCACCAACCATTTTCGAAGCTGGTGATTTAGGTGAAACATTAGAAATTCGTTGTGAATTAAAGGTTTTAGCTGATGTTGGTCTTGTTGGTTTACCAAATGCTGGAAAATCAACATTATTAGCGAAAATTTCTAAAGCCAAACCACAAATTGCTGATTATCCATTTACTACGTTAACACCCCAATTAGGAGTGGTTCGTGACCAAAATAATTACAGTTTTGTTGTTGCAGACTTACCGGGTTTAATTGCGGGAGCTGCTGCTGGGAAAGGTTTAGGACATGATTTTTTACGACACATTGAACGATGTAAATTAATTGTCTATGTCTTAGATATGTCAGGGAATTATGGTACCGAAGATGTTTATCAAAATTATTTAAATATTAAAACCGAATTAAAAGATTATAATTATAAATTAGAATTACGAAAAGAAATTATTGTGGCAAATAAAATGGACTTAGAATCTTCATCAGCAAATTTAGTAAAGTTCAAAGAGCAAATGCCGACGGCTGAGATTATTGCCGTTAGTGGGTTAAAAAACGAAAATTTAACATTATTGGTAAATCAGATTGGTGTCACATTAGCAACTATTAACGAAAACAAGGCTTTATGACAATTAGATGAGCAAACAACAGAGCAAGATGATTATAAGGTATATACTTATAGTGCACCAAGTGAACCAGAAGTGGTTGTTAATAATCTTGGCAATGGTGTTTGAAAAGTTACAGGAAAAGCAGTTTATCAAGCATATCAGAAAACACCAATTACAACATATGATAATTTATTATTATTTAATAAAAAATTACAAGACTTAAAAGTTTTTGAAATGTTACGAGCAAAAGGAGCACAACAAGGTGATGTTGTTCGCATTTTTGATTACGAATTAGAATGGGATGGATAATAATGAACGATTTAAAACAATATTTAACATATTTAACTACTTGAATTAAAGAAGAAGTAACAAAAGCACATTGTAATGGAGTTGTTGTTGGTTTATCGGGTGGAATTGATTCTGCTGTTGTGGGATTATTAGCCCAAAAGGCTTTTCCTGAGCAGCACTTAACAGTTGTTATGCCTTGTTATTCTGATCAATTTGATCAAGAATGTGCTAATTTATTAATTAATACTCATCAATTAAAACATCAAATTGTTGATTTATCATTAACATATGATCAGTTAGTGGCAACTTTAGCGTTACCACAGCATCAATTAGCATTAGCTAATATTAAACCACGGTTACGAATGACAACCTTATATGCTTTAGCACAAAGCCATAACTATTTAGTATTAGGAACTGATAATGCTGATGAATGACATGTTGGTTATTTTACGAAATATGGCGATGGGGGTGTTGATTTAGTACCACTTATTCATTTGGTGAAAGGAGAAGTTCAACAAGCAGCCCATTTACTAGGAGTTCCATCTGAAATTATTATGCGTCCACCAACTGCAGGATTATGAACAGCTCAAACTGATGAACAAGAGCTCGGTGTTAGTTATCAACAGTTAGATTTTTATTTACAAGGAAAACAAGTACCAGTAGCGGTGGCACAACGGATTGAACATTTACATCAGGTTTCTGAGCATAAACGACAATTAGCAAAAGCACCTCCAGTTGCTTTTAGTTCTTTAATTAATGAATTTAAAAAGTAAATTTTATAATTAATATAACAAAATAAGTGATTATAATGCCAATGTAAGAATTTAAAAAGAGAGGGCAGTGCTCTTTTTCCTTGTTTTATGAGCGTTTTTAAAGTATAATTTAAAATAGGAAAAAGGCAAAAAATTTTAAGGAGAGGATAAGATGGATGATAAATTAATTGTAGATAATACCGATTTTTTGTTAAAGTTTACACTTGAAAATTTAGATATTTTAAAGAAATTAAAAACTAAACTTGATCAAGAAGTAGTTAATTTATATGATCTTGCAAGCCAAAAAAAGCAGTCAGTGCAACATTTATTAGTAAAATCAAAACATAATCATAGTAAGATTAAAAGTCGCAGTGAATTTGAAAATTTAATTCAACATGCTTTATTAGAAAAATATGTGGAAGGAATTTTAACTCGTTTTGAATTTCGCATTGATACAATTGCTCGTCAATATAATCCGAAAGAAAAATTTGTGAATGTTGTTAATCCAGCAGAAGTAAATGCTAAGAATTTATATGTAAAAATTAAGGATCCACAACGTTATTCAACAAAAGAAATGTTGGAGTTACAAGAACTGTTAAAAGAAGTTAATGCTCCTTTGGTTGGCTTGGTCAAACAATATAATGAAAACCTTGCACAGATTAATGCTAGTAAGGTTTTAGTTGAGAAAATAACGTTAGAAGAAATAATAAATGAATATATTGATTTTTTCTTATTAGATGATGAGGGTTAAAATTTTTAATTAATTTTTATTTGTTTTTTAGTTTTAATCTGTGAATTATTCGTGGTTTTGTTATAATAAAAATATAGAAACGAGGCGAATATAATGGAATACAAAATTCGTAGCAAAAACATTATTATTACTGATGCAATGCATCAGCATTTAGTGGATACTTTTAATAAATTATTAAAATATCAACAAGTTAATGAAAATGATCTTGTCCATGTTGATATTGAGTTTACCAAAGAAAACAATGTTGTAATTAATATTTCAATTGATATTAGAGGTAAAAACAATTTCTTAAAAGCAGAAGTTCATAATAGTGATTTTTATAAAGCAGTTGACCAAGCTTTACATAAAATTGAAGAACAGTTACGAAAAATTAAAAGTAAAAGAGAAGACCGCCATAATAAAAATCAAGCACTCGGAAAAGTTTATGCCACAATAATGGAAGCAGAAGAGGACCAAGAAGAGGAAATGGTTTAATCTAATATAAAAAAAGTTTAACCAGATTTGGTTAAACTTTTTTATTGTTTATTACTTACCATTTATTTAGTTGGGGTTGGTGCACTTGGTGTGGCATTTGTCTTATTAACCCGAATTGCTCCGATTCCTTCTAATAATCAAATTAAAGCCCCAATTACAGCAACTAATTCGGCAACAACAATTACTCAAGTTGAAATTTCTTTTGTTGAAGTAATAATAGCACCAATCATTCCAACAATTGCAATAATGATAAAAACAATTCCAGCAATTAATTTGCCAATTTTATGACGAACAAAAGTTGCGACACAAATAAACAAGAAAGCTGTAATTAAGATAATGGCACCATTATCACCAGTGTTGTTGTGAACAAATAGTCTTGTGTCAACTCTAACATTTGGAAATGAGTTCAGAATTGCTAAGATAAACAATCACAACCCAGAAATTCAAATCATCACTTTTTGAAAAGTAACGTTAATCTTGATTGTTGCATATTTTAATTTTGCCATAAGTTTTTCCTCCTTAACCATATCAATAGATATATTATAACTTAGTTTTAATAATATTATTGATAAATTAAATAATTCGTAAAATATCGTTTGTTTTAATATTTAAGAATTTAATCATTCCTGGTGCTAAACAATAGACAAAATAACATTCAGAAAAATAATGACTCATTTTTTGGGAACCAAAATTCTGAATTGTTGAAATAACTTCAAAGTTTTTATTGCAAAAAATAATATCAAGTTGATAAAAAATCCCAAAACTATTAAAACCATGAACTTTTCGTAATAAATAACCATCTTTCATAGTAATATCTTTTGGTTGAATTAAACTAGTAAATTTTTCTCGTCAAGACTTAATCACATGGATGTTAACATCTTGCGGATTACTATTTACTGTTAATGTTTTGCGATCTTTTAATAAGTAGTATTTTTTATTTCGTTTATGTTTTGTTCGATGAAATTTATAAATTAAATTTGAAAAAATTCCCATAGTAACACCCTTTTCTTTTTTTCTTAACAATTATATAAAATTATATTATAATTACCAAGAGAAAGAGGTGTTATTATGAAATTTGCATTATTTTTAGCAACTGGTTTTGAAGAAGGTGAAGCAATTATTACGACTGATGTATTACGTCGTGGTGGCATTAATTTGGAATTAGTTAGTATTATGAAAAAATTAGAAGTTGTTTCGGCTCATAATGTAGTTATAACAGCTGATAAATTAATTGAAGATGTTAAATATGAAGATTATGATGGTTTTGTTTTACCGGGTGGTCGTATTGGAGTCGACAATTTAGCAAATAGTGAAATGTTAAAAGATTGATTATTAAAAGCAAATAGTGATCAAAAAACAATTGCAGCAGTATGTGCTGCACCACAAATTTTAGGGCATTTAGGAATTTTAGACAATAAAGAAGCAACAAGTTATCCTGGATGTACTAAAGGAATGGAAAAAGCAATTTACAATGATGAAATGGCAGCGATTACCGATGGTCATGTTATTACAGGTGCTTCGGTGGGGTCAACAATGAATTTTGCATTGGCAATTGCTGATCGAGTGTTGGGACCAGAAAAAGTAATGGAATTACATCATGAGTTAGTGATTCGAGACTAAAATTATTTGCAAAATAATTTTAATTTTGCAAATAATTTGTTAAAAAAAGGAGTAAAATAAAGATACCTCAAGGGAACATAAGTGATTTAAAATTAACTGTTAAGAATTCTTGGCTTGGTTGTTAATAATTTAGATATTAACTTCTTTTGACTAAAAAAAGATTTTCAACTTAATTGAGGTAGACAGGGTGTTTGTTGTTTTTTAATAACAAGTCATGTTTTTAACTATAAAATTTTAATGAAAAGTAATTTAAAATGTATTACATTTATTAAATTTTATTAATAGTTATGATAACAAGTTATCATAATAAATTTTGAAAAATAAAATTAAAATATGTTAATTAGATTAATGAAATAGAAAATTTAATAAATAGGAGGAGAATTATGAAGAAAATATTGGCTCTTTTAGGAGCAGTATCATTAGTGGGAACAAGTGCCGTTTCGGTGGTTGCTTGTAATCATCCGCCTACCGGTGAAAAAGGATCAGTTGATGATATTAAAAAACAATTAGAACAATATACTGATACACCATTTTTTGCTTCTTCATCACAAATAACAAATGATAAATTAGCATCAGAATTAGCTAGTCGAATGACAATGGGAAGTTATAAATTAGTCGTTAAAAATGACGCAACATTTGTGCAACCAAAGATTACTGATGGTAATGCTTTACAAGCACAAACATTAAAGGACTTTAAACAACAATTAATATCAACAACAGTACAAGGCGAATTAGTTGTTAATAGTGGAAGTGCCGTTGTTAGTTTGTTAAAAAAAGATAGTGAACTATTTAGTGTCAAAATTAAATGATCATCAAATGAATTGCTATTTTTAGCAAGCACAGTTAATAAAATTAACAATGTGGGGGATACAACACAAAATATTAAATTTCCGTTGCCACCACTTATCCCAGGAGTAAACCTTACCCTTGCTGATTTATATAGTTTTTTGAGCATAATTAATTTACCAAAAGAATTAATTAATAGTATTGATTTAACACAAATAGATAGTCCAGATTTTGTTACTAAGTTTGATCAGGTATTACAAAAGATTAGTGAACCTTTGGAACCTATTGTTGGGGGTGATTTTTTAGCAATAAAAATACCGCTTGATTTTAAATTAACGGATGGAATTAATCTTAAAGGATACAATGGTAAGATGCAAGAAAAAGAAGGAACTGTTAGTGATTTATTACACAACATTGCTCCTGATCTTATTGCGTTATTGCAATGATATCTTAAAGAAGGTCAACAAAAGATTGAAACAACGCATAATACTGTTTTACCATTGATTCAGTATTTATTGTCACCCGTTAATTCAAATGTAAAAGAAAATATTAGAACTGAATTTGGCGACGATGGATGATTTTATAAAACTACCGCAACTAATTTTGATAGTTTGATTTTTCACTTGTTAGCGGGTTATAAAGGAAAACCAACTACAGATGATAGTCGCTTTGTTTTCAAAATTGTTGGAAAATATCTAATTCCGCTTGATGAGGTTTTTGACCAAGATTTAATTGGTGACAAAGGTCATAAACTAATTCTTAAATTAGAATTAAATCCAACCTTGTTAATTGCAAGCATGTTAGATATTTTTAGCAAAAACAATGGGCAAGGAATTGATGCTGTTGGAGAAAGTATTTTACAACCAAAAACATGGTTGGGAATGAGTAGTTTTGTGCAGGGTCTGATTCCAAATATTAATGTTTATTTAGGACCAAGTATTATGAGTTTTGGTGGTTCATTTATTTTACAAAACTTAGGTTTAAGTAGTACTGAAATAGAGAACAATAATATCACAATGAGTGCTGGAACCGTTAAATTGCAATTTAAAAATAAAAATAATCAGTGAGAAAATTTTAAAGTGCTTTTAAAAGAAGTTGACAAGACAGATAAAAATGGTAAGCCAGTTACAGATGATGAAGGCAACCCAGTTAAGGTGAAGGTTGGTCCTCCTGATTTAACTCAAATTTTAGGTGCAACTGATTTAAAAATTAGTTTTATGAATGTTAAATTTAAAGTTACACCAAAAAAATAATGATAAAATTGTTTATGAAACAAATGGTAATGTAAATTTTGATTTATGATTATCAGACAAGATGAATTAGATATAAAAAAGTATCTTGTGCTTATATTTTTATACAATGATAAATATTTAACAAAAAGATATTGAAAGTTTAGGTTTGAAAGAATAGTTAATTATTCTTTCAAACCATTTTTTATGCTAAAAAAATAAATGGTTTTAAATATATTCAGTTTCTCATTAATTTTTCTTGGAAAACTTTTTAAATTCTTTTTTTTGTTTATAATTAATTATAGAAAAAGAAAATTATAAGAAATAAAGGAGCTAAGTTGGGTGATGAAAAAAATATTATTAATTTTAGCTAGTTTAGGAATTACAGTAACTTCTAGTTTTAGTTTAATTGCTTGTAATCCACCCCAAAAACAAGAAAAAAATATTTTACAAACATTTCAAATTAATACAAATCAAACAGGTGCGCAAATTTTAACTAATTTACACACTTTTATGCAAATTCGTTATCGTTTAACGCAAGACCCTACGGCAAGAAAAATTGCAACATATCAGATTTTCTATCAAGGTAAGGATATTACTGTTGATCAAACAACAACTGTTAAACGTGATGATATTGTTCATATTATTATCACTTTAGCACCATCTGATCCAACAATTATGTTGGATCAACAAAATTTAGTGCAAGAAGGATTTACATTAGGAAATACATATAATGTAGAAATTAAAGTTACTGATGTTAATAAACAAAATATTAAGACAGTTTTTGTGCCGGATTTAAAAACTCCAGCTCGCGAAAATGATAGTTATCAAAAGTTAAACACTAATGCTAATGTTATAGAAACAGTTCGTGATGCAATTAATCATCGTTTATCAATTACAGCTTCGGATAGTGATTTTATTATTACTAATGACCATGATCAAAATCCGAGTGAAAAACAAGTACCAGGAACAGTTGTGACTTTTACTGTCACAGCAACACAAAATAGTAGTTTAATTGAAGGCTCATTTACTTTTACTAATACTTTATCAGCACGAAAAGATATTTCAGAAGTTACAATTAATAATTTGCCAGTGGATCCAAATCCTAAATTTACTTATGGTCAATTAAATAACAACAAAGAGATTTCTGATGCAATTATTGGAACAATTAATAATAAGTTGCAAATTAACATTACAACCAAAGATTTTATCGTAACAAATGATCAAAAAACTTATGAAAAACAAGCACCAAGTCAGACAGTAATATTTACTGTTATAGCAACTGAAAACAGTAGTTTAATTAAAGGAACATTTAACTTTACCGTTGTGTTAGCAAAATTAAGTTTATTACCAGTAATGGTTGATGGAACAACTATGACCATTGTTGCTGACCCGGATGTTTCTTATGAGAAACTAAATCAAAATAAAGAAATTATTACAGCAGTAAAAACTGCGATTAATAACACACTTTTGATTACTGTCACTGATAATGATTTTATTATTAGCAATGATCAACCAGTTGATAAAAAACAAGAACCACAAACAGTTATCACTTTTACTATTGCTGCAAGTAAAACTAGTAAATTAATTACTAACCAATTTACTTTTAAAATTACTTTAAAAGAAATATCACTGTAATATTAACAATTATTAAAATAGAAGAGGAAGTTAATATGAAGCAAGAAAATAAAAGTATGAATTGAAAAATAATAAGTAAGGAAATTATTAATAGACAGTTACAAGAATATTATCGAGATAATATTTCATTTCAACCACCAACAAAACGTCATCAATTAGTAATTCGGTGAATGTTATTTTTAGGACCATTTTTAACCTTAATGGGAATTTTTATTAGTATTTTATTTATTGTCAAAAGTATTGCTATTTACTTAATTTTTTTACCACTTTTAATGTTATTAATTGGGTTTGGTTTAATTGTTGTTGTTGTTTATTATATGATTAAATGAACTCGTCTATTAAAACTATATGATAGAATTATGGAAAAAATTAATTTAGTTGAAATTTATAATTTAGGTTTAGCCCAATATTTTAGTTCACAATTAATTTTAAAAAATATTAGTCAAGATTTTCAACCTGCACTAAGTGAATTAATTAATCTTAATACTAATACAAAAATTGATACTGTTTTTAATTTATCACATCCATTAGGAACAATTTCGTTTGGAACCATTACCCATCATGTTATTAATAAAGTTAATGGTAAAATTGATAAAGAAGAATTTTATCGCTTACCAGTTTTTACTGTGTAACTAGATACTAAAATAACTGGTGAGTTCACGATTCAACCACGTGGTGTTTCAACCAAGTTTTTTAATCCGTTAGCCTATGTTAATTTTGATGATAATTTATTTGAAGGAACCTTTTTAGTTGGTGGCCATCATGATCGGGCAATTAAAAACATCTTAACACCTAAAGTTCGTAAAAATTTGCTTGTTTTGGCCTCTAAAACACCAACAATTCCAGCTATTGATGTAACTCAAAATGTTTGAACATTTTTGTTTCAAGCTTATTTAGTTAAGAATTGAAATGACAAAGGTATGATGTTAACACAAGTTGATTTTTCAGGAAATTTTAATAGTGTAACTGATGATATTATTGCTAAAATTGAAATGGATATTATTTGGTTAAAAGAATGTCTTGTGTGATTAAATCAATTTGAGATTATGGTAGTATAAAAATTTATAATAATAATTTTATTAATGATAAAACAGAAGTGAGATGATAATAAGTGCAAGAAAAATTATTTACAAATCAAAATCAGCAAAAACTATTAGTTGAATTAAACCAAGAAATGCAAACTGCTGATGAAGTTTGTTTTGTCTTTCCTTTTATTTCAAAAGCAATTATTAATAAAATTGAAGGATCAATTAAGTATTGTTGTCTGAATAAAATTCCTATTCGGATTATTACGACTACTTTTGATGATTTAGCCGAATATAATAATTTATTAGAATTAGCACGGTTAATAGCAACCTATGACAATATTCAAATTAAAGTTGAAGATAATTTAGAAAAACGAAGTGAACGGATTCATATTAAAGCTTCAATTTTTAAACGTTTTCATGGAATCTCAACAGCAATTATTGGCTCTTCTAATTTAACTTATAAGGGTATGGTAACGGGACGTGAATGAAATATTAAATTAACAACAAATAATAATCATAGTTTAGTTACAGAAATTATTACTGAATTTGAACAGTTATGAAATGAAGTTTTAGTTGATTTTAATGATGAAGTTGCACGAAATCATTTATTAGAACGGATTAGTCAAAATCAATCAACTCGTATTGCAACAATGTTTAATAATACACCAACTGAATTTTTAACAATTCGAAAATATTTATATGATTTTCAAAAAGACATTGTGGCAAAATTACAATATCGGCGTCAGTTAGGTAAAAATGCTCATTTAGTAATTATGGCGACTGGAACTGGTAAAACAGTGGTTGCTGCTTTTGATTATTTTTATCAATTGCAGAGAAGGGCTGGTCAGCCGCTAAAAATGCTTTTTTTAGCTCACCAAAAAGAAATTTTAGATCAAGCCTTGCAAACTTTTCGAGGAGTTTTAATGGACAAAAACTTTGGAGAAGTAATGTATGAGGGAAAAACTAGTGCAAACAATGTACATTTATTTGCAACAATTCAAACAATGGCGAATAAATTGAGTCAGTTTAAACGCAACCATTTTGATGTGATTATTTTTGATGAGGCACATCATATTGCTGCTGCTACTTTTGACCAAGTTTTTAATTATTTTCAACCACAACAAGTTCTTGGCTTAACCGCAACACCAGAACGTGAAGATGGTAAATCAATTAAAAAATATTTTGCAGATGAATATGCGGCAGAATTAAGACTATGAGATGCCATTAATCAACGCTTATTATGTCCTTTTGATTATTATTGTATTGATGATAATACTGTTGATTTAACAGGGGTTGATTTAAATGCAGATAGTGAACTTTTCAAAAAATTAAATACAAAAGCTCGCAATAATTTGTTATTAAAAATGATTGAAAAGTATTTGGGTTTATATGCAAGACCAACAGCATTAATTTTTTGTGTAACAACAGAGCATGCTAAAATCATCGCAACTTTTTTGCAAGCAAATCATCTTCGTGCAGATTATTTAACTTCTGAAAATCGTGAACAACGAACGCGGATTTTACATGAATTTAAAATTGGCCGAATTAATTATTTATGCGTTGTTAACATGTTTAATGAAGGAATTGATGTTCCAGAAATTAATACAATTATTTTATTACGCCCTACAAATTCAAAAACAATTTTTTTACAACAACTTGGGCGCGGATTACGAAAAACAGAATTAAAAAATCGGTTAGAAGTTTATGATTTGATTAGTAATATTGATAGTAAATATGATATTACAATTGGGATTAAGAATTTGTATGACCCAAAATTAACGTCAATAAAAGGGATATTAGCAAATGAAGGTTTACCTTATAATTGTACGATTACATTAGAAAAACGATCAGAAAAAGTTATTTTAAATAATTTACGAAAATGATATGATAACCGTGCCAGAATTAAAAGCCATATTCGTGAATATTATCAGAAATACGAAAATGAAGGTTTAGCGCATTTGCTACATGATTATGATTTATCACTATATCAATTTTATAATTATGTTAATGATTTTTATGTTAAAATTGGACGTAATATTGAACGTTATCAAATTGATGAAAATAATACTAATCGGAATAAAAACTTGTTAAAGCAATTTTTATTTTTAGATAGTTATAACCTTATTAATTATTTTATTTTACGCTTAAAGCAAAAACTTTCTAATAAAGAAATTAATTTAGATTATGATAATTTATTAATAACATCATTGTTATATGAAGTAACTAGTATGACTGTTTTTACTGAGTTATTTCCAGATTATCAAACAATTCCC
This sequence comes from Spiroplasma sp. SV19, assembly GCF_030060925.1. NCBI lineage: Bacteria > Bacillati > Mycoplasmatota > Mollicutes > Entomoplasmatales > Spiroplasmataceae > Spiroplasma > Spiroplasma sp. SV19. The sequence goes on from NZ_CP045455.1 coordinate 163,387, forward strand.
GATTTAGTAACATATTTTATTAATCATCATCAACTTATTGTGGAAGAATTATTAATTATTTTACAATATAAATTAGAACATGAGACTTTAAAAATGCATTCTGAACAAACAAATCCCTTGTTAAAAGGGATTACTTATACCGTTAAACAAGTTTTATCTGTTATTGGCCGCACAAATTTTTTATTAACACGTGGTGAATTACGAATTATTGCGTTTCAAGCGGGTTATTTAACATTTGATAAAGTTAAACAAGTTATTTTAGCAGATGAGGATGGAACTGGTTATGGTAAATTAACAAAATATCTGCCAGATGAACAAGTTTTTTATTGGTCAATTCCTGAGACAATGACTTTGGCTAATAAGTTAGTAAAAGATATCCAAAATAATGATATTGCTAAGTATTTATTTTTACAAAACAAAATTAATACAAAGTGATCTAATTTAGGTTTAAAATTATATTGTTTTATTGGGTTTGGACATTATGAGACAATGTTAACAGAAAACTATCTTACAGCTAAATTTTTTGTTCAAAAAGGTTAAAACCAGTTTTTAAACAAATGTAATTAAAATAATTTAATTACATTTTTATGTTATAGTCATCATTTTCTATAATAAATTGCTAAAAATATAGTAATTGACTCTTTTTAGTTTTCTAAAAGTGTATTATAATTAAAGAATAGTATTATTTTTATTAAAGGAGCTTATAAAAATGGAAAGTTTTAATCTTGATTTTATTCGAAATCTAACGAGATTAGTAACATTTAATAATGCTGAACAATTGTATCAAACAAAGAAGATAACATTATTAAAAATAGATGAGCAGCAAACTTCAAATAACGAAAAAGAATTAATTATTAATTGCCAAGTTATTGCAAAAAATAATAGTGATTATTATGAAGTAAATGTTGTTTTTGCCATTGTTGCTGAAATGACATTTTTAACTCGTCAAAGTTGCAATTGTATTGACTATAATTTTCAACATCAAATTTGTCAGCATATTGTTGCAACTTTGCTGTTTGCCTTTTATGAATCTAAAGAAAATATTCAACAGTGACGAGCATTGTTTACCGCAACTGATCACTTATTAACAACCTTTGTTAATAAGAATAAACAAAATTATGAAACAAAAGAAAATGTTGTTGATTGTCAATGTAGTTTGATTATTGACTCAACATTTCAAAAACCTGCTGTTGTACAAATAAAATTAGGTTATGAACATGACCAGTTTTTTGAAATTAAAAATATTTATCATTTTTTAAGGTTTTTAGCAAAAAATCCACTTGATCCAGATTATTTAAAAGGTTATGAGATTTCCCAAAAATTTGTTTTATATCCGGCAAAAGTGGTTTTTTCACTATTTGCGGAAAAAGTGATTCGGTTTTTACAACGAGAATTTATTAATGTTTCTAGTTTTTTGCAAACCCAAAAAATGGATTTTTATGGAGTTTCAATTACAAAAAGTTTTGGGTTTTCAGCTTATCAAACAGAGCAATTTTTAATAGCTTTACAAGATGAAACAATTAAATTAATTGTTAATGATCAGGAATATCCAAATATTAAGATCAGTTCTGATCAGTACCAACCGAGTTTAAAAGTTCAGCAAAATGATAATTTAATTCAAATTGTTAATAATAAAATAACACCAGTAGTTTTAACACCAAATCAAGGAAGTTTATTTGATCATGAACAAATTTTTTTATTGGGACAAAAAGATACCTTTTTGTTAGGGCCAATTTACCAAACAATGGCAATGACTAGTCAAAACCAAATTACTTTTACTGCTCATCAAACTAATGATGTTATTAAAGCAATTGTTGCGTTATTGGATTATCCTAGTAATATTGTAAATGTTGATAAAGTAATTTTAAAAGCATTAGAAAAAACACCATTAATTATTGAAAGTTATTTTGATTTTAAGGGTAAGGAAATTATTTTACGACCAATTTTTCGGTATGGAACAATTACAATTGATTTGCTAAATAAGGTTAATGATGATAGTAAAATTGTGTTACGGAATATTTATCAAGAGCAACAATATTTAACTTTTTTAAAGCAAATTGGTTTTGTTAAAAATATAATTATTTAGTTTTAAATGATTTAAATTATGTTATTAAATTATTATCTGAACATATCACAACGCTAGAAACACTTTCGCAAATTTTTTATACTGATAATTTTAAAAATGTTCGGTTAGTTGACTTTAATGTCAATCGTTCAAGTATTAATATTAATCAAAAAAATAATTGATTGGAATTTGAGTTTCAAGTTGCCGAGATTGATTATCATAATTTAAGTGAAATTTTAGTGGCTATTAATAATGGTAATAAATATCATCAATTAACAAATGGGGGAATTATTAATTTACAAGAACAAACATTACAGAAATTTGCAACCTTAATTAATCAATTTGATTTTCGAGAAGAACAATTTGTAACAGGGAAATTACAATTACCAAAATATCATGCGTTAACAGTTTATAACAATTTGGATTTATGGACAGAATTTAATTGCTCTTTTAATTTTGATTTTAATCATCTAATTACTAAAATTAAACATTTAAAAGAAAATAAGTTTAGTGTCCCTGTCTCACTAGAGACAGTAATGTGTGATTTTCAAAAGAAAGGTTATTTTTGATTAAAGACACTTGCTTCATTAGGATTTGGTGGGATTTTAGCTGATGAAATGGGATTAGGAAAAACATTACAAACAATTAGTTTTATTTTAAAAGAATATGAGTTGAATCCAAAAATGACCCCAGTCTTAATTGTAGTTCCTGCTTCGTTAATTTATAATTGAAAGAATGAAATTAATCAGTTTGCTCCTGTTTTAAAAACATTAGTGATTGCAGGAGAACGAAAAACAAGAGAACTATTATTTGCAAAAATTAACGAAGTACAAGTTATTATTACTTCTTATCCATTACTTCGTCGTGATATTGGCTATTATCAACAATTTCAATTTCAATATTGCTTTTTAGATGAAGCACAACATATTAAAAATCCCCAGTCAATTAATGCTAAAACTGTTGGAAGTTTAAATATAGCAATTCGTTTTGTATTAACAGGAACGCCAATTGAAAATAATTTAACAGAATTATGATCAATTTTTAATTTTATTTTGCCAGGATTTTTGTTTCATCATCATTATTTTCAAAAACGATATGAAATCCCAATTATACGTGAACAAAATGAAATAGTTAAAAAAGAACTATTGCAAAAAATTGCACCGTTTATTTTACGTCGTTTAAAGAAAGATGTGATGAGTGAATTACCACCAAAAATTGAACACAAAATTTTAGTGGAAATGACTGATCGTCAAAAGAAAATTTATGCTGCTTTTGCAACAGCAGCACGTGATGAAATTAATAAAATTTTAAAAGCTGGACACTATCAACAAAATCGCTTGAAAATTTTTGCAACGTTAACTAAATTAAGACAAATTTGTTGTGACCCTAGTATTTTAGATGAAAAATATCATAATGAAAGTGGTAAATTAGATGCTTTACGAGACATTTTTTCTGACTTAACCGGTAGTGGACATAAAATCTTAATTTTTTCACAATTCACAACTGTTTTAAAACGAATTGAAATTCTTGCGCAAGAATTAAATTTAAAATACTTGTATTTAGATGGCAAAACACGATCAGAAAGTCGGGTAATGATGACACAAAAATTTAATGAAGATAAGACAATTAATGTTTTTCTAATTTCTTTAAGAGCAGGCGGGGTTGGTTTGAATTTAACAGCTGCTGATGTTGTTATTCATTTTGATCCTTGGTGAAATCCTTCGATTGAAAATCAAGCAACTGATCGTGCCCACCGGATTGGCCAACAAAGTACAGTACAAGTAATTAAGTTAATTGCAAAAGGAACCATTGAAGAAAAAATTTTGGCAATTCAAAATGATAAGCAAGCAGTAATTGAGGCAGTGTTAAATAATAATTTGGAAAATGCTAATTTTACAAAATTTTCCGAAGCAGAATTACGGGATATTTTAGAATTATAAAGCCTAATGTATATCGTTCCTTACAGTTATTAAGTTAGAAAATTATGTCCTAATTCTTTTTATATATAAATAAACGACAATAAAACTTTAATAAAAGGTGATATTATAAATAATTGAAATAGTAAAGCATTTAGTATATTTATATTTTTAATTATATCTTATTATCAAAAATTATAAATTATGTTATTCGCTTTAGGGCGATTACTGCTCCTGTAATAGTTTTTCAAGAAGTTATCTTAAATTACTTGCCTTTTTTTTTTTTTTTTTTTTTTTATAATGAGAACATTAAATATAAAATTATATTTAATATCCTTAAAAAATGAGGAAAGGAAGTAGACAATGAAACGATTATTAGCAATCTTAGGAGCATTTGGATTAACAGCAACTGGTGCAACAACAGTAGTTGCATGTAACAATAAAAAAGTTGCAGATAATGATTTAGCAAAAATTAAATCAATTACTGCACCAGCAGCAGTTACTGCTGTTAATTCAGAAAGTGTGACAAAAGAGGAGGTTAAAACAGCTTTAGCAGCGAATGTTTTAGCAGCAGTGCAAGGAATTGCAAAAACAGCAAAAGCAGATGATTTTACATATGATGTTTTTAAAGATAACAAAGGAACGGCATATAGTAATGTTAATTTAAAAACAGGAACAGCAGATGTTTATGTGAAAATTACAGCAGCGAAAGATAAAAAAACTGTTATTAATTCAACAGGATATATTAAGGTAACGTTGCCAAAAGAGGGAACAGTAGTTAAACAAGATATTGCGGGGACAACAGTAACTGATCCAGGATTAACAGCAGATACAGGTAAGAAATATTCTGATTTGTTAAAAGATCAAACGTTAATTGATGCAGTTGTGGCTGGAATTAAAACAAAAACTGGTCTTGATACAGCAGTGACAACAGATTTCACTTTAACAAGTGATAAAGCAACTGATGCTGCACAAGCGGCTGGAGCTGTTAAAATTACAGTAACTGCTACAGGTAATAAAATTACTGGAACATTTAATTTTACTATTACTCTAAAATAGTAATTAAATCAATAAAAACACTATTTTTAAATAATGTTTTTATTTGCAAAAATTAGCAATAAAAGTTTATTTTTTTAGACGATAATAAGTATAAAAAATAACTTTATATAATATTAAATTTAAAATAACATTCATAAAAATAAATATCCTTAGAGGAACTCTTATTTTTTTATTTCTTATTATCATGTAATTTCCAATAAGATAGGAAATAATATTTTTATTAAAAATGTGATATAATTATAAAGAATTTAAAAAAATAATACAATATTTGGGACAAAAAAGAAGGTATAAAAAATTATGCAAAACCATATTCGCTATATATATGATGAAATGTGCGACAAATGTAAAATAACTTTTAAAAAAATTATTTTAGCAATTCGTAATGATCGCACAAAGGATGTTAATAATTTAGCATTGTTTTTATGTGAAATAAATCCAAATTTAAAAAGTCAAGATGATCATGGTGTAATGCCAATTGCCATAATTAATTGTACTACGAACAAATATGCCTTCTTTTGAAAAACTAATTTATTAGATCATAAAGGCAGTCCAAAAGTTCCAATTATTAAGCATACAATTGAGTTATCACAAGAGACAATTAATAAAATTCTTTTACGTCGACGTCCTTCAACAACAAATCTTCCGGGTGATAATTCTTCAGTTACTAATGAAGAACCAGTTGATGGTGCAACACTTGTTGCTTCACCGTTTGTACCACTTGAACAACAAAATAATGTACCAGAACAATCATTTTCTGCTGAAATTGAAACAACAAATGATGCTAATAATGATAAAGAATCGAATGGTTTAGTTGTTGCTGCAGAGCCAGCTGATGGAGAAACAGTTGCTTTAGTAAAACAAATGCAAAAAAACCAATTAATGACAATGCGGAAAATGGTTGAAGTGATTAATCGGAAATTCCAATGAAAAATATGAACCCTGATTGCTATTTTAGTTATTTCATTAACAGGATTTGGTATTGGTGGTTGACAATTATATCGTTATATAAATAATGGAGGGACAAATAACGGGGGAGACATTAGTCGAACTGATATTACTTTATTAGGTGGTGATTTAAGTCAACAGGTCATTACAATTGATGATAAAGATAATTCTGGTGAGTTATATAACGCTTTATTAACATTAGAGGTTGGTTCAAAAAAAGATGGTAAATTAGAACCAAAATTATTAGAAGCAATTAAAGATCCTAATACAGTAATAACATTTTCATCTCCTAATTTCCAAGAAAACCAAGAAGCTTATGCAGCAACAATTACGATTAATGCTAAGAAAGCAGCCCGTTTTACTGGAACAACTAATATTGCCCTCCAAGCAAAATCAAAACGAATTGATATCAATAAATTGTCACAAGATTTAAGAGGAACAGAAGTAACAATTACTAGTGATAATTCTCGTAAAATTTTAGAAGCTGTTTTAGCAAACGGAGCGATTACGCTGAATGCTAAACAGAGAAAATTATTAGAAGATGCAAAAGACCCAAATAATCGACTAGCATTATGAATTAATGGGAGTGTTAGTCCAGGTGGAACACCAACGGCTGTTGATTTAGTTGTTATAAGTAGTGGTTCTAATCTTTACAAATATATAGCAACTTTTAACTTAACAGTAAAATGAACATAACCAACAAGGCATTAACTATTATTAAAACTCATTTATTATGAGTTTTTTTATTTTACGAAAGGATTTTTCTTTCTAACAAAGTTAACTTAAAATGGAGGGGATGATAATATGTATGATTTTATTTATGGAACTATTTATCAATTTAATGATAATATGCTTTCTTTAGAACAAAATAATTATGGGTATGAAATTTATTTAGTTACAAATAAAAGGTTTACATTTAAAAAAGCAGTCCAAATTAAAATGTATACCTTTTTAAAGTATGACAATGATGTTTTTTTTCAGTGATTTGGTTTTTTGGATTTAGCAACTAAGAAAATTTTTTGTGATTTATTAACTGTTCCAACAATTGGGGTTAAAACGGCTGTGAAAGTATTACAACAAATTAGTGTTGAAGATTTACTAATGCTTGTGCAACAAAATAATATTACTGAAATTGAAAAATTACAGGGATTAAAAACCCATAGTGTTCGGTTATTATTACATACTTTACAAAAAATTTATTTTAAAAAGAATTATAATAATCTTCAAAATAAAGTAATTAGTTGTTTAAAAGAATTAGGTTATCCGTTGTCTATGATATATTCTACAATTAATACTATTATGCCAGTGCCAACTAAACTTGACCAATATCTAAAAATCGTTTTGCTTAAAATTAGTCAAAATGATGCAGTTTAATGTTCGCCCAGTTAATTTTGAAAGTTATATTGGTCAAACAAATATTAAAATGAATTTAAAAGTTATGTTAGCAGCTAGTCAAAAGCAACACCAGCCATTAAAACATATGTTATTTGTTGGCCCAACGGGGGTTGGGAAAACTAGTTTAGCACATTTAATTAAAACAGTTCTGCAACAAAAGTTATTGCTGTTACATGGTCCAAATTTACAAAAACCAAGTGATTTAATTAGTTGTTTAATGCAAGTAAAAGCGTTTAATTTAGTTTTTATTGATGAAATTCATGCTATTAGTCGGGAGGTTGCTGAAATTTTATATCCTGTTTTAGATGATAATTGCTTAAATTTATTATTAGGAAAAGACTATAACACAAAAAATGTTGTTTTACCTTTACCATTCTTTACTTTATTAGCCGCAACAACATTACTATACCAAGTGCCACAACCATTATTAAATTGTTTTACAACAGTTTTTCATTTTGATGAATATACTAATGATGATATGCAACAAATTTTAAATAACTTATTTCTAAAAGTAGGAATAAAACTACAGTCAGCAGAACTAAATTTTTTAGCTTGTTATAGTCGTAACAATCCCCGCGCAGCACTGAAATTATTTTATCGAATATATGATTATTTATTAGTTACATCACAACCAGTTAATTTAAATTTTTTACAAGAAATTTTAATTAATTTGAAAATTTATCAAGATGGATTAGATTCAAGAGAAGTAAATTACTTAAAAAAAATTTATGCTCTTTTTGAAACCCAACCAGTTGGGTTAAGCACTTTAAGTCAAATTTTAGATGAGCCATTGTTAACAATCACAAATAATTTAGAGCCTTTTTTAATAAAAAAGGGGTACTTAATAAAAACATCTCGTGGGCGAGTTTTAACAAGTAAAACAATAGAATTTTTAAAAAATATTGCATAATTTACTTAATTTTTTTAAGAAGTCGGTTATAATAATAATTGGAACTAAGGTAAGGTGTAAAGATGAACCATAATTATAAAAAGGAACAAGAACAAATTGCAAATTATGCCTGGAAAATGATTAGTCTAAAAGCAGTTGATTTAAAATTATCTAATCCAAATATTACGGAACAAGATGTGGCAGATTATTTAATAAAAATGATTTTAGTGGATAGAACAATTGTTGATGTTAGTGAAGTAGCTTATTATATCTTTAATATAAAGATTAATCGGATGATTGAATTTATGAATAATCAAAAAATTACCGCTGCTGATTTATCATTAGAGGATTTTAAAGATATGTTTATTAAATAATAAAATTAAATAGAGAATAGTGTACAATATATAAAGAAAAGTTTTAAAATAGAACAGTGGTGTAAAACGTGAAGAAAAACGAACAAATTAAAACAATTAAAGAACCAAAAAGCAAAAAGGCAATTAGCAAATTAATTATTCGTATTGGTACTTTGCTTGTTTTAATTGCTGCAATGATTGTTGGCGCTTATTTTTCAGCGGATAGTTTTCGTTATTCATATAAAACAGGAATTGCTTATTCGGGTGGTTATCAAGTTCAGGTTAATGTTTTAGATAAAAGTGATCCTAATTTTTCACCAGATATACCAAATGGTGATAGTAAAAAAGGATTAGAATTATTACGTAATAAATTAGATCCATTGTCAAATCAAAATTTATATTTACAAACATTAGGTCGTAATGCAGTCGAAGTTGTTGTTGGAAAAGATATGTTTAAATCTTATAGTGCGTTAAGTAAGACAATTCAACGTTTAGGGGCAATTTATTTAACTGATAGTAAAGGAAAAGACTTATTAGTTAGCGATAATAACGGGACAAAAGAACGAACACCATTAAGTGATGTTATTTCAGGTTCAACAACAGGCGTTGATCAAAGTCGTCGCCCAATTATTACCTTAAAAATTAAAGATCAATCAAAATGAGATAGTATTATTAATGGTTTAAAACCATCAGAAGGAGGCGGACAAGCACAACCTCTATATATTTGAACTGATATTGGTCAATTTATTGATGATTTACGTCATGATACTGATAATATTCAAGCAATTGCGACTCTTTTTAACGCTGAAATTCGTAGTAAAGTTTCGTCAACTGATTGAACTAATATTTATCAAATTTTTAATGTTGAATATTATGATGCCGGAACTTCGCAACTTCGTACTGGTAACTTATTAGATTTAGCATTAAGTTATCCAATTTCTCAGGTGCGAACATGAATGGAAGATGCTCGTTTTCGTTTTACTTCTGTGCCAACTGATAGATTGTTAATTGATCCAAATGATAAGTCTGCAACAACAAATCAGTTTATTGATCCGTTACGTCCATATTTACAAACAATTATTGAATATAATACAGCATTAACAGATTTATATAAAGAACATATCATTAATTGAAATTCAATTAAGCTTGGAACAGGAGCTGCTGAAAATTCAAATCAAATTACAACCTCAACTGAAACTGAAGCTCGTCAAATTAGTAATTTAATTAATGGGGGACTAAGTGGTTTAGAATTTGTTATTCGTGGTTATCGTGAAATTCCGCCTGTTGTTTCAGCTAATGTTTTTAAAATTTCTTTAATTATTTTAGGGGTATTAGTTTTAGCGATTTTCATTGTTTTATTAGTTTATTATCGTTTATTTGGTTTTATCGCAATTTTAACTTTATTGTTTACAATAATTGCAACATTATATTTTTCTTCATTATTGAAAGTACAAATTTCCCCAGAAAGTATTGCAGCCTTAATGATTGCATTTGGTTTAGCCCTTGAAGGAAACTTATTATTCTTTTCACGGTATAAACGTGAGCGGTATGAAAATCAAGTGCCATTTGAACCAGCAATGAAAATTGCTAATAAACAAACAATTGCAGTCTTTATTGATGCTTTAGTAGTTTTAATTATTTTAGGATTAGCATTATTTTGACAAGGAACAAATAATATTAAATCATTTGCCACAATCTTATTGGTTGGATTAATTATTTCCGTAGTAATGGTGTTTGCGGTGGCACGTTTAATGTATTGAATTGTAATTAAATTACGTTGACAAGAAAGACACCCTTGATTAGATGTTTCACGCTTTTCATTATGAAAATTATTTCTGAACAAAAAAGTTGCTAGTACAACAGCACCAGTAGCATTAGATACTACTACTCAGTTAGGAACAACAAATCCAAATGAAACTGTTGTCATAGAAAGCACTGATACTGCAGCCATCAGAACAAAAAAAGAAAAGCAACAGAAACAAGGAAAATGAACATTTTATAATATTACGAAATGAACCCCAATTGTTGGAATTATTTTATTAATTGTTGCTTTAGCAATTGCCTTTGCTGGTAAAGCAAATGTTGCTAATTCACTTAAACAGGGGATTAATTTTACTATTAATCAAGATTTATGAGGGGCTGATGACGATGAAACAGCAATTGCAAAGTTATCAGCCCAATTAGAAAATACTCGTAAAATAAAACATTATAATTTTACTTATAATATTTATATCCTTAAAAGACAAGAAAATGGTGCTAATAACCGCATTTTAGTTGTTAGTACCAATATTACCAAAGGGACTTTTGAACGCGAATTGTTAATATCAATTGCATCATTTTATAACGCAACCCCGGATGATTCTTCATTGGCATTGCAACAAACTGATCCGGTGATGGAAGGTTATATTTTAAAAATTGCGGCAATTAGTATTGGGATTGGTTTAGCATGTATCTTTGTCTACACTTTATTCCGTTTAGATTGAGCACAATTTGTTGGGATGTTATTAGCTAGTTTATTTGTTTTAATCATAACAATTGCGATTGCAATTATTACCCAAGTATTAATTACTTTTGAAATGTCAATCGCCTTCTTAGCAATTTTTGGTTTTGCGATTGCATTTGCAACAATGGTAATGGTTCGGGCAAAACAAAATAAAAAAGCTATTAATATTCGTGAATATGAAACATTTTTCACATATATGTCACAGCATCGTTTACAAATTAAACGCTTACGTCGCGCACATAAAGTTTATTATCAAGAAGAATTAAAAAAATTAGCTTTAAAACACCCTGAATTAACTTTGCGAGAAATTAAAAAACAATATCATGAACAGTTAAAACGTACACAATTAGCGGCAAAAGATATTAAAAGTAAAAATCATAAAGTAATTCGTGAAGTTCGTAAAGACTTTAGAGTTTATAATTATGAACACAACTTTTTACAAAAAGTTGCTAATATTACAATTAAACAAATGGTTCAACATTGTTTAACATTGGGAATCATGTTTGCTGTTTTATTAATTACATTAGCTGCTTTTTCAGGGTCATGATTTGGCTTTAATATTGTGATTTTAATTGGATTAATTGTTGGGATGTTTGCAACATTATTTGTTGGGATTCCAATTTGAGTGGCATTAGAAAAATATCGCGCTTTAAATAAAATTCGTGTTAAAAATTATTTAGATTCACAACGTGTTGAAATCGATGAACAAATTGTGATTGGTATAAATGATTAATTAGCCAAGAAAGGGATTTTAAAAATGGAACTAAAAAACTTTATTGTTGATATTCCTAATTATCCAGAACCAGGAGTTATTTTTCGTGACATTACACCAATTTTAAATAATCCCGTTGCTTTTAAAACAATTGTTGATCAATTGGCGGCTTATGCTCTTGCCCAACAAGCAACGGTGATTATTGCGCCTGAAGCCCGTGGATTTTTATTTGGACCAGCTGTTAGTTATGCAGCAAACCTTCGTTTTATTCCTGTTCGAAAAGCTGGGAAATTACCACGACAAGTTGTTAGTGTTAAGTATAGTTATGAGTATGCTACTAACCAGTTAGAAATGCATGTTGAAGATTTACAACCAAATGATCGTGTTTTGATTGTTGATGATGTTTTAGCAACGGGGGGAACTGTACAAGCAATTTGTGATCTTGTCAAAACCCAACAGGCAACAATTGTTGGGTTAGCCTTTGTTGTTGACTTAACATATTTAAATGGTAAAAAAGATTTAGCTTCATATCCAATTAAAACCCTGATTGAATATGCGGCCTAATCGGTATATAATGATAGATAGTACAAAGAAAAGGGGTTGTTTATAATGGATCGGGATATTAAATACGAGGATCGGGATATTAAATACGAAGAGGTCTTAGCCCAAATTAAGTTGTATATTAAGGATACAACAACATTAAAAGAAATTCACAAAGCATATGAATATGCTGAAGAAAAACATCAAGGCCAAGTTCGAAATAGTGGAATACCGTATATTAACCATCCATTATGAACAACCTTTTTTTTAGCGCAATGGCGAATGGGACCAAAAACACTAATTGCTGGGTTATTACATGATGTATTAGAAGACACTCCTGCTACTTTTGAAGAATTACAAGAACGATTTGGCATTGAAATTGCTAATTTAGTCGAAGGAGTAACAAAAGTTAGTTATTTTGCAAAAGAAAATCGTACGCAAATTAAAGCCCAATATTTACGTAAATTATATTTATCAATGGCAAAAGATATTCGTGTAATTATTATTAAATTAGCTGATCGTTTACATAATTTAAAAACAATTGGTTATTTAAAACCAGAACGTCAGCAAATTATTGCGCGTGAAAGTTTAGAAATTTATTCTGCAATTGCGCATCGGTTAGGAATGAAAGCTGTCAAGCAAGAAATCGAAGATATTAGTTTTAAAACAATTAATCCTGTCCAATATAATAAAATTGTTTCTTTATTAGAATCAAGTAATAAAGAACGTGAAAATACTATTAATCAGAAAATTGAGGAATTAAAACAAATCCTAATTACTGAAAAGAAAATGTCTGTCAAGGTATATGGTCGTAGTAAATCAATTTATTCAATTTATCGGAAAATGAATCAATTTGGGAAAAACTTTGATGATATCCATGATATTTTAGCTGTGCGAATTATTACCAATAGTGTTGATGAATGTTATAAAGTATTAGGATTTGTCCATCAGCATTATACGCCGTTGAATAATCGTTTTAAAGATTATATTGCAACTCCAAAACATAATTTATATCAATCATTGCATACAACAATTGCTGCTGATGATGGGGTTATTTTTGAAGTTCAAATTCGAACTGAGGAAATGGACGAGTTAGCAGAACAAGGAGTTGCTGCCCACTGGCGTTATAAAGAAGGTGAAAATTATGATATTGCTAAAAAGCAGAAAGATATTGATGATCGGTTAGATATTTTTAAAAGAATTTTAGATTTAGAAAATATTTCAGTTCAAGAACGAGATGAAATTCAGCAAGAAGTTTATAAACCTGATCAATTAATGGAGGAAATTATTCAAAATGATATTTTTTCTTCGTTAATTTATGTTTTAACCCCAAATGGGAAAGTTGTCACATTGCCTTTTGGTTCAACCGTGCTTGATTTTGCTTATAAAATTCACTCTGAAATTGGTGAAAAAACAATTGGTGCTAAAATCAATGGTTTATTTTCACCAATTTCAACAGTTTTAAAATCAGGAGATGTTGTTGATATTAAAACAGCCTCAACGCAAAAACCAAATCACTCTTGGCTAGTTGTTGCTAAAACATCTTCAGCTTTGCAAAAAATTAAGAAATCTTTAAAAAAAGAACTAGCAGAAGCAACTAGTGATACAAAATCAATTAATCTTGAAAAAATTAAGCAGACAAAAGGCCAAATTGAAGAATATATTGCTAAAAAGGATTTAAAATGAAAATTAGTTGATTCAGAAACTCAGTTAGAACGTTTACATGCTATTAACTATAACAATATTGAGGACTTTTTATTAGATGTTGCTAATGATGAATATACGTTAGCAGAAGCAATTAATCTTGTTTATTTAGATCGTGAAACAAGTCAGAATGAAAAAATTCTGAAGAAATTACAAGATAAACAATATAAAAAAGCACAATTAAAAGATGATATTATTGTTCAAGGAATTTCAAGTATTAAGGTTGTAATTTCACAATGTTGTTTGCCATTGCCATATGAAGAAATCACTGGGTATGTTTCAAAAGCAGAAGGAATTAAAGTTCATCTAAAAACTTGTCGAAATTTACAAAGTAGTGATAAACAAGAACGACAAGTCGAAGTTAGTTGAAATGAAGCAGTTTGTAAAAATAAACAGTATGATTGTGCCATTCGGATTGAAGCAATTGACCGTCCTGCTTTGTTGGTTGATGTAACCAAAGTTCTTAGCCATTTAAATGCTTCAGTTCAAATGATGACAGCTAATATTTCTAGTGATTTAATGAATATTACAATTAAAACAATTATTAAAATTAGTAATGCTGATCGTTTTCAACAAATTCGCTCGTCTTTATTAGCTATTCCTGATATTAAAGTTGTTGAACGAGTTATGATGTAAAAGCAACGTTTCAAAACAAATAATATATACGGTTATTGGTTTTCTTGGTATAATAAAAGTACCTAGAAAATAGAAAATGGAGGAAGTTATGGCATTAAAGTCTTGACTAAAATTTAGTAGCATATGGTTTTTAGCAGGAGTTGTAATTATTATGGCCGGAGCAGTTGTTCCAACTTTGAATCAACAAGTAGATGCGCTAAAAGAAGAAATTATTAAATCGTTAAGTGTCAATGGTTTAACGCCAAATCCTTTAACCGGTTTGAAAGGTGATAGTGCTTATAATATTTTAAATTTTTTATTATCATATGGATCATTTCAAGCGATTTTTAGTTTAAATGGTTTTGGTCTTTTTAAATTTTGAGTAATTGATTTATATATTTTTTTACCGGTTTTAGGAGTATTTGCTGTTGGAACAGCAATTTTTGTTGTGGTTTTATTAACAAATGCAACCGCTGCTCATTGAAAATGGAATGCTCGTTTATTAGTGGGAAAAATTTTAACAACAGCTGGAGGTATTACTTTATATCTTGCTTTATTTTTAGGATTGTTTTTAGTAGCAATTGTAGATAACTCAAGTTTTGTTAGTGGCGAAGAAAAACACTGGTATAATTTACCGAATGGTGGTTTAGTAACATGAACTAATCAAGTTCAATATCAATCAAATGTTTTTTCTGTATTAGGGCTAATTATTAATCAAAGTGGTTTGAATAACTTTTTTGTGCAAGCCCCTGGGGTATTACAAGTTGGAGCAGCTTTCATTATTTTTATTGCTCCAATTGCGGTGGCAATGTTAACAGTTGGATTAGCAATTCGTATTGCAATTGAATTATTATTACCATCATCATCAGGACATCGTGGTGGGATTGGTGCAAGTTTTGGTCATTGATTGGGATATATTAATATTTCTTCACGTCGTGAATTACGTAAACGTTTAGGAAGTAACATTGGAATGATTTTATTAATGATTGGTTTTCTAATTGTTATGATTTTCCCAGCCTTTACTTCAACAACTCGTTATGTAAAAGCCAATTGAATTATTTTAGCAATTGCAATTGTTCTAATGGTTATTAGTTTTATTCCCCTTTATTTTATGCTTTTTTGTTTAGCACGATTACAAGAGTTTTCTTATAATTTATTAATGTTTGTGCAAATGCTAACATGATTAGTAATTGGTTTAATATGACAGATTTTAATGTGAACAGAGTTTAAACAATACTTCCAATATCCAGCGGTGGTACCAGTTATTATGATTTTCTTCTTTGTTAATATCTTGTTAGTTTCATTTTATTTACTAGTTCGTGGTTATCGAAAATAAGAATTAGACTTTAACTTCTTTGAAATAAAGAAGTTTTTTTCTTTTGGTATGCTATAATTCTATTGATTAATTATTAAAAAGAAGGGAAAGTTAGGATGACAAAACTTACAGCAAATGCAATTCGAAGAATGTGATTGGATTTTTTTCAAAGTAAAGGTCATTACGAGTTGCCATCAGTATCGTTAATTCCTGTTGATGATCCATCATTGTTATGAATTAATTCTGGGGTTGCAACATTAAAACCTTATTTTGATGGTCGTAAAACTCCTCCTGCACCACGATTAACAAATTCACAGAAATCAATTCGAACAAATGACATTGAGAATGTGGGACATACGGCTCGTCACCATACTTTATTTGAAATGTTAGGGAACTTTTCAATTGGGGATTATTTTAAAAAAGAAGCAATTGTTTATGCTTGAGAATTTTTAACTGATAAAAAATGAATTGGTTTTAATCCTGATAAATTATATGTTACTGTTTATAAAGATGACCAAGAAGCCTATGATGTTTGACATAAGGTAATTGGGTTAAACCCTGACCGAATTATTAAAGGAGATAAGGATACTAATTTCTGAGAAATTGGAGAGGGACCATGTGGACCAAATACTGAAATCTTTTATGATCGTGGTGAAAAATATGATCCCGACCATGTTGGGATAAAGTTATTACAAGAAGACTTGGAAAATGATCGTTACTTAGAAGTTTGGAATATTGTTTTTTCACAATACAATAATAATGGCGACGGAACTTATACGGATTTACCACGAAAAAACATTGATACCGGTGCTGGATTAGAACGAATTACTTCTATTATTCAAGAAACACCAACTAATTTTGAAACTGATTTATTTATGCCAATTATCAAAGCGGTTGAAAAATTAGTGGATGAAAAATATCATTATGATCAAACAGCATTGTTTACTGGTGATACACAACAAATTAAAATTAATACCGCTTTTAAAGTAATTGCTGATCATTTACGCGCAGTAACATTTGCAATTGCGGATGGTGCTTTTCCAGGAAACAAGGATCGTGGTTATGTTATTCGCCGGTTAATTCGTCGTGCTAGTTTATATGGCAAAAAAATAGGGTTAGAACAACCATTTTTATATCAATTAGTCCAAACAGTAATTAATATTATGAGTGAATATTATACTTATTTAATCGAAAAACAACCAATTATTGAACAAGCAGTTTTAGATGAAGAAAATAAATTTTTAAAAACATTAGAACAAGGAAACAAATTATTTAATGAGGTTAAAACAAAGTATGGCGCAATTTCAAAAGAACATGCTTTTCGTTTATTTGAAAGCTATGGTTTTCCGATTGAATTAATTGAAGAAGAAGCTCATGAAGCTGGCATAAAAGTTGATCGCGTTGGTTTTGAAAAATTGTTAGCAAATGCAAAAGAAATTTCACGTACTAATCGTAAAGATATTAAAGCAATTCATTTACAAAGTGAACTTTTTACACAATTAGATGTTGTTAGCAAGTTTGTTGGTTATGAATATGAACAAGTTAATAATATGGAAATTGTTTTTATGTTTGCAAATGATCAACCGGTTGTTGAATTAACAAATACAACGGGATATCTTATTTTAGCAGAAACCCCATTTTATGCTGAAAAAGGGGGACAAGCTGCTGATCATGGTTTAATTTTAAAAGATGATAACACGGCTTATGTTTTAGATGTCCAGCAAGGACCAAATAAACAACATTTACATTATGTAAAAGTGGAAGGGACCTTAAAAAAAGGTGATTTAGTAAACGCTTCAATTGATAGTGATCGCCGGTTTTATACGCGAAAAAATCATTCTGGAACGCACTTAATTCATGCTGCATTACGAGAAGTTTTGGGCACACATGTTATGCAAACTGGTTCTTATAATGATGATGAACGTTTACGGATTGATATTACCCATAATCAGGCGATTACTGCGGAAGAAATTAGTGCTGTTGAAGCATCAGTGGCAAAAGCTATTTGTACTGCAATTCCTTGTGAAGTAATTTATACTGATATGCAAACAGCATTAGAAGTGCACAAGGCTTTAGCTTTTTTCACAGAAAAATATGATGAAGAAGTTCGAATTGTTAAATTTGGAACTTATTCATGTGAACTTTGTGGGGGGACCCATGTTGCTAATTCCCAAGATGTTGAGGACTTATTAGTAACGGGAATTGAATCAAAAGGAGCCGGAACATTTCGAATTCATGCCATTACATCAAATAAAACCATTGCTAGTTATTTAAATGAACAATTTCTAAAAGAAAAAACTGAAGCAGTTAATTATTTGGAAAAATATAATCAAGGTAAAACAGTTTTAACTGATCAACAGTTAGAACAAATTTGAACTCAAATTAGTAATTTAACTGTTTCGAAACAAAATTGAAAATTATTAAAACAATTAGTAAATCAATTTAAGGAAAGTTTTAAGCACTGACAAAAACAATATGATAATGTTATTATTCAAGATTTTGTAAAACAATATCACACCTTACCATTGCAAGAAAACAATGGTATTCAAGTTTTAACACATCAGTTTTCAACAAAAGTTGATGTGAATGCTTTGAAGGTCTTAGTTGATGATTATAAAGCACGCTATCCTAAGATTTTAATTTTCTTTGTCGATACAACTGATTCAACACAACAAAAATTAGTGGTTGGGGTTAGTGATGCTTTACATAATCATTATCAAGCTGGTCGGATTATTCAACAATTAAACCCATTACTTGATGGTAAGGGGGGCGGAAATAATAGTGTTGCGCAAAGTGGTTTTAAAGATAAAAGTATTATTGCAGAATTACTAGCAGACCCACTTGCGTTTTTACAACAACATGGCTAGATATTATTTAGGAATTGATCTAGGGACCAAAACATTAGGACTTGCAACTAGTCGTGGGGTGATTGCAACCAGTTATGGTGTTTATCAATTTCCTGAACATGATTTTTTAAATGCGGCACAATATTTAGTAACGTTAATTGCAAATGAAAAGATTACTGATCTTGTTATTGGTTATCCTAAAAATATGAATAATACGATTGGGCCACGTGCAATAATGGTTGATGATTTTATTGTTTTATTAAAATCAGTGTTAACAACCCCAGTTGAAATACATTTAATTGATGAGCGTTTAACAACACGACAAGCACATCAAATTATGTTAGAAGCTAATTTATCGCGTCAAAAACGAAAAAGTAAAAAAGATAGTTTAGCAGCGCAATTAATTTTAGAAACATTTTTACAGAAAAAAATAAAAGAGTAGGTCTCTTTTATTTTTTTCTGTCTTCATTTAGGGGTACACATCCGCTACTATCAAGTCTAATTTTTACAAAAAAACAAAGACTACCCTCTTTTTTTTTTTTTTTTTTTTTTTTTTTTTTTTTTTTAAATACAATTAAAGTATAAATAGTTTTTGTAAGGGGAAAATTAAAAATGAAAAAATTGTTAACAGTTTTAACAAGTGTTAGTTTATTAGCGCCGACCGTTAATACAATTGTTAGTTGTAATAACCAGCCAAAACATATTCCTGATGATGATGCTGGACAAGGTACAAATGATGTTGAAATTATCAATAAAATTATGACAAAAGTAAAAGAAACTTTTAAAGCATGATGAGATACAAAAGCAACAATTGATATTAACACTTATCCTGATCAAATTACAAAATTTCAAGAATTAGTTACTCATTTGAAAACAAATGATGGTGAAGTTTTAACTGGCAATGCTATTAATCAATATCGTTTTCTTGACCAATTAGTAACCGGTTTTAAAGTAGAGTTTGATAATTTAAATCGCGAAATTGCGAATGAGTATTCAAATTATTATATTAATACAATGCCATTATCAATTGAACCAAATGATATTATGTTTACGTTAAGTCATATTAATTTTGATAAAATAGCAGCTTTAATTAAAGATAGTAGTAAGAGTATTATGGGCATTACAATTAATTTTGATATTAAATATACAGTTAAATTTAAAGAACTTGAACAACCTCAGGAATTAAAGGGACTTGTTGTTATTTGTAATGATTTAGAAGCATTAAGTGGTATTCAAAAGAATTTGGAAAACTATTTTATTATTTTTATTGATGAACTTTTTCAAAAACAAAAATATGAAATTATTGATACTGTAAATCGTGATTTTGACAATATATCTTATAATAATACTATCTGACCAATCATTGTACAAGAATTAACAACAAGGAAAATTTTATTTAGTAAGACGTCGACGCCTACCTGAAGTTCTTTGGAGGGTACATTTGGTCTTAATAAGACAGTTATTAAAAGTGACTCGGTTTTAGCGTGGGCTGGTGAGGGGTATCATGCAGATAAATTAAGTCCAGAAAATTTCTTAGAATTTTATAAAAAACAATATTTTAATATAAGTACTCAAGATGATGATTATTATGTTAAAGGAAATATTACTTCTTTTATTCCATATCGTTTCACAATTGAGAACTTACCGTTTAATAATATGAATAGTTCTAAAAAGTTAAAAACACCAATTAAAGTGTTAATGTCAAAAGACTTTATTGATCAAAGGTTAGAAGAATTTGCAGAAACAACAATGAAGTTATGACAGTATTATCAAATTGAAACATATAATGATAAACTTGTTTTTAAAATGGCTCAAACTGATTTTGATAGTGTGCTAAAAGCAACTGCTAATTTTTCACCAAAAAATAACTCATATACAAATTTGGCACCCGTGTTTCGAACAATTTTTAAGATATTTAATGATAAATTGGACTCAAAAATTACACGAGATACAAGAATTAGATTTGAAGATAGTAATAAACAAAAAGTGAATTTAAATAAAAAACAAAAATCATTTGCTTTTCAATTATTTCGAGAAAAAACTAAAAGGAATTATTATCCATGAATGGATATAAATTTTAGTTATAATAGTTTTGCTTATAGTTTTTTCTTTAACCCAAGTGATAAGGAAACAAATACCGATAAGGGTGATGAATTTTTACAGACAATTGAATTTAAAGTTGTTTAATTTTATGATAAATCTATTAATTTTTAAATTGCCTTACTATAAAATATAAGGACCTTATTAATTATTTTTTCAATAAATAAATTAATAGGGGATGTTCCTTATTTTTTTGTTTTTCTTAAAATTAAAATGCTACTTTGATAACCTTAATTCAGACACTTAATCAAGTTTCAAAATTAAAATGCAATCTATTATACAAGTTACCATAGAAAAAGCAACAAAAAAATGATATAATTTTATGGAAAGCATTTTACTTATAGTTATAAATAAAAATTGAGGTAAAGATGATGACTAAGAAAAAATTAAATGAAACAAAACAACTACAAGAGGTTAACAATAGTTTAAAAATGAATGTTAATGAAACAACTGTTATTAAGGTTTTAACAAGAGCTTGAAAAAAATCAGAACCATATTTAAAGTTAATGACAGAATATAAAACATTAAATGAAACTAGCACTGTTGATTGAGATAATCGTTATGAAAAAGAATACGAAAAATTTATTAAAACTGTTTTAGGCCAAAATGTTAATTTCAAAAAACCAACAGGCAAAAAACCATCAAAACCAAGAACGAATACTAAAAAAAAATCAACAAGTAAGAAAAGCAATATGGGGTTAAATTCTTCCCAATTAGATCTTTTAGCAAAACGAAAATTATACCGGTCAGAAGATTTATTTCCAGCTCGAGTGGTAAGAGGATATCAAGAATCACAAGCAGCAATTGAATCAGAATTAAAAGAACCACGCGAAAGTTTTTTAAATAATAATATTAATGCTTTATCAGGTGGTCAAATCGTAAAACAAGTAATACCTAGTTCAACAATGAGTCCTACTTTTGAACAAGCAGATGATATTTTAAATGTTGAAAATTTAGATGAGCAATCGTTTTCAAATGAAGTTGAAGATTTAATTAGTAAGTTAAATCCAAATCAACAACGTTTAATTCGCCAACGTAATGAACAATATAGTCATTTACAAAAGAAAAAGGAAGGAATGGTTGCTGAGAATCAAAACGAAGATTCCGGTGATGCATTAAAGACTTTTAATTACCAAGTTAAAGAACATGCTAAAAGTTGAGGTTTAAATCAAAATCAAATTGAATTATTAGCACGACGTGATGTAACAAATCGGGATGAACATCCTTATTTGAACCAAGCACGTGGTGTTTATCATCCTGAAGAAGATTATTCTCGAGCAAATAATGATCTTAAGCCTCGCTCGTTTGATGAAATTAAAGAACAAATGAATTTAAGTAAAAACCAATTAGAATTATTAGCACGACGAGATTCACATCCATCAGAATGAAAACAACATATGAAAGAAATACCTCTGCAGACAATTGACGAGAATGAAGAAAAGGTTATGATTAATCCCGAAAATGTTATTAAAAAACGTAATCAAATAGTCCAAGAAAGTTTAGCACGTAGTTTAGGGAAAACTAAAAAACAAATTAATGGTAAATATGTTCGAAATTTTATAACTGATGATGAACCAAAACAACAACCAATTTTTAAAACGGATCTGTACTTAGACACAGCAATTACTAATCAAATTAAACCATTGTTTGTTAAATCAACTACAAAACCAAAATCAAAAGTTTCACCAAAATTTGCTGCTGCTAAAGTTATGTCAAATCCTGCGATGACAGCGTTTTCAGTAACAAGTAGTAGGACATTAGTGCAACCAGAATTAAATGGTGTTGCAAAAGGAAGTGCACCAATTAAAACAACAACTGTTACTTCAAACGTAACTGAAGAAAAATATGTTTCAATTGTTGATCCTAAAAAACGACCTAATTTAAAAAAATTAAAATTTGGTAATAGTTATGAAGAAAAAAAAGAAAGAAAATCACATATTTTGGCAATTGAAGAAAAGGAATTGATGTTAGATAATGCAAAAAGAAAAAAAAGTTTTAATGAAAAAGAAAAATTAATTGATTTAACATTATATACCCAAAAAGAATTAAAAGATTATCAAATTAATTATGTTAATCCAACAAAGACACCTAATTTAGCAATAGATTTTACAAGAAAGCAATATACTTATGCTGGTTATCATCCCCGTGAGATTCGTGAGATTGAACGACGACAATTAGCACAACAACATCAACAATTAGTTAAAGAAAAATTGATTCAAAAAAACATTCGAAAAGAAACACGTCATCAAAAGAAACTGCGACGTCGAAAAACTGTACCAAAACCATTACCTCAAATTTTAATTAACAAATATCTTGCAGAAGGAAAAAAGGTTGTTAATGGTTTTTTAGTTGACACAGTAGACGAAAAGGCTGCTAAGGTAAATAAAGAAAAGTAAAATAGTGAGGAAATAACAATGGGCACAAAGCAAACAACATTGCCAACAACAGAGTTAATTCGAAAATATTTTGATGAAGTTGTTACGTCAAGTGGAATTGATCCGCAAAAACGACCAGGTGTTGTTCTTCAATGAGCACAAGAAAAAGAACATTGAATTCAAGAAACTGATACTCTAATGCAACAACAATTATTGCGAGTATTAAAAGCTAACAAAAGAAAACAAGCACAACAATTGCACCAAGAACAAGAATTAATTTTACGTGAGTTACAACAATCACGGTTAATAGAGTTAAAAAAACGAGAAGAATATCTAGCGAAGTTAGCAAAACCAGTTAAATTACCAAAGATAAATAAGAAAATGCTTAATAGTGATGTTGTAGAAAAAAATTTATTTTCAAAACCTTTTGTTAAAGAACATATCAAT
This sequence comes from Spiroplasma sp. SV19, assembly GCF_030060925.1. Classification (NCBI taxonomy): domain Bacteria; kingdom Bacillati; phylum Mycoplasmatota; class Mollicutes; order Entomoplasmatales; family Spiroplasmataceae; genus Spiroplasma; species Spiroplasma sp. SV19. Next base: position 187,166 of record NZ_CP045455.1, read on the forward strand.
ATTATGTCTTCGCATAATGAGGATAATTATGGAACAATTTTGATGCGAGAAATTGGTCAAGCGTTAGCAGATGAATATGAGATGTATCATTCTGAACAAAATAAAGAACCAATTATGCAAATGACTGTTTCTAAAAAATCAAAAAGGCATCGTTTTATTTATAAAAAAGGTCCAAAATCACGCTGATAACACTTAAATAAAATAATAGAAATAATATTATAAATATTTTATTAAAAAAAGCAAGGTTTTTTGCTAAAAGTATTTAAAAAAGTTCAAAAATTTTATATAATATATATGTATTAAAAATGAGAAAGTAAATAAAGAGGATTAGGAAAAATGGCAAAAGAAAAAGACTCAGAAACTGTTGTTGTTACTCGTGTCAATTATGGCAGTATTATTGATTCAGAACGAGATACAACAGAACTAATGGATAAAAAATTAACCCCAGCAACTCTTAAAGTTTTGTTAGGACAATTAGATGAAAAAAGTCCAGAGTATCAAACATTAAAACAAAAATATTTAACTGAGGTTGTTGGTAAAAAGAAGGGTGTAATTCACCTAAAAGATAAAAATAATGCTTGACAAGAGCAAAAGAATAAAAGTAAATTCATTGATTATAGTTATCGTGTTGACAAAGAAATTCCGGTTTTTGCAAGATTGAATAACCATAAAGCAAAACAAACAGATAGTAAAAAAACAGGAACAAAAGCAAAACAATCACTTCAAGAAGACATGCTAATTTCAACACCATTAGATCAAGCAAAATCTAATAAAACTATTAATGCAGCAAAAAAGTCTGTTAAAAATGCCACTATAAAAACAACTAATTTAATTAAACCACCACTAAAAGATAGTGAAGTAATTAGTGAACAGTTTAATGCTTTCTCAAATTGAAATGGTTTAGATGTTGATAGCGTTAAAACAAAGTTAGGATCAGTAGAATCTGAAGGAAACGAGGCGAAAACAATTATTCGTCGAAGCGAAACAGAGGAAGTAACAACAATTCGCCGTGATTTACGTCCGATTTTAGCTCAACAAATTTCACAAATTAAACAAAATGGGTTATCAGTTGTTGACTTTGTTGTAGATCCTTCCGATAAAATTGAAATTGAAAAAGGGGACGAGGAAATTCTTGTTCGTTTAATTAAACAAAATCAAGTTGAAATTAATTTAAATGAATTTGCGGTAAAAGATATTGTTCCACCAAAACCAAAACCAGTTAAAATAATTCGAACTGCTGAAGATCCATTATCAATGGAAGAACGATTAATTTTACGGTTAGAAAATAAAGCACGTTTTTACAAATTAAATGAGGAAGAAAAAACACAATTAGAACATTTAAGAGCAACATTTGCTTTGAAAACAAATCAAAAAAAGAATAAAAAAGAAATTTCTTCAGTTAAAACAAAAAGTAAAAGTTCACAAGATCCAACTATGGTTCTTGCCAATGAAGATACAGAATCACTGAATAAAGACCGTTATAAAAAAACAAATTATCATCATCGTTATGATGAAAATAAACGTCCAAATATTGATCAACGCTTAGCTTATGAGCAAAAAATGTTGCAGTATTTATTAGAAGTTCGTCAACAATACGAACAAGGTTATAATCGCCAAATTTCACAAGAATTAGCCGACTTTAATCGGGCAATAAATTTATCACGAACAATTAAAACAAAGGATGACAAATTAAAAGAGGCAATTTTACAAAATCGTAATAAATCAATATCACTTTTACGAAAACATGTGATGTTATTAAACCAAAAGCAATATGCTGAAATTAAGTTATTAGATAAACAAGTTCTTAAATATAAAAACACAAAAGGAAATATTGAAGAGTTTATTAAACACCAAAAAGAATTTCAACGTTTATTACGGATTCGTGAAGAAATAAAAGAAAATCGGCAAGCTTTAATTGAGTCACTACGAGTGCAAGCACAATTGATGCAAGAAGCACGGAATAAAAAATAACGTATTAATTATCAACTCGTTAACTATCAACCAAAATTAGTAATAAAAATGAGATAGAAGAGGAGGTAACGAGAAATGATAAGAGATATTAAAACCGGACATTTATATTTTTTACATAATGGGAAAATTATTTGTATTGATCGCATGCATAAAAATCAAATGTTTTTTGCTGGTAATGAACAAGATTATAATCATTTTCTTAGTTATAATGTTTATACAGAAGATAATGTTGCAAATGCTCCTAGTAAAAAAGACTTTATTTTATTACAAAATGTCAAATTACATGGGAAATTATTATATTTATGTCCCAAAGAAATTAGATTTCTAAAGATGGCAGAAATTAAAGCACCATTGTTACTTAATGGGATTCATGTTCGTGTGCATGAAAAAACCTTTGATTATCAAGAGACATTAACTCGGAAAGATAATGATGATTTAATTGAAAGGTTAATTGCTGAAAATGAAATCAAATATCGTTATCAAAATCAAAAACGAACTAGTCATTTTTGACATCGTAAGAAACCATAGGTTTCTTTTTTACTTAATTTAAAAGAAAGGAGTTAAAAATAATGTTAACTCATAAAAAGCAATCTTATTTAACAAAAGTCCGTCAAGAATTAGGATTACCAGCGTTAAATTGAAAACAAGAATTAGAATTAGAACAATATCGTTATTTTGATAAAATTATTGAACGATATGTTAAAACTGTTAATTATATGTGGTATTTTAAAAATGTTGCTTTTTATGATAATGTTAGCAAAATAACATACTATTTTCCTCGGCTAATTTTAACACGTAAAAATCTTTATTTTTTAAAAATGAAGACATTAATTGCTCCAGTTATCACAACAATGACGGCTCCTGTGTGAGAACAAAATAAAACATTAATTACTTCACCAGTTGTTACCCAACAATTTATGATTAATCGAATGATGACATTGATTAATGCTAATCAGTTCTTACGAACTGCAACAATTAATTTAGTCGTTATTAATAGTAAATTGCCATTTACGGTAACGGATGCTTTAAATTATGATCATATTCAAATAATTAATCAACAGCAATATCATTGAAGTGATATAATAAAACATATTGAAAAGAATGATGATTTAACAGAAGATCTTTTAGCTGATGAAACAATTTTAATGTTACATCATTTATTTGGGGTTCATAGTCATCGTCATAATTATCGGTTACAAAAACAAAGTTTATTTTGTTTATATCACTATATTTAAAGGAGTATGTCACGTGTCAAAACGTCAAGAACGGATCAATATTATTAATTTATTATATCGTCATTTTGTTTTACAGCATGATGTTCTAACAACAAAGCAAGAGGCCTATGATTTTTCCCAAGTTGTAACAACTACCGCTGAATCAGAACAAATTGATAATATTTTAGAAAATCTGCCGACCATTATTGTGATTATTAATCAACATTTAAAATCAGGATGAGATTTTAAACGATTAAGTAATTATCATAAAGCTGTTTTAGTGTATGGAGTTTATGCAATTCACGATCAAGGATTAGCAAAGGCCATTGTTATTAATGAAAGTTTAGAAATTTTAAAACTTTATAGTGAAGATACTGATTTTAACTATATTAATTCAGTATTAGATCAAATTTAAAGTTTTAATACATTTATTAAAAAATATAAAAACAAAAAAGAGTAAGATTATGCTTTTTTTTTTTTTTTTTTTTGATAAAATAAACAAGCGTATTTATTAATTAACATTAAATAAATATAGTTTGGAAAGGGGAAACTATGAAGGAAATAGTTGTAAAAGAGCGTAAAGCAATTGATGCTACAAAACCATTAGTTGAAGTAATTGATATTACGAAAAAGTATAAAAATAAAGTTGCTTTAAATAATGTTAATCTAGTTATTAATCCTGGTGATCGTATTGGGGTTATTGGTGCTAATGGAAGTGGAAAATCAACATTAAGTGAAATTATTGGTGGGATTCGACAAGCAACAACTGGAAAAGTAGTTCGCCAAGAAAACTTAACAATTGGTCTTCAGTTTCAAGAGTCAAAATATCCAATTGGAATTTCAGTTATGGATATGATTAAATATTATTTAAATACTTTTAATATTCCAATGACTGATAACCAGTTGCGTGAATTATTACGGACATATCAACTAATTGGAATGGAAGCCAAATTTGTGGAAGGGCTTTCTGGAGGACAACAACAACGGTTAAATATCTTATTGTCAGTGATTCATGACCCAGATTTAGTTATTTTAGATGAAATTTCAACTGGGTTAGATATTGAGGTTCGTTCTGAAATTTTTCATTTTTTACGTGAAAATATTGTTGAAAAAGGAAAAGCAATGTTCTTAGTAACTCACATGATGAGTGAAGTTGAAGAATTTTGTGAAAAATATATTTATGTTCATAATGGTGAAATTAAAGAAGCAGGAATGGTACAAGACATTGTTAAAAAATATGGTTCAGTTCATAACTTTACTTGGCAAATGTTTGAGCAAAACAAGAAAACTGATTTAGATCAGCAATTTCAAAAAATGGTTAAACAAAGTAAACAAAGTACCCGAATAAATAAAGTTGATAAATGAATTTGTGATGGGCGTGTTCGTGGTAAAAACAAACCATTAATTGATTTAATGTTAAAATATTATTATAAAGGTTTTTTTGTTCCATTCTTTTTAATTGTATATCCTATTTTACTATTATTTTTAAACGGGTTTGCTTTTAAACAATTAAATAACAATCCAGTGCAAAGTATTCATACTTTAGTTGGTTCAATTGCAATGGTCCAAGCAATGTCAGTTGGAATCTTTATTATTCCACAAACTATTTTAGAGTTTAAAAATAGTGTTTTAATGAAGCGAATTGGAGCTACAAATATTAAACCAGTTTTCTTTGTATTGTCAGTAATGTTAGTTGGGTTAATCTTTATTATTGTATCGTTTTTATGAACATTATTATGAGCGGGGATTTTCTTTGGGCCAAGTTTTGGCTGAAAAGAAATTGCTGCACCAAATCACTTTGGACCAGCAATTCCGTTTGTTGTTTTAGTTTTTATTTCCACAATTTCATTAGGAATGATGTTATCTTCAGTCTTTAAATCAACAACATCATTTATTGCTGGATCAAATGTTATTTTTATGCCAATTGCCTTCTTAAGTGGGGCTTTTATTCCAGCAGAATTAATTAATGGTAGTGATGTCTTAAAGTATGTTACTTATATTAATCCTTTTAAATATACAATGGATCCGTTCTTAAAAGCATGAAGTGGACAAGAATTTGTCTTTACATCAACTTATGGGATTTATCTAGGAGTTTCGTTAGGACTAATTGGTGTGTATATTGGAATTGCTGGTTGAAAACTACGTTGACAAGCATAATTTAGAAAAATTTTTTTGGTTCAACCCCACAGGATTTTTCTAGTAATTATTAGATAGATAAAAAGGCCTTTATCGAAATAGGTTTTGGTATTTAAACGATTCATTTCGTAAGATTCCTTTATATCAAATTATTTGTAATAAAATTAAATTTGTAATAATAATTTGTTAAAAGCATGGAAATGTTTTTTTTTTTTTTTTTTTTTTTTATTTAGATAAAATAAACAAGTGTATTTATTAATTAACATTAAATAAATATCACTAGCAAAGGATAACATATGAAGCAAATAGTTGTAAAAGAGCGTGAAGCAATTGATACTACGAAACCATTAGTTAAAGTAATTAATGTTACAAAAAAGTATAAAAGTAAAATTGCTTTAAATAATATTAATTTAGTTATTAATTCTGGTGATCGTATTGGGATTATTGGTGCTAATGGTAGTGGGAAGTCAACATTAAGTGAAATTATTGGTGGGATTCGACAAGCAACAACTGGAAAAGTAGTTCGCCAAGAAAACTTAACAATTGGTCTTCAGTTTCAAGAGTCAAGATATCCAATTGGAATTTCAGTTATGGATATGATTAAGTATTATTTAAATACTTTTAGTATTGCAATGACTGATAATCAGTTGCGCGAATTATTACGGACATATCAATTAATTGGAATGGAAAATAAATTTGTGGAAAGACTTTCTGGGGGACAACAACAGCGATTAAATATCTTGTTGTCAGTAGTTCATAATCCAGATTTAGTGATTTTAGATGAAATTTCAACTGGGTTAGATATTGAGGTTCGTTCTGAAATTTTTCATTTTTTACGAGAGAACATTGTTGAAAAAGGAAAAACAATGATTTTAGTAACCCATATGATGAGTGAAATTGAAGAATTTTGTGAAAAATATATTTATGTTCATAATGGTGAAATTAAAGAAGCGGGAATGGTGCAAGACATTATTAAAAAATATGGTTCAGTTCATAACTTTACTTGGCAAATGTTTGAGCAAAACAAGAAAACTGATTTAGATCAGCAATTTCGAAAAATGGTCAAGCAAAGCAGAGAAAGCACCCGGGTAAATAAAGTTGATAAGTGAATTTGTGATGGGCGTGTTCGTGGTAAAAACAAACCATTAATTGATTTAATTCTAAAATATTACTATAAGGGTTTTTTTGTGCCAATCTTTTTAATTGTATATCCTATTTTATTATTATTTTTAAGCGGATTTGCTTTTAAACAATTAAATAATAATCCAGTGCAAAGTATTCATACTTTAGTTGGTTCAATTGCAATGGTCCAAGCAATGTCAGTTGGAATCTTTATTATTCCAGAAACTATTTTAGAGTTTAAAAATAGTGTTTTAATGAAACGAATTGGGGCCACAAATATTAAACCAGTTTTCTTTGTATTGTCAGTAATGCTAGTTGGATTAGTCTTTATTATTACTTCGTTTTTATGAACATTATTATGAGCGGGGATTTTCTTTGGGCAAAGTTTTGGTTGAAAAGAAATTGCTGCGCCAAATCATTTTGGACCAGCAATTCCGTTTGTTGTCTTAGTTTTTATTTCAACCCTTTCATTAGGATTGATGTTAGCTTCAGTTTTTAAATCAACAACAGCATTTATTGCTGCTTCAAATATCATTTTTATGCCAATTGCCTTATTAAGTGGAACTTTTATTCCTGCAGAATTAATCAACGCTAGTAATGTTTTAAAGTATGTTACTTATGTAAATCCATTTAAATACACAATGGATCCGTTCTTAAAAGCATGAAGTGGCCAAGAGTTCGTTTTTACATCGACTTATGGTGTTTATCTAGGGGTTTCATTAGGATTAATTGGCATGTATATTGGAATTGCTGGTTGAAAACTACGTTGACAAGCATAATTTAAGAAATTTTTTAAACCAATAATATTAAGGGTTTTTGTTATAGACAAATAATTATAATCTTTAAATTTTAAAAAAATTTTATTATTTACTTTTTATTTTTTTCTTAGTAAAATGAAGATAAGAAGAAATGTTTGAAAATACTATGCAATGAAAGGATATGATCATTATGAATGGCTTAATATCATTGTTGAGTACTTTAACGCTAGTAACAAGTGCTCCGTTATCATTAGCAACTAGTAATCTTAATACTTATAATAATTGACAAGAACACAAACCAATTTTAGTTGGATACTGACACAACTGAGATAATGGTCTTGGATATAAGGGTGGAACTGCTAAATACATTGATTTAGTTGATGTTCATCATGAATATGATTTCATTAATGTTTCATTTATGAAGTCATATCAAATTGGTGGTATTCCAACTTTTATTCCAGAAGTACCCCATAAACCACATTTTAATCAAAATGAAAAAAATGATTATTTTGCTAATCAAGTTAAGTTAGTACAAGAACGTGGCCAAAAAGTTATCTTATCACTAGGTGGTGCTGATGCACATATTGATTTAAAATTTGATAATATCCAACCTTTTAAACAGGAAATTATGAATTTAATAAGCACATTTGGATTCAATGGAATTGATATTGATTTAGAACAGTCAGCAATAACAGCAGGAGAAAATGAAGATATTATTCCTAAAGTATTAAAAGACCTTAAGGACTATTATGCCGCAAATGGTAAAGAGTTTTTAATTACAATGGCACCAGAATTTCCTTATTTACGAACAAATTCAAATCAAGGGAAGTATTTACCATATTTAAGAGCGTTAGGTGATTACTATCTTGATTTTGTTAGTCCACAATTTTATAATCAAGCTGGTGATGGAGTTAATGTTCCACTTGAGGAACAAGAAGTCTTAGGTTTTAGAAATTGATGATTACCACAAAGTAATACTGAATATAAAGCAGAGTTCTTATATTTAATTGCAAAATATATTGTGCAAGGAAAAGATAGTTTTTATCAAATACCAGCGAACAAATTATTATGAGGATTACCAGCAAATAATGATGCTGCTGCAAATGGCCAAATTAAAATACATGATATTTGAAAAGCAACAGAATTATTAAAAAAACAAAACATTTATTTGAAAGGAATGATGACTTGATCAGTTAACTGGGATGCAGTTACAAATTGAGAGTTTGCTAAAATTTATCAAAATGAATTTTATCAATAAAATATTAGAAAAATAATTAAAATGTGATTAAATTGAACCCAACTGTTGGGTTCAATTTCTGTTATATATCTTTTATAATAATGATAAAATTTAAAAATAATAAAAACTTTTTCTGTTTTTTTGTTATAATTTGCAATGGGAAAAACATGACTTAATTATTAATTAAATATAATTTATTGATGTAATATATTTAGAAAGGAAGATAAAATGAAAAAAATACTTGCAATGTTAGGGGCGCTTGGATTAACTACCACTAGCGCTATCACAGTTATGGCATGTAACAATAACAATACAGATGAGATCATAAAAGGGTTAAAGGCAACTGATTTTAGTACAAAATTATATGGTGCTAAAGGTGCAGAAGACGTATATAGTATTATATTTGAACTTATTCATTTAAAAACTTTAACTAAAGCACAACAAGACGAAGTTTCTAATGAAGAGAAAGGAGGATTTTTTAATGCTGGATTTAATGTTAGTTTCAAATTGGCGGAAAATACTAGTTTTCCATTAAAAAAAGATGACAAAATTACTATTACGATTAGTAAATTTACTGATGAAGAAATTAAGACTTATTATAAGAAACTATATAACGAAGATATTCCACCGGAATGATTAAACATGGTAATGAAATACCAAAAATATGTTTCGGGAAATAAGTTTTCAGCTGAAATTACGATTACTGAACCACCTAAAGAAGAACAAAACAATAATTAGAATATAAGTGTGTATTAAGAAAGATATTAAATAATATTATGTAAATCTTTTTGATACACCATTTTTATTTTAAAATTAAAACAATGGTAATATATTGTTTTAAATAAAGGAAATTGCACTTATTAAGTAGATCAAAAACATTGTCTTTTTTTTTTTTTTTTTTTTTTGGCATAATAAAAAATATATTACTAAAGTAATATAAACAAGGAGGAACATTTTACAATGCAACAAGTAAAGCCAAGATTTTTAAAGATAAAGTATTGTTTTTATGTTATATTTGCAATTATTCCATTGTTTTGTGTATTATTGGACTTATTTTTCTCAACAATTCAACCCGATCCCCAATATGGTGATGCGACAAGAAATTTTGATTTTTCAATTATTAATCAGTCAATTTATTTATCTGTATGAGTCGCTCTAACAACAACGAGCTATGGGATTCTAAATTGGATTCATTATCATACCAAGAGTATGCCAAAATGAATTACTGGAAAAAATAATTTAACTCGAATTACAACATTAAATGTAATAAGTTTTATTGTTTTTAACACAACGTTATTAATCGCTCCAACAAATGTGGTTGGTTTTAATACATGGTACAAAATTTTAAAATCAGTGTTAGAACATATGTTAATACCAATTGTTGTTATTATTTACTATTTTTTATTTACAACAGCAAGTATTCCAACAAAACAGTATTGTAAAAAATATAGTTGGTATAATTTAATTCTAATTATGTTTTATTTATGTTATGTTTCAATACGAGGTACAATGTTAGTAAAATTTATGCCGAAAGATCAAAAAGCATTTACGCCATTTCCGTATGATCAATTGAATCCATTTGAAGTTGGTTTTCCAATTTTTTTCGTTGGTATTATTAGTTTATTAGTTATTGCGGTTAGTTTAGCAATTGTATTAAATTATTTAAGTAATCTTCGTAATAAGAAAGGATGTATACCTCTTAACACGGATTAAATTCTGCTAATTTTAATAATACCCTAGTTGTATTATTAAATTTAATATCTTTTTTACAGGGTTGGATTTACTCTGCAGCTAGATAAATTGAACTTTGATCTGAATGAATTGCTAATTTTTTCAGATTTTTTCATTTGGAATTATTGTTATTGGTTTTAATAAAGGATTAATTAGTATTAAAATTTTAGTTGAATGTTTGTCTGACAAATAATATTTTATCTTTTTTTGTCCTCATTTTAGGGGTATACATCCATTTAACTAGTAATGGAAGTGAGTTTAATTTTATGGTAAATGTGGAAAGATTCAATATAATTTTAAACAGAAGTTTATATCAAAGACAAATCATGAGTAGTTTATTTTATTTTTTTAAAAATAATCAATCTAATAAAATTCTTCCTGATGTTAGTTTATTTAAATTTGATCAACAAAGTGGTTGACTAAAACATAAATGAAAATATGTATCAAGTCAATATAAAATTCTTTTTGTTAATTTTAGAATATACAATATTAAACAAAAATTATTAGTTCTATTTTTAGTTTAAAATGAAAGACAAATTATATTTGTTTTTTTTGTTTTTAAGACAAAAATACTTGCATTTATTGGTAAAATTTGTTAAATATATTATTGGCAGTTACATATGCCATTTGCTAAAATTATAAATAAGGAGGGATTTTTGATGATAAAACCATTGGGAAAAAATATTGTCTTAGCAAAAGAGGAAAAAGAAGAAACTTTTATTAATGGAATTTATTTACAAGAAGATGAGAAAAGCAAAAGTCATATCGGAAAAATAATTGCAATTAGTACCGAAATTGAAAAGGAACAAATATTTGAAGGAAAAATCAATAATAAAGTTCTTTATCGTGAATATGCTGGAACTGAAGTTGAATATGATAATAAAAAATTAGTTTTAATTTCTGCTGAAGATGTTTTAGCTATTATTGAAGAATAAAATTTAAAGGGGGAATCAAATTATGGCAAAATCAATTAAATTTTCAGAAGATGCAAGAATGATGTTAATTAACGGAATTAATAAATTAACTGATGCTGTTAAAGTAACGTTAGGACCAAAAGGAAAATATGTTTTATTAGAGAAAGAATACGGTTCACCATTAATTACAAATGATGGTGTTACTATTTCTAAAGAAATTGAATTAAGTAATCATTTTGAAAATATGGGAGCTAAATTGGTCGCTGAAGTAGCTAATAAAACAAATGATGTTGCTGGAGATGGAACAACAACAGCAATTGTTTTAACACAAGCGATTGTTAAAGAAGGGTTAAAAAATATTACTGCAGGAGCAAATGCAGTAGCAATTCGCAATGGAATTGAAAAAACTGTTAAAGCGATTGTAGAATTATTACAACAATCAGCAAAACAAATTAAGACTAAAGCTGAAATTGCCCAAGTTGCTAGTGTTAGTTCAAAGGATCCAGAAATTGGTAATTTAATTGCCGAAATTATGGAAGAGGTTGGTAATGATGGTGTTATTACGATTGAAGAATCAAAAACAATTGATACTGAATTAAGTATTACGGAAGGATTACAATTTGATAAAGGTTATTTATCACAATATATGGTAACTGATAGTGAAAAAATGTTAACAGAATTTGAAAATCCTTATATTTTAATTACTGATAAAAAAATTAGTAATATGAAAGAGATTCTACCAATTTTAGAAAAAATTGTTGAAGAAGGCCGACCATTATTAATTATTGCCGATGATGTTGATGGCGATGTTTTACCAACTTTATTATTGAATAAAATGCGTGGTGCATTTAATATTTGTGTTGTTAAAGCACCAGAATTTGGTGATAATCGTAAAAACTTATTAGAAGATATTGCTATTTTAACTAATGCAAAATTTGTTAATGGTGAGTTAGGAATGGATTTTAAAACATTAACTTTAGATGATTTGGGAACAGCAAAAAAAATTATTGTTTCAAAAGATACTACAACAATTATTGAAGGAGCTTGCAAAAAAGCTGATTTAGAAGCACGAAAAGAATTTATTCGTGGACAGATTAAAAGTGCAACTTCATCATTTGAACAAGAAAAATTACAAAAACGTTTAGCAAAATTAGCGGGTGGAGTTGGAATTATTAAAGTTGGTGCGCCAACCGAAACTGAAATGAAAGAGAAAAAACTTCGTATTGAAGATGCGTTAAATTCGACAAAAGCAGCAGTTGAAGAAGGAATCGTTGCTGGTGGGGGAACGGCTTTAGTGCAAGTTGGACAAAAATTAGGTAATTTAAAACTAAATGAAGAAGAAAAATTGGGATTAAATATTGTACTACGAGCAATTGAAGAACCAGTTCGTCAAATTGCTGCTAATGCTGGGGTTGATGGTTCAATCATTGTTAATAAATTAAAAGACCAAACTAATAATGTTGGTTATAATGCGGCAACAAATGTATGAGAAGATATGATTGCAGCTGGAATTGTTGATCCTGTTAAAGTAACAAGATATGCCTTGCAACATGCTGGTAGTGTTAGTGCTTTATTGTTAACAACAGAAGCAGTTGTGGTAAATAATCCAGAAGAAAAACAACCAAAAATGCCAAATTATCCAGATTTAGGAATTTAAGAAACAACAATTTTATTTAAAGAAAAACAAGTTTCACTTGTTTTTTTTTTTTTTTTTATTAAAATAAAAAAGTATTTATTGTTAGATTACAAAAAAGAAAGGCCTTATCTTATGAGAAAAATATTAAGTTTTTTTGCTATCTCAACTATTGCGGTTGGAAATAGCATACCGTTATTAGCTTGTCATCCTAAAGGTGGCAATAATAACAATAATGATATTCCGGAGAAACTTCGTAATATGATTAATACAACAGGATTATTGACTAAAATTACCTTATTAGCCCGTCATGAAAATTTAAATTTTAATGCAAGTGAACTTGTGCGAAGTTTATATGCTCCAGCAGCATATTGAAAATCAATCCCAAGTATTTACACTTACAATAATCAAAAAATTAATTTAGCAAAATTAATCCAAGATTTTAACAACAATTACAATAAAATGATTGCCCACACAAAAAATGCTGATCCTAAGTCAATCCGTGAACAATTATTGCCACAATATTATATTGGAATGTATGATAATACTTATTATCGCGATTTTCTTACTAATGGTTTTTTTGACCCTGCAAAACAGCAAATTGACCCTAATCGGAGTGAACTATTAGGTTATAACTATGATATGGGTGCTTTGTCAACTTTAATGAATAATGTGGGAATTAAGTTTTGAATTCCAGCAACGCGTGCTTTTTATGTTAGTTATCCCGCGGGTGGAATGGGGTTATCAAGCAATCCTTTCTATTGATTTAGCTAAAAAAATTAAAACTGCAATTTTGTGAGCTTCTGAACAAGCACAAAAAACAAGTTTACAACAATTACTAGACATTTTATTAGCTTTACAAGGTGATAAAGTTAATTTTAAATTTACTTTATCAAATATTTTCTTTGATTTAACAGACTTAATTAAAACTTTAACTAGTGATAATGATATTTTAACAACTTTAAGTGGTTATCAAAACCTGGCAAATTCATTTGAAGAGTTAACAACAACTAATTTAAACAAGGTTTTAAAAACAATGGGATGAAATAAAGAAACAAGCAAGTTTGAAAAAAACTCATTATTACAACATTTATTAGTTGCTATTTCTGATCCAAACGCCATTGCATATCAAGATTATAATTACTTATTCTTTAATAGTAATAGTCCTTTTTTTGCAGGTGTTAATAATGTTATGAAAACTTTACATGAAAATGTATTACAATATGTTGTTGATGATAAATATTGAAAAGTAAGTAATCCGCAATATACCCAAAAAGTAACTGGAGCCGAAGAACGTTTATCATATGATTTTGAATATAGTGGTCCTGGTGATAGTTCAGTAACAAAAGTATATACTGAAAGCCATACAAATCAAATTAATGTGAATGATCAATTTTATGATGATCATTACAATCCAAAACAATTTTATAGTGTGGATAATAAACAAGAAAACATTGCATATAGTGGGTTAGGATTATCAGATAATTTAAAACCAGTTAGTCATAAATATCATATTGAATGAACTAATGTTGGTAATTTAGAACAACCAATGTGAATTATTACAAAAATTGATAGTTATGTTCGCTCAGGGGAAGTTACGAATGGAATCGGGTCAACTCAAAGTGGCGCATGAAGACAAATTTATTTCTTGTATTAATTAATCAAAAAATATGGAGGAAGTTTATAAATGTTTAAAAAAATTTCAATGTCATTAATTTTATTCTTAACAACTTTTACTGCCATAGTAGCAATTGTTTTATTTGTGAAAAAAGATAATTTTATGCGAAGTGTTTGATTAGAGGGTTGTGAGCCAATAAAACAGAATCAAAACAAAGATAAAACTCCTTATGCTCACACTTTTTTTGGGAGTCAACATGATAATTATGCTTTGTATCAGCCAAATGAATTGAGCAATGATTTAAAAAATGCTAAGTTTTATGGTAATTTAGAAAATTATAATAATTGTGTTAATTCTAATGTTAATTTGCAATTATGGAAACAAGATTTTATTAATACACAATTAGTTGTTAAAACAAATAACTATGATATTACTAATCTAACAGCAACTGTTACTAATGCTGCTGAATTAGCAAAAAATAATCTAACAGTAGAGGTTGGTTTTAATCGTTTTATTTATGCTTCATATTCGTTAACAAGTCAACGAATTCCGAATCCATATGGAATTAACGAGAAATTATTAGTTCCTGATGCAATTACTACAAATTCAGTTGAAAAAAATGCTTATAAGAATAAAGTCTATATTTTGTGAATTAAAATTATGAGTTTTAAAGATAAAGTTGTTGCTAATCCAGGAAATCATACTGTTCAAATACAGTTAACTGGAGATGTTCCAGGGACAAAGCAAACTAATGTTGTTTTAAGTGAAAATGAAATTCAAGTTAAAGTTGCTGATTTATTATTGCCAGCAGATCAAAAAAAATCTGATTTTGATGTTTATTCATTTTTTGGTTGAAGTGCTGCTTACTATAATAATTATCAAGTTCCAAATATTATTAAAAACAAATATGATAATATTGAATACATTGATTATAATTGAGAACGTTATTGAGAACCAGAAAATAAATATTTACATGATGTCTTAGGAATGGATTATTTTCAAAGTTCAATTTCATTAAATGAACGTCAAAGTACTGAATGACATAATAATTGATTGGATGGAAATAAGGTTCAAACTTTTTTAGCATGACGTTATACTCAACAAAAAGGGTTATACATTGCTGATGAAGATTGAAAAGCATGGGATTATTATATGAATAAAATGGCAGAAGTAGGTTATACAAAGGCACTTCTAAGTGGATGACAAGCTGCTTGAAATACAACTTATAAAACTAATAGTGTTTGAGATGAAGATAAACAAGACTATATGCAAATTAGTATGAATATGTATGTTGAGGATGGTGTTAAAAATAACGAATGATTTTTACAACAATTATTGAATCATATTAAAACAGTTAAGCCAAAATGAGCACAAACAGTTACACCATATCTTTATATTGATGAATTACCTGGTTCAGCAATTAACAAATATTTAGCATTAATTCAAAAATATGACCCTAACCGAGACTATATTAAATTAGCAGCTTGTGACTGAGAACGAGATATTGATTATAATGACCCAGCAACGTATCAAGTTGATATTTTACATATTTATTTTTTAGATATTTATAATGAAGAAAATAGTAAATTTATGAACTTAGTAAAACAACGTAATGAAAACGGATATATTACGGGGCAGTATTCATTAGATGCTGATAATACGTTTAATTTAGTTCGTTCAGAGCCGGGGGTAAGTTCTTACATTCAATTAGCTTTATTAAAAGAAAATGCACCACATTATATGCGCTATCTTTTAAATGGATGAACCGAAACAGCATATTGATCAGCGGATTATGATGAACATACGGGTTTAATTTATATTGCTGGAGATACCATGTTTGCTTATCCATCAATTGCCAATCCCGATCCAAACAATCATAATAAAGTTCCATTCAATCCTTCAACACGATTAGATGCAATTGCTTATGGAGTTAATATGAATAATAAAATTATGTATTTAAAAAAATTAAATTTATTATCAGATTATACAACAATGATGTCATATGTTAATAGTAATGTTAAATTAAGTAAACCAACTAGCCATAGTAAGTTTAATTTTAATTACAATGCATTAACAGCAGAAAGCAATATTAAAATTTCAAACTCATTTTTATATCGCTTTTTAACACGAAATAATATTGATGAAGTGATGGTTGTTAAAACATTTGAAAATATTATTAATAAAGTTGTAACAACATATTTAGGAGGTTAAGATGGTTCCATTTTATTTAGTTATTCTTGAAATTTTTATTTATTTATCATTTGCAATTTGACTTATTGGAATAATATATTTGATTTATGGTTATTGTCAAAGTTTCCTTTGTAAAGAACGAACTATATCGTGAATTTTTTTTGGAGTTAATGTTGCAACAACATTAATACTGTTAATCTTAGTAATTTTATCGTTTTTAACAATTTTTAAACCAATTATTTTTGGTAACGGTGACATTTCTAACGAATCAACATTATTAAATATTGCTTATTTTGGAATAAGTACGTTAATTTTAGCAATATTATGAATTATTTACTTAAGTAGTTGTTCAATCTATTTTACAATTTATCAAAAAAATGGTCGACTTTATTTATTTGGTAGTTATTTTGATCAAAATAAAAATAAAAAAATCATTGCAAACAAACATCTTTTAATTTATCGAAATAAAATTTTTTTACAATTATTTTTCGTTTTTCTAAAACTTATCAATATTTAATTGCTAAGAAAAAATAAAAAAGCATTATTATTTTTAACGAAAGAGGTCAAAAAAATGTGATTATTGTTAAAACAAGGAATTTTAAATACTTTTAAAAATAAAGCACAAGTTTTTATTTTTGTTATTTTAATTGTTTTAACAGCACTTTTTTCAACTGTTTGTTGAGTTTCTTTTGATCGATTACAAAAAGCAAACAGAACAATGGGATATGGAACATTAAATATTAATTATAACTATAATTATATTTCAACTAATTATGAAGCAAATAATCAGCAAACAATTACACCATGGTTTGCTTTTGATGTTGATTATGCTGGTATTGGGAATGGTTTTTTTGAAAAAAACTATGGTACTTTGACAATTGGTGGTTCAAATGATGTGCTAAAGCCATTTGATTTAGGAACTGGTTTAAAAGGTGAAAAATATCAATTTAAAATTGATGGAAACCAATTCCAAATTGAAAAAAGTGGTCATTGAGTACCATTTGAAAATGTTTTATTAGATTACAATGCTATTAATTTGACTAATCAAAATGTTTTAACAGGTGAATTTTCACAACTGTATCGGTTCAATTTTAATGCTTATTCATTTCAAAAATCTTTGTTAGGACAATTATACAATCGTTTTATTTTTAATAATTCTGTTGATTCAACTCTTAAAATGCAGGCAATTAATTTAGTAAAACGTTATATGCATTTTATTTTAGAGTCACGGTTAACTTATTTAGTGTATAAAAACATTGAAACTTATGCATTAAAAAATAATACGACAGATATTGACCTTTTAAATCAATTTATTAATGGAACAAACTTAGGCGAGCATTGACAAACAAAAAATTTGGGAGTTGATAATCCTGGTAAAAATGTTGCTCGTGCTGATCGAATTTTTTTAACACCAACAGTAGCAACCGATAAATATTGGGGAATGCGAGGAACATTAGGATTCCCAATTTATGATCCAAATAATACTTTGGGGTTAAAAGAACTTGATTGTCAAAATAGTACTGGTTGTACTGGAGTAGAAAATTATCGTTATTTTTTAACTGATACTAAATATCATAATATTGCCCAACTTTTAAATGATAAAAATGACCATAGTAATGTTACTAAAAACTTTTTACTAAATGGTAGTTATAAAGTTCGCAATTTAAGTACATATGATTTTTTTGGTCAGTATGATTATAATAATAAATTTATTAATAATGATTTTTTAACAACTTATCAAGATATGTTGGGAATGATTAGTAATTTTCAAGTTGTTAACCGTAATCAAGCAATTGCTTGAACAACTGATGGAAAAAAATATAAATTCATTGATTGAACACAACCATATAATTCAGGACAATTAAAAATCTTACAAAAATCAAAATGATTTGATCGTGGTTTAAATGAAATGGTTGATACAGCAATTGTCTTGCCACAATATTTTAAAGCAAATCATTTACGCTTTGATGATACGATTTTAGTTAATCAACTGAAACTTTATATTGAAGCCGTTGGGGGTGATACCCAAAATATTTATCCAACCATTTATGATACTGATTTTTTACCTGATGCGAAGAATGAGTCAATTATTTATGTTCATCCGCAAATGTTTAATCGTTTATTTGGTTATAATAACGAAGGGTTTACTACACAACAATATCAAGATGTTAGTACAGTTCAATTAACATATCATGGTGCTAATCAGAACAAAATGGAAACTGATTTAAATTATTATCGTGTTTACTTAGCTGATAATATTAATCGTTTAGGAAAAACAACTGAAGCAATTTTTCAAAATAAAACAGATGTTGTTAATAATGTTAATTTTACTAAATTTGGTGCGAATCAATTAGTTAATAATCGTTATCAATTGTTAAATAATGCTATTAAAATTTATTATTTAGTAACAATTGGGATTATTCTCTTTTTTGCCATAATTGTTATGATTATTTTGTTTATTCAATTAAAAAGTATGATTGAAAAACAACGAAGTCAAATTGGAATTTTAAAAGCAAATGGTTATAATAATTTTAAAATTTCCTTGTCTTATGTGATGTATTTCTTAACAGCCTTAATAATAGCTACTCCAATTGGATGATTACTTGGTCTAGGATTACAAGTTCCAATTATTAACTTATTTGGGCAATATTTTGTGTTACCAAGTACGTTTGTTGTTAACTGACAAGTACTATTATTATTTTTCCTTGTTGGTGGAAGTATTATTTTTATTCTTGTTGTTATTGAATGTAGTATTATATTAGGCCGGGAAGTATTAGCATTAATAAATCCAAATCGTGATTTTAAACCTAACAAATTAATTAGCCAGTTATCATTACGCTTTAGCAATCGATCATTTAAATCCCGCTTTCGATTAGTGTTATTAGGAGCGAGTTGAAAAGCAGTCATTATGTTTTTAATAACAACTTTTATTGCTACTGGAACAATTACCTTAGCGGCTTTGGTGCCAAATAGTATTAAAACTTTAAGTCAACAGTATTATCAAAATTTAAATTATGCTAATGAATTAAATTATCAAAATGTTATTTATAATAATCCATTAAGTCGTTATGAACTCTATGATAGTCCTAGTGAAGATGTACCAGATTATGGTGGGGTTAATGATCCAATTTATCAAAAGTTGGAAAATGTTCCAATTGCACCATATGTCTATGCCCGGGGTGTGGATAACACAACAAAATGAATTACTTTACAAGAATTAGCAACCAACCCTAATTACAGCCCATCTTATCCTTCGTTTATTGTTAATATGTTAGTGCAAAATATGACAGTCTTTAAAGGAAGCAATATTTCAGTTGGATTATTACGTTATTTATATGATTTACCAATTGATAGTAATATTAAAAATCGAGTTGATAATCAATTATCATTAGTAACATGTACTTTTTTACCACAATTATTTGGACAATTGCCAGTTTCTAACTCAGAAGCAGCAGGGACAACGTGACATAAATGGTCATATTGTATTGAACAAGCAACTAACACAATTTTACCAAGTGTTATTAAGGAAAAATGAGCAGCAAATGAAAAATATCAGTTGCGTTTTAACTTTGGGTTTAACTCGATGGCTTATGATCAAAACACAGATAGTTTATTTACTGGTTTTGATACAAAAATCACAGCTGTTAATGGAATTATTCGTGATAGTACAAAAAATCAAATTTCATCATATGGTCTTGATCTTAATGCTAATCAAGTTGTTTTTACAAATGAGTTAAAAACCAAATTACAAAAATCTTCTTCAAATCAAGACAAAATAATTCCAATTGCAATTAATGATTCGACGGCAGTAAAATATAATTTAAGAGTAAATGATATTATTAATTTCTACACCGATCAACCACGATTACAATATTTAGGTAAAGATCAACAATATTATGATATTAATCCAGAATGATGAACTTATCAAAATGGTAATGTTAAAAATGATCCTTGAACTTTAAATTTATCTCATTTAACAAATTCTTTATTAACAGGAACTAATAATGATGATTGAGGAACAAATGTTAATCAACCGTATGCGTCAATTAGCGGTTTAAAATTAAATTTACCAGTTAATATGATTGATGCAAATGTTTGAACTCAAAATAAAATTGATATTAATCCAGAAAGTGGCCCTACCAAAGTTGATTTGTTAAATAATAAAGTTACTAAAATTGAACAAAATAATTATGTCATTGGAGCTTATGATTTAAATTTTGATCATCCTTTAAAATCGCTGATTGATTTAGTAAATGGTGGCTTTGCCAAAAATTGATATAGTCAAGCCCTGAAATTAGGATTATTACGAGTAACAACAGCTGGTTTTAATGTTTTATCTAATTATCAATTTAAAGTGGTTGGAATTCAGCATTCTTATGACCAAGCTCGGATCTTTTTAGAACAAAAATTAGCAAATCAAGTTCTTGGTTATCAAAACAGTCCCCAATGATTTAATGGTAAATATACGAAAGCAATTCAACCAAGTGATCAATTTCAACGCTATGTTTTATCTTCTACGAGTGCTGATAACTCATTAAGTGATGGTTTATCTTTTTTCAGTTCAGCAGTTGGGAAAGTTGATTATTTATATAATAAAAAACAAGTTGTTAATCAACTAAGTTATTTTACAACTATATTAGCAGGAGCATTAGTGTCAATTATTATTTTAACAGCAGTTATTATTATCTTCTTAGTAACAGATGTTTTTATGGAGCGATATACCAAATTTATTGCTTTAATGCGGGTTTTTGGTTATCACCGTGGCGAAATTAATAGTATGACCTTAGCAATTTTTATTCCTTTTGCATTTTTAGGTTGATTATTAGGTTTTTTCCTAGTTTGAACAACTGTTTATTTTGCGGTTAAAATGGGATTGCAAACGATTAGTTTGCCATTAAGTTTACCAATGCCATGGTTATTATTTATTGCTATCTTTGGAATTATTAGTTTTATTTTTGCCTTAACTTTTGTTTTATCAACAAGAAAAATTAACCAGTTACCAATTCAAACAATTGTCACATTAAGTGATGAATAGGAGACAAAATTAATGAAAAAAATATGAATAATTTTAACAGTTGGTATATTAATGCTAGGATTACCTTCAACATTAATAAGTTGTGCAACAAATGATAATTTATATCCGGAACAAAAAGATACATTAGCATCAGTGGTACAAAAAATTACGAATACTAGTAAGACATACCAAGAAATTGAAACTAATAATAATAAAATAACATTAGCGGAAGGCAAAACTTATGCAGTGAATGCAATTTATAAGGCATTGGGAGGGGATAAAAATATTTATGGTGTTACACCTAATAATATTAAAATTACAACTGTTTTAGATCGTGATGGGCAGATTATTGATGATCAGAACTTTTCAGTTGGAATTGTTTTTGAAGTAAAATATGATATTAATAATGGTTTTGAATTTTTAACTAATCAATCATTTTGATTATTATTAAAATATTTAGCTCCTGATGAAATCATTAAAAATAATTTAATTTTTACAGCAAGTAGTGCTTTTCAAATTACTGATGATACTGTGTTAGGAATTGGTAGTAAAAGTGCAGTTGCAATTGAAAAAACTGCAACTGGTTATCAAACAACAGATCAAGAATTATTACAATGAGATTGTGATACTGTTAATCACCAAAACTTATTGCAAATTGGACGAATGATATGACCAAAAAATATTAATAAAATTCCAAATAATACAATGCGAGTTAATTTTATTCAGCATTATCAAAATGAAAAACAATTATATATGATAACCCAAGAAGTTAATAATGGGCAATTAACCAAACCAAAATATAAGGAAGTTAAAGTGCAAGGAAATGACCAATGAAATTTATTAACAGTTGCTTTACTTCAAGTTATTGAAATTCGTAATAAACTGTATGCTGCTGTTATTAATCCAGCAGCAGAAAATTTAGATCCAATTTTATTTAATTTACAATATGATGGTACAGATTGAATGTTAGATTTAACAACCCCAACTTTTCCTAATTTAAAACAAGGTTTTATTCCTGGGGAACAATATTTAATAACGAATTCATTATTTACTGCAAAAGGGGTAACATATGTAATGACTACGCTTGGGAATTTATATCAAATTGATTATTTAAATCAAACTTTTTCATTAAAAAAGATTATTAATGAAAAAGAAACAGCCAATAATATTCGCAGTTATATTATTGATGAACAAAATAACAAAATGTTTCGAATTAATCATGATCAATTAGAAGAAGTTAATAATATTTATTAAAATTAGTTTAAAAATAAACTAATTTTATTTCTTTTCAGTGATATTATTAATTGGAAGGGAATGGCATATGGAGGGGTTTTATGAGTAAAAATATTTATACTGTTAGTGAAGTTAACGCTTATTTAAAAACATCAATTGAACAAAATCCTAATTTTATTAATATTTCTTTACAAGGTGAAATTTCGAATATTACAAACCATTCATCAGGTCACATTTATTTTACGATTAAAGATGATAAGTCACAAATTCGAGCAATTATGTTCGCTTTTAATGCTAAAAACTTACAGTTTAAATTAAAAGAAGGACTAAAAATTGTTGCGACTGGTTCAATTAAAGTTTATGAGCCGCAGGGAACATACAGTTTACAAGTTGTGACTTTATCGTTACATGGAGTAGGGGATTTGTTTTTAAAATATGAAGCATTAAAACAGGAATTAAGTAAAAAAGGATGATTTGATCAATCATTAAAAAAACCAATTCCTCAGTTTCCAACTAATATTGGGGTAATCACAGCGCCAACTGGAGCTGCAATTCGTGATATTATTACTACAATTCATCGTCGTTTTCCACAAGCCAATATTTATTTATTTCCAAGTTTGGTGCAAGGAGAAGACGCAAAACATGATATTCGCAAAAATATTAAAGCCGCATTAGCTTTTAAGCCTAAAATTGATACTTTAATTGTTGGCCGTGGTGGTGGTAGCATTGAAGATTTATGAGCTTTTAATGAATTAGAAGTTGTTGAAGCCATTTTTCAAGCAACAATTCCCGTTATTTCAGCGGTGGGGCATGAAATTGATTTTACTTTATCTGATTTTGTTAGTGATTTAAGAGCACCAACCCCAACTGCTGCCGCAGAATTAGCAACACCAGATCAAAAAGAATTAATGAATTTTTTAAAGCAACAACAGCGGAGTTTAATAACAACTATTAAAACAAAAGTTGATAAGTTAGTTGACAAACTAGCAGAATTAAAAAATAGTTATGTCTTAACAAAACCCAAGGCATTGTATACACAACAAGAACATTCCTATCAATTATTAGTAAAACATTTTAATGTTTGCCAAGAAACTTTTTTCTTAGCAAACAAAAATGTCATTCAAACTTATTATCAAAAGTTAATTACATTAATGCAACAGCAAATTGTAGCAATTGAATATTTCAAAAATAATTTATTAAGTAAATTAGATTTATTAAGTCCGTTAAAAACATTAACACGCGGGTATAGTATTACTTATAATAATGAGAAAAATGTATTAACATCAATTCAACAAGTAGAGAATAATGATATAATAATGACACGTGTGCAAGATGGAATTATTCAGTCGCTTGTGCAAACAATTAAGAAGGATGGTGAAGAAAATGACAGATAATAAATCGTTTGAACAAGTTTTAGAACAGTTAAAACAAATTGTTAATGATTTGGAAAACAATCAGTTACCATTAGATCAAGCAATTGATGCTTTTGAAACAGGAATCAAATTAACTAAATTAGCAGAAGCGAAGTTACAAGATATTAAAGATAAAGTCACTAAAATTGTGAAAGATAATAATCCAACTGATTTTAAAGTTGACGAAGAATAATTTATTATGGCAGGACAGATTTTTGAACGAAGTGGCTGAGTTAAAAAAAATAATATTAAAATTAGAAAAAAATTATTTGAATTAAAATTAAGTCGAGTTGTTTTAAAAGATTTTAAGACATTTGATGAAAAAGATATTCTGATTAAAAATTTTGTGTATTTACTACGGTTGAATAATTTTGATGAGCAAGAATATTTTGATAGTATTATTTTAATTAAGTTAGTTTTAATTTATTATCATATGCAATATGTTCAGCATTCTGGGGTAAAACGAGAAGAAATTCAAATCTTAAAAGTAATTAAGGAATTAGAACAAAAATTTTAATTAATAAAATTAATACTAATTATGAAACAGAAATTTTTGCTAATATTAACATTTCTGATTTAAAGATTGCAAAATATTATCGTTTTGATTTATTATATAATTTTATTGCAAATATTTTTTATCAACCTTTTATGAAAAAACAAAATGCTAAATTGTATTTTGATTATGGATACTACCTTGTTTTTTTAATTAATTTAACAGTAATGAAAAACTATTTAAAGATAGTGCTAATGTTGAAATTTATAAAATTAAATTAGATGTAACAGCTAATTGCCATTATTTAATTGGTGAAATTACACCAATATATTTTAATAATTTTGTGCAACAAATTAATTATTTTTTACAAAAATATTAAGTGAGGTTAGAAGATGAAGTTAAGAGATTATCAGACTCATTATGATCTAAAAGATTTAAAAACAAAAGCATTAATTGAATTAGCAAATGATGTTCGTCAACTGATTATTGAAACAGTAACTAAAAATGGGGGGCATTTAGCTAGTAACTTAGGGACAGTTGAATTAACAATTAGTTTATTAAAGACTTTTGATATTGATAATAATGATATTATTATTTTTGATACTGGTCATCAAACTTATACTTATAAAATTTTAACTGATCGAAAAACACATTTTTCAACCATTCGTTTGCCAGATGGTTTAGCAGCATTCCAACATGTTAACGAAAGTAAATATGATTATATTTCAAATGGCCATGCGGGAACTGGTTTATCAACTGCAATTGCTTATAGTTATAGTCCCAAGTATAATAATGTTATCTGTGTCATTGGTGATGCATCTTTTACTAATGGTTTAACCTTAGAAGCTTTGACTCATTTAGGGTTAATTTCAAATAAAATTATTATTGTTTTAAATGATAATGGGATGAGTATTTCAAAAAATGTTAATATTCTACATACAGCAGTTAGTAAGGTTCGAACTGGTTGGCTATATCGCAGTGCTAGTAAGATTTCTAAAGTATTACGATACATTCCACCATTGACATTATTATGATTAGCACATTTATTAGTAGAAAAAATTATCCATAGTTTTGCAATTCCGGGGTTATTTGCCGGATTTAACTTAGATTATATTGGGACAGTTGATGGGCATCACTTTCGAAAATTAAATAAAAGTTTGCGACAAGCAAAAAAAAGTTCAAGTAGTGTTATTGTGCATGTCAAAACAAAAAAAGGTTATGGTTATGGTTTAGAACAAGCAGAACAAGAAAAATATCATTCATATAAGTTAAAAGATACTAAAACTAGCGAATGAAGTTATCATATTGCCCAAACAGTTGAAAAGGTGTTTCAATCTGCTGCTGAAAAATTCTATTTTATTTCAGCAGCAATGCAAGCTTCACTTTATTTAGAAGATTTTATGCTAAAAAACTCTCAATATTGCATTGATGTTGGTTTAGCAGAAGAACATGCGATTACTTTAGCATCTGGTTTTTCATTAGATCATCAACGAGTTGTTGTTAGTATGTATGCTAGTTTTTTGCAACGAACTTATGACCAAATTTTACATGATGTTGTTCGTAATCGGTTACCTGTTATTTTTTTAATTGATCGTGCTGGATTAGCACTTGGTGATGGTGATAGTCATCATGGCATTTATGATGTTGGTTTTTTAAATAGTATGGGAGATACTCCAATTATTAGTCAACCAGCAACTAGTGGTGAATTTGACCATTTGTTTACATTAGCGTTAACAAATAAACAAGACCCATTTTTTATTCGCTATCCAAAAGGAGACATTATGATTCAACCTTTAGCAAAGACATTTCAAGTTGGACAATGAGATTATGCGATTAATAATAAAGAAGCATCAATTTTATTAATAACTTATGGTAATAATGTGATAAAAGCACAGAGCATTATTACTAAATTAGCAACAAATAAAATTAATGTTATTAATGCAAGATTTATTAATCCAGTTGATAAAACCATGCTAATGCAAATTAGGGAAGATAATTATCAACAAATTATTATTTTTGAAGAAGTGATTAAACAGACAGGATTATATGCTAAAGTAATTGATTTTTTACAAAGTAATAAAACAAGTATTATTCATTATGGTTATCAAAATGGATTAGGTCAAAAGGAGATTAATAGTCTAGAAGAAATTTTACAGAATTTAATTAATTAAATAAAAAACCTTGTATTCTAAAAAAATAAGGGTTAAATTTATATATAAGAAAAAAGGAGAAGGAATATGAAAGAATATGTTAAATTTAAATTAAATAAACAGACACAATTAGAACAATATTTAGAAAAGCATCAGGTTGATGGAATTTTGTTTCATTCTACTATTAATCGTTTTTGATTTTCTGAATTTAAATCATCAGAAGGATATTTGTTATTTACAAAAAATGAATCAATTTTGTATTTAGATGGTAGATATATTACCGCTGGTAAAGAACAAGCTAAAAATGTCACACATGTTAAAGAAATGATAACAAATAATGCTGGTGGTTTTTTTGGTATGTTACAAAATGATCTAATCAAAAATAAGGTAAAAGTATTAGCTTTTGAAAGTGATTATTTAACATATTTAACTTATCAAAATTTAGCAGCAAGTTTAACATCAATTGAATTAAAACCTGTTGATTTTACTGAATTAAGAACAATTAAATCAAATGAGGAAATTAGTGCTTTGAAACAAGCATGTGCAATTGGTGATATTGCCATTAATAATGTAGTTAAAAAAATTAAGCCAGGAATGACTGAACGCCAAGTTGAACAAATTATTATTAATAGTTTTATTGAAGCGGGAGCAGATAAACCAAGTTTTGACACAATCGTAGCATCAGGATGGCGTGGTGCTTTACCACATGGGCGAGCAACAGATAAAGTTATTGCAAATAATGAATTAATTACAATTGATTTTGGTTGTATTTATAAGGGCTATTGTTCTGATACCACTCGTACGATCGGATTAGGGAAACCATCTGAACAAATGCTAGAAATTTTTGATGTTGTTTATCAGGCCCAAGAACTAGGTATTAAAGCAATTAAACCGGGTGTTAGTACCGCAACAATTGATAAAATTTGTCGTGATTATATCACAAGTAAAGGTTATGGTGAATATTTTACTCACTCAACTGGACATGGGGTTGGTATCGAAATTCATGAATTTCCACGCGTGTCACCATTTTGTGATATTCCATTAGAACCAGGAATGATTATTACTGTTGAACCAGGAATTTACATTCCTGACGTAGGTGGTGTTCGAATCGAAGATGATATTTTAGTAACAGAAACTGGTTATGAACTTTTAACAGAAGCAAAGCGTAATTTAATTTTAATTTAATGAAATTAACAAAAACACAAATTACTTTTCTCATCTTTTTTATTTTCATGCTTTTGTTTCTATTATTATCAATTATATTTATTGTAGTTGCTGGCAACCAAATCCATAAATTACTTGGTAATCCTCAAATAAGAGTTTTATCAGGAACTAATATAGGGTATTTTTTCTTAATAATTATTGTTCCTATATGTGGATTTAGTTTTTTAATTACAATAGTAGTGTGGTTATTAACATTGCGCAAAACAACAGAAGTATTGTTACAATCAGTACCAGCGGTTGAAAGTAAAGATAATCAATTATTAAATGATTTAAAAACTAATATGAATCAAATACAAGAGTATTTAATTAAATTGCATAATGATGTAAAAGCTTTAAAAAAATTTACAGGACTAATTACTCCAAAAGCAAAGGTTTCTTCAATTCGAACTAATGAAGAGCAAGTTGAACGTCTTGGGCAGGATCTAAATGTGATTCAAGAAAAATTAGGACAGCAGTCAGAACGCGCTGAAATGTTAAAAACAGTTGATCGTGATGAATTTGAGCGAACAAATAGTGGGATTGAACGTCCAATTAGTTTAGTTAAACCAACAGAATATATTATGCCTAAACGCGATAAAAATTTTGTTAATGATTTTCCAACTCAACAATTTTTATCAACAAAAATGTTAACAGAAACAAAAAGTGAGAAAAAACTTTCTTTAAGTTCAATTTTTGACCGGAAAAAAGTTGAAAAAGAATTAAAAGAAACTGAGTTAGAATTAGATGATAATCAATCAGCAGATGAAGAAGTTTTTAAAGCTTTTCCGTTAGAATTTAATGACCCAACAGTTATTGAGGATAAAGCATTTCGTGAAAAAGTAGGCTTTAATTTAAATGATTATGATTATACAACTGAAAATGATAGCATTAATGCTATTGAATTTCAAACTGTTTATCAAGTAGGTGATCGGATGATTGAAAATGGTATTGAATATGAAATTTTATTAGTTGTTCCACGGCATGTTCAAGATAGTGTCATGTATGAGTTAACTTTAAAGTCAACTGTTGATGAAACAGTTAAATCAATTATAAAAAAATAATTGAGATATAGAAAATTGATTTAAAAAAGACATCTTTTATAAAAATATTAAAAGATGTCTTTTTTATTTATTTAATTAATTTTCAAATTACTCGTTTATTTTTTCTACTGGCTGTTTGCCTGGTTTTATTAAAATAAAGCATAAACTTAATATTAGCATTGCAATAATAATACTATAAATAATTATATAAGTTATCATTATTGTATAAAAATTAATAATAATCGGAATAATGATAATACTTAATAATAAACTAAAAATAGCATGGCCAAAAACATGTTCAAACATTAAGGCTAATGTTAGATGTTCAGTACCAACTAAGTTAATAATATTATTTTTTTGAATTCGACTTAAATGTCCTAAACAAAGTCCAATTAAAATTTGACTACCACCAAGACCAAGTATTAAATATAAAAGGTGGTTTAAGTGTGTTTGTTGGGTAAAATAAGAAATTGTTAGTCCTAATAATAGACCAACGGCAATAATAGCAATAATAGTATTTCAACAAACATCACGTTTGATGGCAATATTACTTGTCTTAATTAAATATCCCATTAAATAACTTAGTTTTCGAATAACATATAAAATTCCAATTGCAATAATCATGAATGTTGTATTTTTAAAAATTAAAACTGGCAACAAGTAACCAAATACTTCGTTAATACTATATAAAAAACTTGATGAATATAAGTAACTTCAAAATTGTTTGTTTTTTCGTAATACTTTTCAACTTGTTGGATTAATTTTAAAGGTAACTTCTTCTGTTTTTAAATTAGAATTAAAAAAGATTAAACTAAAATTAATTAAGGTAATAAGAGTAAAATATGTTTGTAATGCAATATTAGTTCCTAAGTCATTTAAAAAATATTGAAATAAAAAAGGAATAATAATGGTAAAAACACTACCCAAAGTAAAATAAAGACTTGGATTTATTTTCAATTGATGTTGACGGGCATAACTACGAATAATTTCCATTGTAAAAGGTACCATTCCAGCAACAAAAATTCCAGTTGTAAAGAGTAACAACGGATAGAAATAAATAATTAAATTATTATCAAAAAAATTAAGCATCATCAGTAAAGAGATAAAAAGAAAAAGAAAAAAACTATTGATTTGTAAGATAAAAATATTATCTTTTTTCTTCTTTATTTTTGCTCATAGTGGTGTAAAAAAGAACATTGCGATAGGAATCAATAGGAAAAATCAAATTTTTGATAGTCCAAATTTTTGATAAATTTCAAAAGGTAAAAATGAAAATAATGCTCCCATTAAAATTCCTTGAATAATTAGTGTTACTTTTCAACTACGTAATTCAGTTGTCATTTTTGTTATCACATCCTTTGCTTGTTTGATTTGTTTTTGATGCTATTTTATATAAGTTAATTAAAGTACATTATCACGACTCTTAAATAAATATTTAACCATTACCACCACTCTTTTTCTATTTTAAAATTCTAACTTTTTCTTATTATAAATTAATAATTTAAAAAAAGTACAATTTTAAATAATTATTTTGTAAATTATAAATATCTTTTTTTTAATTCGTTGTACAATGTTAATATGAATATTAATTAAACAGTGTATAAAAAGGAGAATACAGAATGAAAAAATCAATTGATGCAATTAGAATGTTAGGAATTGAAGCAGTTAATAAAGCAAATTCAGGGCATCCAGGCATTGTCCTTGGAGCTGCCCCAATGGCGTATACTTTATTTACAAAACATTTAAATGTTAATCCGCAAGTTGACAAATGAACTAACCGTGATCGTTTTGTTTTAGCGGCAGGACATGGTAGCGCGTTACTATATTCTTTATTACATTTATCAGGATTTGATCTTAACATTGAAGATTTACGCAATTTTCGCCAAATTGATTCAATTACTCCTGGTCATCCCGAGTCACATTTAACTCCAGGAGTTGATGTTACTACTGGTCCCTTAGGACAAGGAATTGCAACTGCAGTTGGCTTAGCCTTAGCTGAGTCACATTTAGCAGCAAAGTATAATACTAAAAAATATTCACTTTTTGATCATTATACTTATGTTTTATGTGGGGATGGTGATTTACAAGAAGGGATAACACAAGAAGCAATTTCTTTAGCGGGACATTGAAAATTAAATAAACTAATCGTTTTATTTGATTCAAATGATGTTCAATTAGATAATATGGTCAATGTTGCTCAAAGTGAAAAAATTGATGATCGTTTTCAAGCAGCAAATTGAAATTATCTTTTAGTTAAAGATGGTAATGATGTTGAAGCAATTAACGAAGCTATTATTAAGGCCAAAAACAGTGACAAACCAACTTTAATTGAAGTAAAAACAATAATTGGGTTTGGAGCAACTAAACAAGGAACTCCCGCAGTGCATGGTGCGCCATTAGGAACAGATATTGAGACAGTTCGTAATTTACTAGGATGAACAGAGAAACCATTTGACATTCCTGGCGAAGTTTATGATGATTTTGAAGTTAATGTTAAAATTCGAGGAATTAAAAAGTATGAAGAATGATTAAAAATGTACAAAGCATTTTGTCAAGAAAATCCAGAATTAGGAAGAGAAGTGGATGAAGCAATTCATGGGAATTTCACTTTTGATCCAAAACAGTTTAGTGATTTAAAACCAACTAAGCCACAAGCAACGCGCATTAGTAGTGGGGCAATTATTGATCGCATTTCAAGCATTATTCCGAATTGAATTGGTGGAAGTGCCGACTTAAGTGGTAGTACAAAAGCAAAAGGGGCAGATGGTGTTTATAGTGCGGAAAATCGAAAAGGACGAAATTTAGCTTATGGTGTTCGTGAATTTGCGATGACAGCTATTAATAATGGAATTTGTTTACATCGTGGTTTATTACCTTTTGCTAGTGGTTTTTTTGTTTTTGCTGATTATATGAAGCCAGCCATTCGGTTAAGTTCTTTGATGGAAATTCCTGTTGTTTATGTTTTATCACATGATTCAATTGCTGTTGGTGAGGATGGCCCAACACACCAACCAATTGAACAATTGGCAATGTTACGAAGCCAACCAAATTTAAATGTTTTTCGTCCAGCTGATTTTAATGAGACATTAGGTGCTTATCATTTTGCGCTCCAATCTCGTCATACACCAAGCGCAATTTTAATTACTCGTCAGGACTTACCGGAATTAGAACATTCTAGTGTCGAAATGGTTAAAAAAGGAGCTTATCAAGTTTATGGTTCAGAACATCATAATGATGTTGTTTTACTTGCAACAGGAAGTGAAGTCAGTATGGCCATTGCGGTTGCTAAAAAATTAGAATACGATAAAAAGATTAATGTAAAAGTGGTTTCAATGCCATCGTGGGAATTATTTGATAAGCAAGACATTACTTATAAAACAAAATTGTTAGAGCCAACTGCTCTAATTGTTTCAATTGAATTAGGAACAACCTTTGGTTGGGAACGATATACTTCAAATACAGGGTTAAACTTTGGAATCAATACTTTTGGCCAATCAGGACCATTCCTTGATGTACTAGAATATTTTGGCTTTAATGTTGAAAATATTGTTAATACAATTAGTAAAAAAATGCAATTATCATAAAAGAATGTCAATTGCATTTTTTGTGTAAGAATTAATGACAAAGAAAAAACTAGAGGGAGAATTTATTAAATGGTTATTTTTTCATGGGTTTTAGCAATTATTTTATCTATTTTGTTATGAGCAACATTATGAATTTTTCCAAATTTTTATGCAAAAACAACCAAGTATTGTTATTTACGGGTTGGAATTGCCATTTGGTTAGTTATTGTTGAAGCAGATCGAATGTGAGAAATGTTAAGTCATGGTGGATGACAACATTTTTCAAATTATTTTACTTTATATTCTTGCACGATTGTTGCTTGAGTAGCATTAATAATGTTATTTTATCCAAATAAGATTTTTTTAGATTGTTTTTTTCCATTGGGAATTATGGGACCAATTTTGACTTTAATCTTTCCAAGTAAGCAACCAACAATATTAGAGTGAAGTTATTATGTCTTTTATTTTGGCCATACTTTTACCTTATTTGGTTTTATCTATGTTTATTTATATGGGTTAACAAATTATCAGTTTTCACGAAAGGCAATTCAAACTAGTTTTCTTACTGGAATTATTGTCATTGTTACAGTTGAATTATTTAACCAATATTTTGGTGAAAATTATATTGTTGGCGATATTGCTTGAGCATTAGGATTAAAAGATTTAACTCGACCATGACAGTTCTTAATTAGTTTTATTTTAGGGATTCCAATAATCGGATTAGGATTATTACTAATTTATTTATTTAAGCCAATTTATCAACAAAAAACAAAAGTTAAATTACATGATACATGATGAGAATTATTATTAAAAAAAATTAAACTTCATAATAATAAAAAAACTAGGGAAGAAAACACCTAGTTTTTTGTAAAATATCTTATCCTTCATATTTTAGATAACGTTGTCAAAAGACAGGGGCTAAACTACGGAGCGCTAGGGGAATGACAATTTGCATGATTGGATAAGTAAAAATAAAACTGTGAATAAAGTTATAAACAATTGCGTATAATCAATTCGTATAACCTGGTCAAACTGAGTCCGGAAATAAGGTTGTTCAGATTAAAGCCCCAACTAACACTTGCGAAACATAAATTAAACTAATAATACTAAAACAAATAATAATATAATTAATATATGTAATATATTTTTTATCATTATTAACTTTAAAGCGCATGAATCCCGCAATCATTGGGATAATCATTGGAATAAAGTAATCTAGTAAATATGATCATGGCGAAACAATAAATCCTGATGGAATAAATAAAAGTGACATTAATGCGCTAATTGTTCCCGTGATAAATCCCGCTAACGCTGAGTGAATAAAAGCAATAATTGTTAAGGGAATATATTTTAAAGCAATGCTTCCACCGTGGGGTAAGTTTGGAATAATGGTTTCTAAAAAAGCTAAAACAAGAGTTACTGCGGCAAACATTGCAATAATCACAAAATCAAATGTTTTTCATTTTCAAATTCCTAAATTAATTAGGAATCGTTTTTTCCGACTTGCTTTTGCAAAAAGAATATCGCTAACTTTTATTTCATAACTATAAATAATAATATTACTAATTAAATTAATAATATTAAGGCTAATAATATTTAAAATAATAAACTGCATTTTATAATTAATATATTCTTCATAAGTTGTTAATCATGTACTAATGGTATATATAATACTAAAAATTAACCCAAAGACACAAATTGCAATGAAAAAAATTCATAGACTTTTAAAATTTTGGTCATGTTCTAGATGCAAAATGGTACTTAATTTTGTTAGTGGTAAAACATTAAGGCTAATTAAAAACCCTAAATATAAACTAATTGGAATAAAAATTGTTAATTTATTGTATCACAAAACAATTTCTTGTTGTTTTAAACTGCATTTAAAAAATGGTTTTTGTTCCATATATAAAAAAATCTCCTTACACAAACTAAATTTATTAAATTAATAAATAATGAATTTGAACTCCCTCCGCTAGTTTTAACTAGATCAGGTTCTAAGAGTATTTCTCAAACTTATTAAAAACTAATAAGCTACCTCTGTCAATTACATTATTATCATAACATTGTTAGAAAAAACTGCAAGAAATTTTAGAATTTATTATATAATATATAATAGAAGTTAGAGGAAAAGATATGTTTAAGTGATTTAAAAGAAAGAAAAAGCAGGACATAATTGTTAATTTAGAAACAGCTAGTAGTTTTGATGATGATATTGAAGCAGCAAGTGGAATTGATTTCCGAGAAAGTGTTGTTACTACAACATCAACACCAGTAAGAAAAGATAATTTAGAACCTAGTGGTAAACAAAATGTTGATCAAAAAAATGTTACAAATATTCATAATCTTGTTCAAAACGCACGTAGTCAAATAAATAAATATAAAGAAGAAAACAATGTTAATGAACATGAAAATTTATTAGAACGATTAGAACAATTAAAAAATCTTCGTGACAGTTCACAATCAAAGCCAAATGAATTTCAACAAATGTTAAATCAAATTAAAGAACGTAATTTTAATGACCGGATGGCTTATATTATGGATCGCATTAAAATTTCACACCGAGATGATGACAAGTTGGAATTAGAACAAAATGGTGAGCCAAAAGAGAAAAAAGGTTCAAAACAAGCAAAAAAAGAGAACATTGCAATTATTGGTAATAAAAAAGAAATTACTAAAATTAAACAAAAATTATCACAAGAAGATTATTCTGTTGCAAAACAAAATAGCGATTTTACAATTACTTTATCAGTGGAACAATTTCAACATATTGTTCGTGACACTGTTGAAGATGTTTTGGTTGATTTAGGAATTAAAAGTAAAGATGAATAATTATTCTTTCTTTTTCATTTAGGGTGAAGTTAATAGAAAAGAAGTGATAAGGAGGAAATAATTATGAAAATAGCATTATTTGGTGGTAGTTTTGATCCATTTCATACTGACCATTTGGCAATGATTAAACTAGTTAAAACTAAAACAGATATTGATGAAGTGTGAATTATTCCAACAAATCAAAATCCTTTTAAAACACGAAAATTATCGCCTGTTAACGATCGATTAGCAATGATTAAATTAGCAGTTAGTAATCTTGCATATGTTAAAATAAATTTAATTGAATTGGAGAATGCAGAACCTAGCACAACATATAATACTGTTTTAAAATTACAACAGCAATTTCCAACATATCAGTTTTATTTTATGATTGGTTCTGATCAATTGCAAACATTAGGAAAATGAAATAATATTGCTGAATTAATAAAAATGCAAACATTTATTATTTTTCAACGAAATGAACAAATCAAGCAAACTATTTTGCAACAATATCAAGCCATTTTGATTCCTTTTACTAATAATTTACATTTATCTTCAACAATGTTACGAGAAGGAGAAAATATTGCTCTACAATTACCAACCATTACAAATTATATTAATAATAACTTATTATATTTACCAGAACGTTTAGAAAAAAATATGGATTCTGAGCGTTATCAACATTGTCTAAATGTTGGGAAAAAAGCACAGGAATTAGCATTACGATATGGTTTAGATGCGCACAAAGCGTTAATTGCGGGAACTTATCATGATATTACAAAACAATGACCAAAAGAAAAACAAGCAGCATATTTAACAAAATATTTACCAAGTTTTTTAACTGAACCAGTTCCAACTTGACATTCATATACAGGATATTGTTACTTAAAATATGATCTTCTTTTTACAGATAATGAAATTTTATCCGCAATAAAATGACATACTGTTGGTCATCCACAAATGACGCTATTTGAAATGATAGTTTTTATTGCAGATAAAATTAGTGCAGAACGAAATTATCCTGGTGTTGAAGGTTATCGTGCCTTAGCAGAACAAGATTTGACAAAAGCATTTCAAGCATTATTGACAATGCAATTTGACCGGGCTGTAATGCAAACTGGTCTTGCGCATTTAGGAAAAAACCTTAAATTAACTTATCAAGAATGAAAGCGAGGAAAATAATACGATGAATTTAGTTATTAGTGCGATGGAAGCTGAATTATCTGCAACAATAGCAGCCTTACAACCAACGGAAGTTATTAAATATAATCATATTAAATTGTATCAAAAGGGAACATGATTATTTGCAATTAGTAAAATTGGATTAGTAAATGCGGCCATGAGTTTAGCAACTCTAATTAATGACTATGCTATTAAAACAATTTATAATGTTGGTACTGTGGGAAGCTTAAAAAAAACAATGCCATTATTAAGTGTTTTGCTTATTTCTGAAGCATATTATACTTTTGCTGACACGCGAGCATTTGGATATACAGTTGGTCAAATTCCTGGCGAACTAAGTAGTTATCATAGCGATAAAGCATTATTAGCATTAGCTAAAACAAAAATTTTAGACAGTCAACAAGCTGTTTTAGGAAGCAGCGATATTTTTATTGATAAAGCAGAATATTTTGACCATATTAAAACAAAGTTTAACAATAAAATTGATGTAGTTGATATGGAAGGTACTGCCTTTTTTCAAGTTGCAGCAAAGCATCAGTTACCAATGATTAGCATTAAAATTGTTAGTGATTATTTAGAGTTAAATGGCGATAGTGCTGATAGTCAATTTGAAAAAAATTTACCCAAAGCTAGTTTGCTGATTTATGATGTAATTATGAAATTTTTAACAGATTAAAAAAATTGTAAATTATTTAATAATTTACAATTTTTTTAATTATGCTTTTTAACTGAATTATGTTTAGAATTAGTGGCAATATTTCCGGCTGCCAAATCAGATTTACCTTTAAAATCATATGGTTTTTCAGTTCCTTTAAATAAACGAACAATATTTTGATGATGTTTAAAAATTAAGAAAAGAGAACTTAAAGTAATAACAATATTAATTAATGCTAAACTATCATAATAATTATTGTAATTAACATAATGTAAGTAATTCATTCAAACAACATGTGAATTTTGGAGTAAATCACCATTGAAATTAATACTATTAATTCCGCTTAGTTGAGGAATTCAACATAAAGCACCAGTAAATAAAGCAGCTAAAATGGAAGAAACCGAAACACGTTTTCAAATAAAGATTGTACTTCATCAGACGACAGTTGCAATTAAAAAATAGTAGGGATTAGTCATTCATAATAAACCCAGAAAAGAGGAAACTGTTTTTCCACCTTTAAACTTATAATAAATGGGATAAGAATGACCAATTAGCACAAAAAAGGCTGGAATGTAATAACTAGTTGAGCCAAAATTAACCCCGTTAATATTAATACAACTAATTCCAAAGGCAATAAACATTGTTACTGTAACTTTTAACATATCTAAAAACATAATTCCAAAACCTCATTTTTTGCCTAAAACACGACTAGTATTTGTCGCACCAGCATTTTTGGAATGATATTCGCGAACATCAACTTTATAAAGGGTTTTACTAATAAAAATTGATCAACTAAAAGATCCAATAAAGTATCCAATAATTGCCGCAATTACGGTTCCTACATATCCATATAACGTCATTTTGTCACCTCTCTTTTACTATTATATAGTATATTAGAAATAATTTGGTAAATAATTGTAAATAAAACTATTATAATATATGATAGTTATAGTGAAAAATTAGAATTAAAAGGAATGATTAAAATATGAGTACAGAAAATAAAACTTTAAAATATGATGAATCATCAATTCAAATTCTAGAAGGATTAGATGCCGTTCGTAAACGTCCCGGGATGTATATTGGGTCAACTGATGTCCGTGGATTACATCATTTAGTATGAGAAATTGTTGATAACTCAATTGATGAAGCATTAGCTGGGTATTGTAATGAAATTAATATTACTATTCACAAAAATAATGCCATTACAGTGCATGATAATGGCCGTGGAGTGCCAACAGGGAAACATGCTTCGGGAAAATCCACTCCAGAAATCATTTTTTCCGTGTTACATGCTGGTGGAAAATTTGGTGGTGATGGATATAAAACGTCAGGTGGATTACATGGAGTTGGTTCTTCAGTTGTTAATGCCTTATCATCAATTTTTGATGTTAAAATTTATCGTGATAAAGCAATTTGACATATTAAATTTGTTAATGGTGGACAAGTAAAACAACCATTAACAAAACTTGGACCAACAAATGAAACAGGAACAACTGTTACTTTTTTACCTGATGCAAAGATTTTTAAAGTAATTGATTTTTCATTTTCAACTATTTCAGAACGAATCCGTGAATCAGCGTTTTTAAATAGTGGTGTCAAAATTACTTTAACTGATGATCGCGCAGGTAAAACAGTAGAATATCTATTTAATAATGGATTAGAAGAATTTATTAGTTATATGAATGAGGGCAAAAAAAGCATTACTCCAATTGTAATGATGAAGGGTCTTGAAAAGGAAATTGAAGTGGAAGTTGCTTTACAATATTCTACTGAATTTAATGAAAATTTACTTAGTTTTGCTAATAATGTTAAAACAAGTGAAGGAGGAAGTCATGTTGTTGGTTTTCGGAGTGGTTTAACAAAAGTTATTAATGATTATGCCCGCAAAGAAGGTTTACTAAAAGAAAAAGATAAAAATTTAGATTCAACTGATACACGAGAAGGTTTAACGGCAATTATTTCAGTAAAAGTCCCCGAAAGTTTAATTCAATATGAGGGGCAAACAAAAGGAAAATTAGGAACTTATGATGCTCGCACAGCAGTAGAAATAATTGTGACAAAACAATTTGGATTTTGATTAACAGAAAATAAAACAAGTGCTTACGCTATTATTGAAAAAGCACTTTTGGCACGAAATGTTCGTGAAGAAGCCCGTAAAGCCCGTGAAGCAGCTCGCAATAATAAAAAGCGTGGGAATAGCGATCGACTATTAACTGGGAAATTAACTCCAGCGCAAAACCGAAATAAATTAAGTAATGAAATCTTTTTAGTCGAAGGGGATTCAGCGGGCGGAAGTGCTAAATTAGGGCGTGATCGTCGTTTTCAAGCAATTTTACCATTACGAGGAAAAGTAATTAATGCTGAAAAAGCAAAGCTACAAGACTTAATGAATAATGAAGAAATTAATGTCATGATTAATGCTATTGGTGCTGGGGTCGGCAATGCCTTTGATATTGATGATGCTAATTATGGAAAAGTTATTATCATGACTGATGCTGATACGGATGGTGCTCATATTCAAACATTATTATTAACATTCTTCTATCGTTATATGCGTCCATTGATTGAAAATCATCGCGTTTATATTGCCTTACCACCACTATTTAAAATTTTAAATACGAAGAATAAAAAAATAGATTATGCGTGAGATGAAAATGAATTGAAAACAAAATTAAGTACCTTAAAAGATAAGTTTGAATTACAACGTTACAAAGGATTAGGGGAAATGAATGCTGAACAATTATGAGAAACAACAATGGATCCTGAAACACGGCAATTAATTCTAGTAACAATTGATGATGCTCTTATGGCAGAAAAACGAATTGTAACTTTAATGGGTGATGATGCGAGAAAACGAAAAGACTGAATTGATGAAAATGTTAAGTTTACATTAGAAGATGATTTTCAGCCAATTGTTAATCAATAGGAGTTATTATGTTACTACCAGCAATTAAAGAATTAATTACTGATTTGAATCAAACTAATGTAAAACTTAGTCAATATCAAAATTTTCAGTTATGAATTATTAACCTTAAGGAAAAAATAAATATGATAACATTAGAATTATTAACATTAAATGATAGTGAAGATAGTGATTATCAAATTGTTAATGCAATTGACATTCCATTACACGATCAAGACACTTTAACTTGGTGTTATGAAAGTTTAGCTTTAACAAAGCAGCAAACAAAAGCAAAGGAAGTTTTTTGAGCACAGGTTATTAAAGAAGATAAGAAACTTTACCAGTTAGAACCAAGTAGTAACATATATTTATTAACAAAACCAGGAGTTAATTTTTTTAATGATAATATAATCAAAGAAGAATTAAATTATTATAATTATAATGTTTTAACAATTTTAATGTCGTTTAGAAAAATTAATGATTTTATTAATTTAGAACCAATAAAAGATTATAACCAAATAAACTTTATTGAAGAAATTAAGAAAGATTTAACAGCAATGAAGATCACAATTTATAAATTGATGCTAATTGAAGGTTGCCTTACTTATCAATACGAAGTTAATTGATCAGAAAGAAAAGGCAATTATGTAATTAAAACAAATTCTACGATTTATAATCAAATTGACTTTACAATTTCAGATAATGAAAAAATGTTAGCACAATTATTACACTTAATTAAGTTAGCTAATATGGTTAATGAGCGAACATTAGAATATTTCCGCACATTATTATTGCTAACACACGACCGACAATTATTTGTTTATCATAAACAAACAGATTGTTGAATCCTAACAACACTAGGACAAAAATTATTTTATCAAATTAATTATCCAAAATTTGTAATTAATCGAAAAATGATGAACTTTAATTTAGAGAAAGGAATCTAAAAATGAGCAATAGCGAAAAGACAAATGAATTAATTTATACTTTAAATGATATTATGGCTGAACGGTTTGGCCGTTATGCCAAATATATTATTCAAGATCGTGCTTTACCAGATGTTCGCGATGGTTTAAAACCAGTTCAACGACGCATTTTATTTGCGATGAATGAATTACGGTTAACTTTTAATAGTAGTTATAAAAAATCAGCTCGTATTGTTGGAGAAGTAATCGGGAAATATCACCCCCATGGTGATACGTCTGTTTATGATGCGATGGTGCGATT
The DNA here is from genome assembly GCF_030060925.1 of Spiroplasma sp. SV19. Classification (NCBI taxonomy): domain Bacteria; kingdom Bacillati; phylum Mycoplasmatota; class Mollicutes; order Entomoplasmatales; family Spiroplasmataceae; genus Spiroplasma; species Spiroplasma sp. SV19. Next base: position 228,572 of record NZ_CP045455.1, read on the forward strand.
ATCACAAAATTGAAAAGTACGTTATCCGTTAATTGACATGCATGGTAATAATGGTTCAATTGATGGTGATCCTGCCGCAGCAATGCGTTATACTGAAACTCGATTAAGTGAAATTTCATCATTTTTACTACAAGACCTTGATAAAAAAACAGTTGCTTTTGCTCCTAATTTTGATGATTCTGAACAAGAACCAGTTGTCTTACCTGCTTTATTTCCAAATTTATTAGTTAATGGTTCTACTGGAATTGCTGCTGGGTATGCGACAAATATTCCACCACATAATTTACATGAAATCATTGATGCAACAATTCATTTTATTAAAAAACCAAAAAGTAAAATCACTGAATTAATAAAATATATTAAAGGACCAGATTTTCCAACCGGTGGTATTATTCAAGGAAAAAATGGGATTTTAGAAGCCTATCAAACTGGAAAAGGAAAAATTATTATTCGAAGTAAAATTAAACATGAGAATAATGCCTTAGTTATTAGTGAAATTCCATATGAAGTTGTTAAACAAGATTTAGTTAAAAAAATTGATGATATTAAATACAATGAACCAGGGTTAAATATTAAAGAAGTTCGTGATGAAACTGATCGTGAAGGATTACGCATTGTTGTGGAACTAGGAAAACAAGCTAATGTTGAAGTTATTCGTAAATTTTTATTGAAAAATACTAATCTACAAGTTTCATATAATTTTAATATTGTTGGAATTGCCAAAAAGCAGCCATTACAATTAGGATTGAAAGAAATCTTAACTTACTATGTTGAACATCAACAAGAAGTTGTTACTAATCGTTCACAATTTGAATTAGCCCGTGCGGAAAAACGGTTGGAAATTGTGGCCGGATTAATTAAAACAATTAGTATTTTAGATGAAGTTATTGCTACAATTCGCCATTCAAAAGACCGTACTGATGCAATCAATAATTTAGTTGCTAAATTTGCCTTTAGTAAAGTGCAAGCAGAAGCGATTGTCCAACTACGTTTGTACCGTTTAACTTCAACAGATATTTTGCAATTAGAAGCAGAACAAAAAGAATTAATTGCCACAATTGCTAATTTAAAAGCAATTTTAAGTGATATTAATAAATTAAACCATGTTATTATTCAACAATTAGAATTAATTCGAAAAAGATTTCATAGCCCCCGTCGTAGTATTATTGAAGATGAAATTGAAACAATTGAAATTGAAAAGACAGAAACAATTATTGAAAAAGATTTAAATATTTGAATTTCTCGTGATGGTTATTTAAAAGCATTAGAAAATAACCAACTTGTTAAATTATCAACAGAAGAATTTAAACGTAAACCAGGTGATTTATGAATTGCTGATTTTCAAGCTAATAGTTTAGATAAAATTTTATTAATTACTTCAAAAGGAAATTATGTAATTATTCCTGTTTATAAAATTAAATCAGTTCGGATTAAAGACATTGGAGAGCATGTTAATACTATCTCAGAATTACCTGGCGAAGAAAAAATTATTAGTGCCTTTTTACTAAATGACTTTAATAAGCCAGAACAATATATTATGTTAGCAACCAAAAATGGAATGATCAAGAAAACAGCTGTAAAAGATTTTGAAGCAACGCGAATTAGTAGAGCTATTAAAGCAATTAATTTAAAAGGTGATGATGAAGTTGTTGCTAGTCAATTAGTTGATAAACATTCATATCTGGTTGTGACTACAGCAAATGGTTTTATTGTTAAATATAAGGCAAAAGAAATTCCAACGTTAGGATTACGAACAGCTGGTGTTAAGTCAATTAATTTACGAGATGATATTGTTGTTGGTGCTGGCTATTGTAAAGAAGATAATCTTGTTTTAATTACAAATCTTAATGCAGGTAAAAAAATTACGGTAAAAGAATTACCATTATCAACCCGACCAGTTAAAGGGACAAGAATGTTTAAAGTCAATAAAAAGACAACTGAACTGGTAAAATGGATTTTTCTGGCAAAACCGAATGATACTTTACATATGTTAAACCAACAAGATGAAATCATATTATTTAATACAGATAAATTAATGGTTCACAAGTTAGAACGAACAACTGATCCATTAGGTTTTGAAAATATTGTTGATATTGTGATTCCACAATATTATAATTTAAAAATAATCCATTCTAAAAAAATGGGGGATCATCATAGTGAAAAACCAACCAAAAGTCATCATTTTCACCATGAACATAAAAAGCAACAACATAATGTTAAAACAGTTGATAACATAGGGAATAAAGCAGTTAATTCAGCAGTTAATAAATCAGCGCCTGCTCAAAAAAGTAAAGAAAAAAGTAAAACTCTTAATGATAGTAATAGCGATGATGAAAGTCACCTCGTAGTTGAAACAAATCTCGTTTTAGCACCAGTCACTGTAGCAAAAGAACTAGTTCTTGAAGAAATAGGATCTTCTGAAGCTAAAAATGATTCAATAATAAATGATATTCAAGAGAAACAAACAGACCCAGTTTCTAAATTAGAAAATAACAAACCAATGCAAAAGAAGAAAGCTACTAAGCAAAACCCAACAAAGAAAAAACCAATGCAAAAAAAGCCAGAAGTAAAACAAACAGCAAAAGAACCGTCTAAGGTTATTAACCAAATAGAACCAATTCTTGCTGAAGAACAATCATCATCTTTTCTGTTAAAAACTTTTGGCAAAGTTAAAACAACAGTTGATATTTTACTTGAGAAAAAAGAGTTAGCTAAAGCACAAATGACATTGCAAAAACAGCAGAAAGAAGAACAAAACAGTCAAGCAAAAGAAGACAAGTTAGTTCAAAATGAGACTCAACAAATAAAACCAAATCTTGGTAAGGTAATTACAACTGTTGAAACTTTAATTAAGATGTAAATTGTAAATCCAAGTGCAACAAATCTATTAACTTAATAATATCATAAACAATTTAAAAAACAAAAAATTTTACTCCCTCGCAGCCTTCGGTTTTGGTAAACCAAATTTCGAAAGGGGGCAAAATTATGACAAAAAAAATAATCAAAACACTTCGCATTGCAATGATTATTATCAATATTATATTACTTTTCTTATAAATGTCAATTGTTTAACGAGAGAACTACGTTCTCTCTATTTTTTTGTCAAATTTTACCTAGTCCCTTTCAAAATTTTACCAAAACCTACGCACTGCTCGTTTCATCATTAAACTTTCTAATCTTTAGTTAAAAAATTGAAGAAATACAGTTTTTGCAGAATTTCAATTAAGACATGGCCGTGGTTTCTCGTTTATTATGTTAACTATTTCATCATAATATTGCTGTGAATAAGTATCTAAGTCAATTCCCTTAGGAAATCAATGTCTTAAATCACGATTAATACGTTCAACAATAGCTTTTTGTGTTGGTGTTCCTGAATTACAAAAGTAAAGATTAGAATTAGTTATTTTTTCTATTTCTTTTCACTCACTAAATTCTTTACCTTGATCAGTTATTATTCCTTTAATACATTTTTTCAATAATCGATTTTTGAAAATATCTTTTAAGGTTTTAACAACTTCACTAGCTGTTTGTTCTTTTAATTTTTTACAAATCGTAAATTTAGTAACTTCTTCTGTTAACGTTAAACAAGCTGATTTATGATCTGCTCCAACTATACAATCCATTTGAAATCAACCAAATTCATTTTTACTATGCTTAGCTTCTACAATAGTTTTATAATTAGATAATTTTCCACGATTATCTAATGCTTTTTTTATTTTTCTTCGTTTACCGTGAAAATATAAATGTTTCTTGTTCAAATTAAACAATCCTAAATAAATATATTTATATAAAGTTTTAAAACAAATCGGAAACTTAATTCCAAATTTATGTTTATATTCATAACAAATAATTTCTGGTGATCAACGAAATTTATTATACTTTTCATCTAACCAAATTAATTGTTCATACGAAAATTTAATATGTTTAACTGACTTTTTACGGTTTTTAAGATACTTTTTGTGAGCTTTAATAGGATTATATTCTTCATTATAAAACCGATTAATTTCACGTAAAATAGTACTTCGATGTTTATCCATTGCCTTTGCTATTTTAGCCAAATTTGGTTTACCATTTTTCTTTTGAAACAATCTTGATACTAATAATTGACTTAATATAACACGCTCATCAACACTGAAATGTTTATAACTCATTATTTAATACCTTTCTAAAATTTTTGTTATAATGATTATATATTTAACAAAGAAAGGAACAAATATATGAAAAAAATATTAAGTATTTTAGGAGCAATAAGTTTAACAACCATTACTACTTCAAATTTAATATCATGTTCACAAAATAACACAAATAATAATGATAATAATATACCAAAACCACCTTATAATCCAGAATTACCACCAGAAAATAGCAGTTGAAAATTAATTCTACCATCTGAATTTATTAATGAATTTCAAAAGCCAAATAATAAATGATATATTGGAATTTTTCCAAAAATGTGATCACTAGGGCAACCAGTAAAACCATATAAAGTTTTTAAAGCTAATAATAATGGTAAAGATATTAATGTTTATGGTCGTTTTGGTGATGGTATTTATACTTCAAATGATATTATTTATCGTTGAGATAATAATAATGAGCCTATTAAACCTGATATTAATTCTGATACAGGACAAATTACCAATTGAAAAGGATAAAAAGGAACTTTATAGTTCCTTTTTATATTAAACGTACAAATTTCATAAAAATAATTAATAAGAATATATTTGTTATTGTACTATACAATGCTGGACTAAATTTTCACACTTCAAATGTTTGATTAAAAAAACTATATATTGTTTGAAAAATGCGACCAACACCACTTGCTAATTCATTTACTTGTTTTACACCAGGAATATTATTTACAATTCATATTGCAGCATTTCGCATGTGACAAGCTAAATTATATCAACTACAACTTTCATACTGTGCTTGTCATCATTGTCCATCAGGGAACAAGCCACCATTATTTATCTCTTGTCAATTATAAATTCCAAAATTAAAATCATAATATCGATACATATCATTTTCTTTTTGAGCTAATAACTCAAAGACATTATAACCAATTTTTTGTTCTTCAATTTTTTTATATTTTAAACCATATTTATCTTTTAAAGTACCATCAAAAATATAGCCTTCATTCTGATTAATATTATAATCACTTGAAACTGAAAAATCATAATTAAAAATGTTACCGTGCTTCGTAGTATAAAAACGATTTTTAAATGCTGAATATAATTTAATATCTAATTGTTTATATTTATCAGAAAAATAAAAATAACGTGGATAAATTTTAAAACCATTATTAGCTAATAAACCATATTTTTTATTATAACCTTGAACATAAGTATTATTTTCTAGATCAAAAATTGTCCGCAAATAATCCTTATAAAAGTTTTGTGAAACAGTAAACATACTATTCAATATTTTTTCAAATTGATTTTTATTAGTATTATTTTCATTAATTAAAACATTTCTGAAATTAACTAATTTTAAACCAAAAAAGTTAATTAAAACAGTATCATATTCTAAATTATCAATATAACCACTTTCAATAAAATTACTACGATTTTGGAATACTGGTACTAAAGCATGTGCAAAAAAAGCTTTTAAAAATTTATTAATCTCAATTTGACCTTTCATCTGTTCAAAAATTACTTTATTAGTATTTGGAGTACTACCCGGATAATAATTATAAGTTTCAGCATTAAAATTAAATGTATCTTCTTTTTCTTTCATAAAAGAAAATAAAAAACCTAAATCATCAGTATATCGATAACTATTATAATCATATCCATTTCAATATTGTTTTAAATGAGTTAATTCTAAACTCCCAGCTATAATATTTTTACGTTCATCAATCGTTAAAATCATTCGATAAATTGATTTTCTAGTTATAGTATTATTATTAATTTTATCTAAATTATTAATAATTTCAAAATCAAAAATAATTCTTTGACTACCCAATCTTGGATCATCATAATCTGGATTACCACCTTGTTGTACTCTAATATTTTCTTGCACAATTACATTAATATATTTTAGCAAAAAAGAACGTACACTTTCCCAATATTCAGTATACCATTTAAACTGTCCTGTATCAGAATTAATATCAGGTTTAATAGGCTCATTATTATTATCTCAACGATAAATAATATCATTTGAAGTATAAATACCATCACCAAAACGACCATAAACATTAATATCTTTACCATTATTATTAGCTTTAAAAACTTTATATGGTTTTACTGGTTGCCCCAGTGATCACATTTTTGGAAAAATTCCAATATATCATTTATTATTTGGCTTTTGAAATTCATTAACAAATTCAGATGACTTAATTAATGTTAAATACATAAAATTTAATTGAATTTGTTGTAAATTACCAACACTTTTTTCTAACTTATTTATAATCTCAACAGTATTAAAATACTTAGCAAAAGAATAAGAAAAATTAGTTAACTCTTTTAAAAATTGTTTTTTATCAATGTCATAAAATTTATCAATATTATATTGTTTAGCATAAGTATCTCAATTCTTATATAAATCCATAAATTCATCACTTGGCTTGTCAAACGAAACCCCGGTTGAATAACTATCCTTTAAAAAGTCTAAATATCACTTATCATTATAAGTTAATGTTCGTGATGTTTTTAAAGTCGGATTAATAAAATAATTTGTTTCTGATCAATTCTCAAAAAAGGTACTTCGTAAAAACATTGTATTAATAAAATCTGTTTCATTCATTCCTGTTGCTTGTTGCTTAACAGTATAATTTTGCTGATTTAATGGTTTAAACGCTGTTAAAGTAATAAAAGGAATTACTAGACTTAAAAAAACCTAAAATAACTATTAGAGATAAAGATAACACTTTTTTCATACTAAACTACTCCTAACTATATAACGTTTTTGACACAATAAACCCAACAATATATAAACTTGATATTGTCAACATTAAGGGATGACTAAATAAAATTGCCATTTTACCAAACAATGAAAGTAACCAGGTATCTGAATTATACAAATCCATAATTATATTTTTTGCTGACGTCAATTGGTTTATAATAACCGTAATAAAACCTGTCCCAAAAATAGCGATTGCTGCAACTAATAAAACTAATTTAATCATTATTTATTAATTCTTTTAAATGCAGCTTCACGAGTTTTAGCTTGCTTAGCTAAATTTGATAGCTGTTGTTTATTACGATTACTTTTAAACTGTTTACGTTCTTTAAAATGTTTTTGTAAACCTTGTTTAGTATCAGAAACACCACGAGCAGTTGCAGAATAAACATTTGAAACACTAGTTTGAACAGTTGAACCTAAATCATTATATTGTGTCGAAGTACCATGTATAGCATAAATTGATAATTTCACAACCATAAAAATATAATAAAATAAGCAATAGTAGTATTTGTCATTGGTAATTTAGTATTCCAAATTACATCAAAAATAAACAAAAATATATCAAAAATAAATGCAAAAATCTTATCCCAATTACTATTTTCAGCTAACATATTAACCATTTTTATCACTTCCTTTTTCTTTTTTAGGTTTTAAATTCTTTTTAAGAATATCAATATCTAATAACTCTAAACGTTCTTTTATTGTTAAATCTTTAAGTTGGGTTCAATAATACTCTTTAGTAACAGGAACATCATCATTTTTTAAATCACGAACAAATGATAATCATTTACTTTCATATTTTTGGGCGATTTCTAATGGGATAATTATTTTAAAAAACCGAATTCCTAATCCAACATCAGATCTATGTTTTGCACGTTTACCTTCCGCTGTACGTTTGACAGATTCTGTTTTTCAAATTTCATAATCAGTAATATCTTGAAAAATACCAATTCGCATAATAAAGAATCTATTAAAAAAATTAATTCCTTTTTTAGTAATAGGTTTTTTAAGGGAAATAGGAATAATAATTCCACTAGCTAATTGACGGATATTATTTCAAAGCATACCTTCGCGTTGTGCAGTAAATAAAGCACGATGTCCAAAATGTCTTGCCAACACAATTCAAGGAATTTTGCCACGGTGAGTTACTTTTTCATCATGCGGGCTTGTCCCATCAATATACAAAAAACTCTCATCAAACAAAATTAAACTGTCATCAGGGGGAACTGCTTTTGTTCGATCAGTAAAGTCTAAATTTTTAAATGTTAAAACTTTAACTTTATCATCTTCTAATGGATAATTACTATAAATCTTATCTGTTAATAATTTCATTGTTTCTGATAAATAAGTTAAAAGTAATGTTTTTCCAGTTCCTAATTTACCAATAATAACTGACAACGGGTTATCTCAAACAAAATTTACTAAACGAAAAGCATTTAACTGATAAAAAATATTTTTTCATAATCACCAAATAAAATAAAGACATTGCAAAACAAATAATAATCAAAATATTAAACCAGTATAATTTAATGAAACAATTCAAATTAGCAGATCAATTAAACTAAATAAAACCATTGAACCACTAATATAACAATAATTTTTTAAGAAAAATATAAACTTTTTCATTTTACCTCCAATAGTTATTTATAATTAAACTAGTATTATTATGGTTTTCTCTCCCCACAAATCAAAAAGGAGAGTGAATAAAATATTTTTAGTATTTTTTTATGAATACTACGGGCATTTACACCAATAATGCCCTATATATTATTATTTTTAGGTTCTAATCCTTTTGGAAAAGAATTATTCATATTAGATAAAATAATATGATTATTCAATACAATAGAAATTAATGACCTAACATTTATTTGATTTATTATTATTTCAGTTTTAATAGGAGCAGGAATAATAATCAAAAGAATAATATCAATATTTATATAAAAGTTTGTGGGGAGAGAAAACCATAATAACAACAAAATTTAATTACTTAAGACAACTAACTATTTTGAAAACCATTCACAACAAAAACCAAGTTAAAAATAAAATAACAATTCAAACACCAACCATAAGAGTTAAATATTCATTTTGAGTTAAATTTCAAGTTGTAATTTCTTCAACTTTAGATTTATCTATAAACAAAAAGACATGAACAAAAACTCTTTTAATTTTTCTCAATCTTTTGCCATATTTAAAAACTTAAAATTTTTTGAATAACTTTAAAAAAGTACCAAAAATAAAATTATAAATAATACAAACGACAAAACATATAAAAATCCTGGAGCATTTGAACCAATAATATAACTTACAAACTGTACTCAATAATCATATAAACTCATCTTAATTTAAGTCTTCTCAATCATTAAATAATTCTTGTTCTTGTTCAACACTTCAGTTTGTTAAATTATCATTATTATTCTTTATTTTTATTTTTTTAGGTTCATCAGGATAAAGAGCTTTTTTCATACGGGCAAAATAATTTTGTTTATATTGATCGTACAAATTTATCAATTCTGTTCCAGTTAAATATTTTCAAATATATCGTTTCAAATTTTCATCATATTTAAAAATAGGATAAGAATTATCATAAATCAAACCAATAGCTACTTGATTAGAATGTGCTTTACTAGGATAAATAAACCTATTACTCAACCAAAAACCAATATGTCGATTATGATTAGGCAAATTTATAAAGGAAGCTTTTTCTGTTGTAAAAACAATAAACTCTTTTAGAATAAAATAATTTGCTACATTAATATTTTTATAAAAATTCACACAATCACCTTACTTTCACACATATAATTCATTTTTACTAGTATTAATACCTGCAAATCATTTACTTTCAATTATTTTACGAAAAGATTGAAAACCATTAAAATTTATAAATCATTCAATATCAATAGTCTTAATAATATTAAAAGGAGTAGGCGACTTATTATAATTTGGTTTCTGATACATTATTCAAATCAACTCGCTTTCGATTGCACTGCATAGAACAAACGTTTAACTTAAAATATAAACGACCAACAAATTTCCTATTTAAAATAGAGTAACAAATTTGACATTTCCTTTTAATAAAAAATATTCAAATTCCTAACATAATTTAACACCACCCTTATTAATACAATCTAAACTAGGACACAAAATCATACGACAAACAAAATTTTTATTTCTTTTGCCTTTTTCAACTTCCAATTTGCAAATATCACAACTATATTCTTGACACTCACACATAATTAATCTAACTCCTTAAAATTTGTAACAATTAGTTCTTGGCCAAGTTTTGGTTTTCTATTATGGCAATTACTAGAGCTATATACTCACTCAAATTCAGAAATATTAAATTCTTTAAACAACTCTTTAATGAATTCAGAATTATCAATACTTAAAATTCACTTTCCTTTAATCTTTAATATATTTTCTTTAAACTCTTGAAAATCAATTTTTGAATGCTTATATGGTTTTCCCTTATTGTAATAATATGGTGGGTCTAAATACCAAATAATATTTTCGTCATTACCATATTTATTAATAATATCTTTATAGTCTGAATTGAAAAATTTAATATCATATTTAGGATTAACCAATAGCTTTCTAACATTTTCAACCCTTTTTAATTTATTAATATTAAAATTTTGTTGTAATCTTTTATTTGTCCAAGTTCCTCATTCTTTACCATTGAAAGTTAAAGCATTTTTCATTAGAAACTTTTCTCCTTCATTTAAACAATAATCATCTAGCATTTTTTCTTTCATTTCATTAATACTTTTTGAATTAGGATATGCTAGTTTTTCCAAATAGTCTAATTCAATAAAATGGATTCCTTGTTGTCAAAAATAAATTAAATCACTGTATAAATCATTGAAAATTACTTTTGTACATAACTGTTGATCTAACACATTTAAACCAACTGAAGCACCGCCACAAAATAGATCAATAAATATATTAAATTTACCCGGCAAAAATGATTTAATTTTATCAAAATGCTTTGCCTTTCCACCAGGTCAAGATAATGGGCTAATAAATTTCATAAGTTATTTAATCTTACTTTCCATTTCTTGCACAATATACTGATAAAAACTCATTTCTTTTCGAATAATATTAATCGATTCATGATGAATTTTATATTGATCTAATTGAATTAAAGTAGCTTGCATAGTTTTAATTTTCATTTTAATTTCATCTAACAAATCTTGCATAACTATTCCTCCAAACTTTCATATTTTGTGTTGTCTTTTAACATTCAATGTATTTTAGTACAAGCACCACAAGATTCTAAAAGTTCAAAATCACTTTTCTTTAATTGTTTTTCATCTTTCTTATATAATTCATCAGTATAAATTGCGTTATCATACTTTAATTTTTCAATTTCTTTATCTTTTTCATCAAGTTTATTTTCATAAAAACTCTTTACTTTTTCTAAAATTTGTTCACGATCATTTTTAGAAAATACTTCATCTGCTTTGTATCCACTTAATTGTTCCTGATATTCTTTCAACATTTCATAAGTTGCCTTCAAAACATCTGGTGCCATATTATTAGGTCACTTTGTAAAATCTTGACCACAAACTGAAATTATTTGCTCGATACTATCTATAATTTTTTTCATAAAAATACTCCTTAAATTACTGTAATAACCAATGTTGTATTAATGTAACTTAGTATTGTTAAATAAACAATGTTAATAAACAATGTAATAAAAAACAAAAATACAAAATTGGCACACTGAAAAATACTATTAAACAAGTTAATAGTTAATATAAAATTAAATAATCACATAACAAAGCTAGTGTGCCTTAGCTAATGTACATGATCAAGAAAAAATACTAGAATCCTTTAACCATAACTCTAAAGAAATTCAAAATCTTAACAATAACAAAAATGGCAAATGGAATTAAAATAATTCAAGCATCACCAAGAAATGCCATTAACTGTGGTAAAACCGCATAAACAGCTTCTTTAACTTTCATCATAGCTTGTCCAATACCACTTCACATAGAACCCATTCCATCAGAAATAGTAGGTGTATCTACTGCTAAAAAATTAATTGCTGTTGTTAAATAAATTCCCAACATTATTTTTTATCCTCCTTACTTTCAATTTCTTTCTTTTCTTTATTTTTTCCTCGAATTTGGCGAACTTTCTGATAAATTGACAAACCAATTCAAGCAAAAATACCTAGTAAAATAAGAATACTAAATATTCATGTTAACCATACTGGCATAACTTAACTCCTCCTAAAAATTAACCCCGCGACACGCTTCGCGTGTTCGCTACGCTCAAAATAAACTATATTGAATAAATTATCCGCGTAATTTATTAGCGGATAATTTATTCATTTTCTTTACATTATTAATTACTATCTTATTTACAGTATTAATAACACTATCTTTTCCATACTTAGTTACTAAGGACCGCAAAATAAAATAATGTTTCTTTTCCATTAAAAAATCAACTCCTTTCCGAGTTGATTTGTTGCACTTCATATTACAGTTTACAATAAAAATAAATATAAAAAAGATTTAGAAATTGAAGAGACAAAAGAATTAAAATTAACAATGAATGATATTTTGGACAAAAATAAAAAATAAAAATTAATAAAAATCAGTCAAAATTTGGCTGATTTTTATTATATAATTTTAATAATCTGATAAATAGAAATGGGAGCGATTAGGAATGACTAATTTAACAGAAGACTTTTTAGTTAAAGGCGTTAATATCAATAAATTTTATCGCAAACAACATGTTTTAAAAAATGTTAATTTAACGGTGAAAAAAGGCGATCGAATTGGAATTGTTGGTCCAAATGGAACTGGAAAAACAACTTTATGTGAAATTTTAGCACAACTTCGTCGTGTTTCTGATGGAACTAGTGAAAAGAAATTTGGAGTTCGCATTGGAATGCAATTACAAGAATCAAAATATCCAAAGGGAGTTACTGGCTATGATATTTTAAATTTATATTTAAAAGCTTATAATTTGTTTATTTCCCCAAATGAAATTTATCAATTGCTATTAGATTTACAAATTGAAAAAATAATGAATAAAGATATTACAAAACTATCGGGGGGACAACAACAAAAGATTAATATTTTATTAGCATTAATTGTTGAACCAGATTTAATTATTCTTGATGAATTAGCAACAGGATTGGATTTAGAAATTAAAGATAAAATATATGAAATATTAAGTAACTTTTTGGCCAACCAAGATAAGGCATTATTATTAATTTCACATAATATGGGAGAGATTGAAAAATTTTGTGACACTTTAATTTTTATGGTTTATGGTGAAATCACAAAAGTATCAAAAATTAACGAAATAGTCACCAAATATGGTAGTGTTGAAAAATTTGTTAAAGATCAGTTTAAAGAATACCAAATTGGTGGTTATAACCAAGATTATAGAACAGGAGCAATGGAAAATGATAAATGAGCAAAAAACTGAGCAAAATACATCGATAAAAACAAAAAATAATTGTTTAGTTAGTGAAAAAATTAATTTATTTTCTTTATATAGTTTTTTTATAAATTACTTACGTCGTCAAAAATTAGTTTTGATTTTTGCTGTTATTATCATTCCAATTGGAATTCTTGCACAAGCGGTTTTTGATAACCGCCACGGACCAGAAGTAATGTCATTGTCAATTGGCATTACTTTTATTGCAAGTGGTGCTAGTGTTGCAATGTATATGATGATGGGATTCATAATTGATTTAAAAATGTCGGTTGTTTATAAACGAATTGGTTTATTAGGAATTAAACCTTTTGGGTTTATTGTTATTGTTTATGCTTATTGTTTTACTTTAGTATTAATTGCGGATTTATTAGTGTTAATTGCTAGTTTTATTATCACTGCTGCCTTAAAAATTGATTTTGCTGTGGCTTATAATTTCGTTGTTTTTCTCTTTTTCTTTCTTTCTATTTTTATTACTGCTTTTGCGATTAGCTTAATGATGATTGCTGTTATTTTGATAAATTCACGAACTGTGCAATCATTAGTAACAGGAATCTTTAGTCTTTTATTTGTTGGGGGTTCATTTATTGTCGCCGCATTTATTCCAGCCCTATTTGGGAACAATTATCAAGAAACTTTATTGTCATTGAATGGTTTAAGTATTAGTTTAGGGGTTATTTTGGGTTTAATTCTTTTAACTGGTCTTTTAACATGATTAATCATTCGAATTTTCCGTTGAGATAATTAAAATATTACAAAAAAGAAGTTAAAATTAATTGGCAAAAAGCAATTATTTTGCTATGATATACTTGTTGCAAAATTATGCGAAGAATTATGTTTGAACAGAAAAGAGGAATCAGTAAATGCGTGAAGGAATAATTTTACGTTGCGAACAGTGCAAAGAAGAAAACTATATTGCAAAACGTGATAAAAAGAAACAACAAGAAAAATTAGAAGTAAAAAAATATTGTTCAAAATGTAACCAACATACTTTACATAAAGAAAAAAAATAGTTCCTTATATACAGGAACTATTTTTTATGCTTTTAGTTATTAATTAATTTTGTGTTATGATTATTAAGAGGAAAATCTGATGTTGGAAAATAACCTTCAACAGATGATTTTAATAGCCAAAAAAATGTTATGAAGGAATAATAAGTAAGGAGTAAAGGACAATGATTCGTCGGGCAACAATCTTAGATCAACATCAAATTGAAGAATTACGACAAAAAGCATTTAGTAAAATTAGCATTGGGGATTATAGTTTACTCCAACAAGCAGCAATTTTACAACAATGGCAAAACGAAGATTTTTGTAAGGTTTTAATTCAAGAAGAAGGGTATGTCATTATTTTTGAAAATAAAATTTTAGCTTTTGGATCATATCACTTTGAACAAAATCAAATTACACAACTGTATGTTGATCCGGCATATCAAGGGTGATATTTTGGTAAAAAAATGTTACAACAATTAGAAGCAGTTGCCCAAGCAAATGATTTTTTAGATATTACTGTTGATGCTTATTTACCAACTGTTGCTTTTTTTCAAAAACATCATTATAGTGCAATTAAAAAGAATTTACACAATTATGTAAACTGTAATATGAAGTGCAACAAATCAACTCGGAAAGGAGTTGATTTGTTGCACTTGGATTTACAATTTACAATTTTACAATTATAATTAAATTAGGCCCAAAATTAAATAGAATGGAGTATACTTATGGAATATGATATTTCAAGAGAACAAGTTGAAAATACATATATCAAAATTAAAAATCATATTATTAAAACTCCAGTAATTTACGCAACGAAATTAAGTAATATTACTTCATTTAAACTGCGGGGGGCCTTATCTAAAATGATGGCGCTTGAACCAGCAATAATTAAAAAAGGTGTTGTTGCCGCAAGTGCTGGTAATCATTCACAAGGAGTTAGTTTTGCAGCTAATTTATTAAATGTACCAGCAACAATTGTGATGCCAAAAACAGCACCAATTAGTAAAATTAATGCAACTAAAAATTATGGTGTGGAAGTGATTTTGCATGGTGATTTTTTTGATGATGCCAATAAAAAAGCTTTAGAGATTGCTAAAACAGAGGACAAAGTATTTGTCCATGCTTTTAATGATCTTGATGTTATTATTGGTCAGGGAACAATTGGAATAGAAATATTAGAAGACTTGAAAGAAGTTGACTATATTCTGGTCCCCATTGGTGGAGGAGGAATCCTTTCCGGAATTGCAAGCTATGTTAAAGCTGTCAATCCCAATTGTAAATTAATCGGCGTGCAAAGTCAGAATGTTCCGAGTTATTATGAGGCAAGGAAAACAAACCAAGCATTTCAAGTCCAAGGTAAATTATCAATTGCTGATGGAATTGCTGTTAAACAGACGGGAGATATTACTTTTAGTATCTTAAATAAGTATGTTGATGATGTTATTCTTGTATCGGAAGCAGAAATTGCAGAAACAATTTTATTTTTATTTGAAAATTGTAAAATTGTGGCAGAAGGGGCAGGCGCAGTAACAACTGCGGCAATGCTATTTAATAAATTAAATGTTAAAAATAAAAAAATTGTTTGTGTTTTATCAGGGGGAAATATTGATGTGACAACCTTTTTAAATATTACAAACCGTGCTTTAATTAATCAACGTCGTCGAGTTGTTTTAAAAATTGATGCACCGTTAGGACACGGACATTTAACGAAAATTACAAATGTTGTTGATTCGCATGGTGTTCAAATTCATAAAATCTCTGATTCCCAATTAGAAAATAGTTTAGAAGTTAACCGTGAAATTATTCGATTAGTAGTTGATATTAATAGAAAAACCGAATTAGCAAATATTGTTATTGACTTAGAGAAGTTAGGATATACTGTTATGGAAAAAGAATTTATTAATTCAATTACTAAATAATGAAATTAATTTATACCGATCAAGCACCCCAAACAGTGGGTCCTTATTCTCAAGCAGTACAACTTTCGAATGGTTTTTTATATATTTCGGGACAATTAGGATTTGATCCAAAGACAATGGTGCTAGGAGCTGATATTCAAGTTCAGACGAGCCAAGTTTTAGCGAATATTAATGCGATTTTAACCGCAGCAAATTATAATAAAGATAATGTTGTTAAAACAACGATTTTATTAAAAGATATTAATGATTTTTCTGTTGTTAATGAAGTTTATGAAACATTCTTTGGGTCGCATAAACCGGCAAGAAGTACTTTTGCCGTAAAAGACTTACCAAAAGCTGGTCTTGTGGAAATTGAAGTTATTGCTTTTAAATAAAATATGGAAAATCAAGCTCAATTAGAAAAAATTATTAAAAATGAGAATGATTTACTTCATCACACAACCAATATTTATCAATGAACTGATCGACAAAGAGAATTAAAAATGTTTTATAAACAGCAAATTACGTTTTTAAAACAAGCACTTAAAAAAAATAGTCTTACCAAAACTGATTTTGACTTAAAAGAAAAATATATCAAAGACACTTATTATGAATATTGTCAAAAGATTCAAGAATATTTGAATTTAAATTATTCCTTGGCAATGTATGAATATCAAGAATCAAATAAGTTAAAAAGTGATTTAGATTATCAAGCATTACAACAAGAATTTAAAGCAAAAGTTGCTCGTATTTTGCAAGATAATACCGAACCAAACCAAACCAAAAAACAAGAATTAAGAAATATTAAAACAGAATATAATATGATGAAACGAAATTTAAGTGGTAGAACAATTGTTTTAATGGCGGTTATTTTAACATTATTGTTATTATTAGCTAGTTTATTGGTAAATTATTTATTTTATTTTAAAATTGCTAATGATGGGGAAAAGTTTACTTTTACGAATAAAAACCACTTAACAGCTTTTATTTTCATGTGTATTGGGATTGTTTTAATTTTAGGATTTTTAGGATTTATTGTTTTTAATACAACAAAACGAATTTTTTTAGATAAAAAGGAAAACCTTTTTAAAATCTCAACAATTGGTTTCTTTGGTAGTTTTACAGATACAATTGGGGTTGGGAGTTTTGTTGTAACAGTTGCTGCTTTAAATGCGACAAATAGTGTCTCGGATGTTAAAAAGTTACCAGGAACGCTAAATATTGGTTTAACAATTCCCAATTTATTAGCAGGAACATTGTTTGTTAGTGCGATTCAAGTTGAATTAGTAACGTTAGTAACATTAGTTATAGCAGCGATGGTTGGAGCCTTTTGCGCAGCAAAGATTGTTAATAAGGTTAATAAAAAATTTGTTGCTTTATTTGTTGCTGTTTGCTTAGCTCTAGCTGGTATTTTAATGATTTTAGGACAAGTTGGTTTATTTAATACTGTTGGGACCAAAGGCCTTAGTGGGTGAAAACTAGCAGTTGGAATTATTGCTTTCTTTATTATTGGTGGATTACAAAGTTTTGGGGTTGGATTGTATGCTCCAGCATTAGCGATTGTATCGTTATTGGGAATGGAAACAATTATTGCTTTTCCCATTATGACTTGTGCAGCTGGTTTTGCATTACCAACAACAGCCTGAACATTTCATCGTGATAATAATTATAGTCCAAAAGTTGCTTATGGTCTTTTAATTGGGGGTGTTCTTGGAACTGTTACTGCCTTCTTTGTTGTTTTTGTTGGAATTCAAGGTGGATTAGGAGTTAAAATGAATGAGTTTACTTATTACTTAAAATGATTTGCCGTTGGAGTAATGTATTATGCAGCATTTATGTTATTTAAAAAATATTTGGATTTACGAAAAGAAAATGTCAACTTGAGTAAGGCAGAGACAGAAAATTATTATCAGAAATATAAAGAGAAATTTAATGAAATGTTTACTGAAAAACTGGCAAAAATTAGTTTAATGCCTACTGATGAGATGTTAAAAGAGGAGTCAAAAATGAAAATGTATAACATTAAAACATTAGTGTGAACTTAAAAAATAACTTTTAAGAATAATTACTTAATGTTTTTGCTAATAACTGTCGTTTTAAAAGACCTTGCTATTTATAAGCAAGGTCTTTTCTTTTTTTAGAAAAAAGATTGGATTATACTGTAAAGAAAATAATTAGCGAAGAAATTAATAAAATTCCGGCAATAATTAATAAAATATTACGGATTTTTTTAATGTTTGCTTCTTGATCAGTTAAAGTAGGTTGATAACGGCGACGATGATCATTAAAATAAGCAGCGGCAGTTTTATTTTTGTATCATCCTAAGATAAATCAAATCAAGAGGATAATAACTAAAAAACTAACAACAATTCATTCGGTTTTTTTAATATCTTTAAAGGCAAAAATACCTAATAAAAAACTGAAACCTATTAAAATAGCACTTATTAAAATAGCAATTACGCAATGAAATCAAGTAATTTTTTTTATTTTTTGATAAGTTTCTAATTTTAAGGTGTGATTTTGATAAGTATCATCAACAATTTCTGCCACTTCTTTTTGGTGAGTTTTCTTTTCTTCTTGCTTTAATTGGTGTAATTGTTTAAAAACATTCTTTTTTTTAGCCATTTTGTCCCTCTTTTTTAATATTTTTTAATTTTATTATTAAATTATATTGTATTTTTTACAAAAGTAAAATATAATAACATAATATAAAATTATATTTTGTATCAAGCACATTATTTGAACGAATTATTTTAAGTACATTATTTTATTAAAAATTTAAAAAAGGGATATTTTATTTTTCCTTAATACAAGGAGGGGAAAAAATATATGAAAGGAATTAACAAGAGGAAAAATATTTCCGAAAACAATATTTTAGCTACAAAAGAATATGATCAAAAATTTACTAATGTTGAATTAGATTATCAAACAGCAGATAAACGGACATCATGACTTGCCGAGATGAAATATAAAGCTAAGATTTTTAATCATCATCGACGTGAACTTTTTGATCGTTTTCCATTATTAGGTTATTCGTTAAAAAGAATCTTTTTTGCCATAATTACATTATTATTAGCAATTTGTGTTATTTTTATTTTATTACGATTAGTAACACCTGATGATATTTATATTTCCGATATTGATATTAATAAATTAAATATTCTACCAGGAACGCCAGAATATAACAATTTATTAGAACAAAGAATGAAAATCTTTGGTGTATATGGTTCAATTTGAAGCCAATTAGGGACATATTTATATAATATTATGCCTTTTATTAAAAAGACAATTATTGTTAATAGTGCCTTTGATCCAGTAACTGGACAATTAGTGGGAGATAAAATTACAACATTCTTTTATTTAGGAGTAGTTTTCTCAACTGCTGTTGCACAGCCAGGAGAATTAGTATCAGAAATTTTTGCCAGAGCAATTCCATATTCGTTTGCTTTTGGTTCAATTGCTGTTTTATTAGCATATTTTATTGGTGTTCCATTAGGAATTATTTCTGCTAAAAATAAGGAACGTGGGGTTGATAATACCATCAACGCTGGCTCAATTATCTTTTTAGCAATTCCACCGGTCGTCTTAGTGGTGGGTGTTTATTTAATTTCAATTAATGTTTTCTATGCCCATGGATTATTTAGTTCAGGAACTTTTGATACTAAGTTTTGGCCAGTTTTTGCGATTTTTCTAATGATTACCCCACCAATTGTGATTAATACAAGACGGTATGTTATTGATGAAATGACAGCTGATTATACCAAATTTGCTTTATCAAAAGGGATGACTAACCGTTATATTTTTTATATTCATATTTTCCGTAATGCTGGAATTCGAATCTTTCGATTATTACCAACTGCTTTTGTAACAACTATTTTTGGGGCAAGTATTTTTGCCGAACAAAACTGAGCAATTCCCGGAATGAGTAAGTTTATTGTTTCTGGGGTAGGAAATAAAGACTCTTTTGTTGTAATGGGATATATTCTTTTAACAGCAACTTCCGGAATTATTACGAGTTTATTAGCAGATATTATTATGGCGGTTTTAGACCCCCGTATAAAATTAACAAAATAAAGAGAGGAACATGATGATGAAAAGAATTACAGATGAAGAATTATTTGATTTTCAAAACTATGATGTTGATAACTTAGATTCAAGTTTATTTGAAATTGTCGGTCCTCAAATCGAAGAAAATGAACGAATTTCAATTAAATCATATAGTTATTGAAAAGTAGTTGGAAGAATTTTAATTGCTAAAAAAACATTTATTGTTTGTTTATTATTATTAATTGCCATTATCTTATTAACAGCAATTGTCCCAATTGGGAAAGTTGCTAATCCATTACCAACTGATTTACCAATTCCAAATTATCAACAACCATTAGCACCAAGTGCAACTTATTTATTTGGGTTAGGAATGAATGGGGAAAATTATTGAGATAAAATTTGAATTGGAATGCGTACTACCTTATTATTTACGTTAATTATTGCTTTAATTCAAATTTTATTAGGAATTATCATTGGTTCAATTTGAGGATTTTATAAAAAATTTGATATTTTATTTATTGAAATTACTAGATTTTTAAATTTAGTACCAACATTAATTTTATGGTTAATTATCATTTTTGCCTTAGGGAAATCAATGATTGTAATTATCTTTGCTGTATCCTTGACGAGTTGGATCACTTTAGCTGAAGTTATTCGTGTTCAAATTATCTTAGTTCGTAATACTGAGTATAATATTGCTTCAAAGATGCTAGGAACATCAGGCCCAAAAATTGTTACAAAAAATATTATGCCGCGTATTTTACCATTAATTATTCAAACTGCATCATTTGCTGTTCCAATGGCAATTGCTATTGATTCAACTTTAAATTATTTTAACTTTGGCTTTATTCAAGGACGTGAAAATACAACATTAGGGTTTATTCTAAACGAGGTATTAGCGTCAAGTAAGTGACAAGATTTCCCTCATTTATTAATTATTCCTGTTTGTTTCATTGCTGGAACATCTGTTTTATTCTTCTTATTTGGGAAAGTATTTGCTGATTCACTAGATCCAAAAAACCATTATAAATAAAAAAGTATTAAAGGAGATATCGCGTTATGAAAAAAGAAATTGTAATTTCAATTAAAAAATTAGTTATAAAATTTAAAACTCGAGCAAATGTTTTAACAGCAATTCGTAACATTTCATTTGATATTTATGATGGTGAAACATTAGCAATTGTTGGAGAATCAGGAAGCGGAAAGTCAGTAATGACAAAAACTTTTACAAATATGTTAGAAAATAATGGTTGAATTAGCAATGGTTCAATTGTTTATTCACCATCAACTAATATTCTAACTGATGAGTTAACTTACTTTAAAAAACCTGTTCACTTAGTTGATTTTCATAAAATTTTATTAGATAGTAGTTTACGAAAAAGTATTGTCAAATATAATAAAAAATTAATTATTAAAACAGAGCAAAAAATTAAAATAATCAATAATTTACAATTAGAGACAGTTAAAACAACAATAGCACAATTAAAAGCAAAAGAACAAGAATTAAAACAGCAAATTAATTTTACGCATTCAAATCGTTTAAATAATAAATTAGTAAAAATTAGTGACCAAATTAAAAAACTTATGAAACAACAAGCAATGTTACTAGATTCAGATCTTAAAGCAAAAAATATTGAATTATTACAAAGTCGAATTACTGATTATACTAATGAAATTAATAAAATGAAAAATTTAACATGAGCAGAAAAGTATTTATTAAATAAAAATATGTTGTTTTTAAAAAAATATTTTGAAACACAAATCATTCCAACTGATGAAGAATTTAAAAAAATTGCAACTTATTTTAAGAAGACAACTTTTACTGATGGGGTTCGTTATCGGATTAATAAAATGAATCTTTTAATGCTACAACAACAGCCATTAAATGATCGTGATTTTAACAATTTGTGAGAGGAATGAAATTTAATTAAAAACTTTTGTTTTATTAATAAATTAAAAGCTGCAAAACAAATTAGTAAATTACGAGGTCAAACAATTGCAACGATTTTTCAAGACCCAATGACATCTTTAAATCCATTATTATCTGTTGGGTTTCAAATATCAGAAGTATTACGAAAACATCGTAAGTTTTCTCGCTCAGCAGCAAAGAAACTTGCGATTGAATTATTAGAAAAAGTTGGAATTCCAAATGCGAAAAAACGTTACCATGATATTCCTGGGATGTATTCTGGTGGAATGCGTCAGCGAGTTGTTATTGCGATTGCGTTAGCTTGTCAACCAAAGGTGCTAATTTGTGATGAACCAACAACAGCCCTGGATGTTACAATTCAAGCGCAAATTTTAGATTTAATTAAAGAATTACAAAAAGAGTATAAATTTACGATAATTTTTATTACTCATGACTTAGGTGTTGTCGCTAATATCGCAGATCGTGTCGCTGTAATGTATGCGGGGCAAATTATTGAATATGGAACTGTTAATGAAATCTTTTTCAATCCAAAGCATCCTTATACATGAGCGTTATTATCTTCGTTACCACAATTTGGAGAAAAGGGCGAAGAACTTTATTCAATTCCTGGTTCACCACCATCGTTATACGCGAAAGTTTATGGTGACCCTTTTGCACCACGAAATCAATATGCGATGAAAATTGATTATTTGTTAGAACCACCAATGTTTAAAGTAACTGAAACTCATTATGCAAAAACATGATTATTAGATCCACGAGCAACGAAAGTGGAAAAACCAAAACAATTGCGCCAGTTGGAAGAACTTAAAAATGATGCAAAGGTAGGTGATTAAAATGAATCAGAACGAACAAGAGCAATTTATTATGGTTCGCGATTTGTTAATTCAATTTCGCCAAAAAAATAAGAAAGTAAATGCCGTTAAAAGAGCAAATTTTGATATTTATCGGGGAGAAATTTTTAGTATTGTTGGAGAATCAGGAAGTGGTAAAACAACAATTGGTCGTGCGATTGCGGGAGTTCAAGCTATTAAAGATGGAACTGTCTATATGGAACGACGAGTAATACAGGGAAAACCACCACAATTGTATAAAATTAATTTACATATTAATGAACAATTTCGTCTTTTAAAAAATAATAATATGTTATTAAATAAAAATCTGAGTAATTATATTAATAATTTAAAAATTAGTTATTATCGCTATTTTGAGAATAAACACTATATGATTAGTACAAAGGAATTAATTCCTTATGAAACAAATAAGCATTTAATTACAAGTGATGCTACTTTAAGTAACATTGATTTATTAAATTTTAATCATAGTAAACATCAATTTGCATTAGTAAAAGAAATGTATGAAAATAATCTAATTTTATTAAAAGAAATTTTAAAAAATTACCAACGAATTTTACGATTTGTGAACAATTTACACGAATGAATTCCATCCCTGTCGTTGGAATTAGAAATCGAAATTAAAATGCGGGTACAAGAAAATATTGAAATTATTGAAGGATGTATTTTATTAGGACATCAAATTTATAAAATTCTTTTAAAATTAGATCAAATTCGAAATGAATTAAAAACTAACTTTGTTCTTACACAAACAAAAAAGTATTATGATCAATCGTTTCAAGAATTAGCAAAATTATTACCAGTCCATGATGAATTATTAACTAATGTTAAAAATATTGCTAAAAACCAGCGAAAAGCTTTTATTCTTTTTGTGCCAATATCAAAACGAGTGAAATATATTTTTGCTTATAACAAACGTTATAATGTTTTTAAAAAAGATTTTGAAAAGGAATACTTGAAGCAGTTAAAAAAGTTGCAATTAGATCCAATAGCAAATGGTCAAGCAATTATTACTTTGCAAGAAAAATATGCTAATAGTTTATTAAAAACATCAATTTCAGCAACTGCTTGTGCTAACTTATTAGCAGCAACTGATTTTAAAGCAACATTAATTGCTTTATCCGATGCTGAGTGTAGTCCGGTATTAAAAGATAGTTTAACAGCAATAACAGATAAGACGCAATTACAAACAACATTACGTGATTTATCTTATTTGGCAAGACATGGGGTTTTTCGTGACCAAGAAACAATTAAGTTGTATTATTCATGAATTCAAAAAGAATACAAATATTCAAGAGCTGAGATTAATGATTCAAATCGGTTATTAGATTTATTGGATTTACCATTAATTGATGAAATTGTTAAAGAGGCTGAACTTTTTAAATTACCAACTCATCGCGAAAATCGTCAACAGAAGAAAAAGATTCAAATGATTTTTCAAGATCCATCTTCATCATTAAATGACCGCATTTCTGTTGCCGAAATTGTTGGAGAAGGGTTAACTAATTTTCCTGAATTATATAAAAATGATGAAGCGCGAAATTTATACTTAAGTTATTATAATAGTAATTTAGGCAAAAATGAAACACCATTAACACTAGAAAAAGTTAATGATAAAAATGTAAAGAATTTTTTAATTTTAAATATTTTAAAAGAAGTTGGTTTATTACCAGAACACTTATCACGTTATTCTCATGAGTTTTCAGGAGGACAACGTCAACGGATTGGGATTGCACGGGCTTTAATTATGAAACCACAATTTATTATTGCTGATGAACCAATTTCAGCGTTAGATGTTTCTATTCGTGCACAAGTTTTAAATTTATTAAAAAAATTTCAGCAAAAATATAATTTAACTTATATTTTTGTTGCCCATGATTTATCTGTTGTGCGTTTTATTGCTGATCGAATTGCTGTGATTTATCATGGTCAATTAGTAGAATTAGCTCCAGCAGAAGAATTATTTGCTAATCCATTGCATCCTTATACGCGTGCGTTATTATCAGCAATTCCGCTACCTAATCCAAATTATGAAAAAGAAAAAGTTCATTTTATTTATGAACCAGAAAAAGAACATTGAGATTATTTATTTGATTTACCAGAGTTTACTGAAATTAAAACAGGGCATTATTTATTTGGTAATTCCCGTGAAGTTGCGGCAGCAAAAGTTAAAATTGCTGGAGCAAAAAGTAAGGAGGCATAAACTATGTTAAAGAAGAAATTAGCGCTTTTTGCAAGTTTAACGACAATTACAACTGTGACCCCTTTGGTCGTATCATGTGGAATTAGTTTAGATCGCTTAGCGAATCGTTTAAATTATGATAATGTTTTTCGTTCTATTTTTAAATTTCCTTTAACATCATGATCAAACGGAACAACAATTCAAGGAGAAGACAACAAAATTTTAGCAGATTTAGTGGGAACATTAGTGGCAACTGATAAATATAATCGGAGTTTTGGTGATATTGCTGTTCAAGCCGATAAAACATCAAAATATGTTGGTCAGCCAAATGCTGATCAGAGTGAATGAAAATATA
This sequence comes from Spiroplasma sp. SV19, assembly GCF_030060925.1. NCBI lineage: Bacteria > Bacillati > Mycoplasmatota > Mollicutes > Entomoplasmatales > Spiroplasmataceae > Spiroplasma > Spiroplasma sp. SV19. Next base: position 254,180 of record NZ_CP045455.1, read on the forward strand.
AAATTTCACCACAAGCAAAATGATTTGATTATCGTGGTAATTTTCAACGCCAAATTAAGGCAAGTGATATGATTAATACAGCTAAGTTTGTTTTATTTCCAAAGAACTTATCATCAACAGCAGGAATCTGACGAACTTTCATTGCGGGAGCGCAAGAAATTTGAGAGCATTTTCAAACTGGTAGTTATAAACCAGATTATTATAATGATCCAATTTGAAGCAAATTAGGAATGAGTGTTAATTCAGCTGATGATGAAATTACAATTAAATTAACAAAATCAGCCGAGTATTTTGATACTTTAATGACTTATTTGGCTTTTGCCCCAATGCCAGAAAAAGCAGTCTTGCAAGGCTATAATTATGGGACAAACTTTAAAAATATTTGATATTCAGGAGCATATTTAGTTGAAAAATATGGCTCAACTTCACAAATTTTATTACGTAAAAATCCCGAATATCGTTATGCTAAATTAACGTATATTGATAAATTAAATTATACATATTTAGCAAATAATGATGTTTCTCGTGAACGGGTATTATTTGAATCAGGAGATGTTAATGATTTTATTGTTCAACCAACTGATACCAATGGGTGAGGAAAATATGTTGGTCCTAATCCAGCTAATCCAACTTTTAGTGGTGCTTCAAGTATTATTAATCCTGATCCAATAACTTTCACAATAACGTTTAATTATGCTAATACTGATATCTTAAAAAATAATAATAGTTTGGCGAAACAAGCGCTGAATGCTAGTAAAGCATTACAATATGATAAACTTCGAAAATATTTAGTCACACATTTAGACCGCAGTAAGTTTGTTAAATACTATTCAGAAGCCTTAGATGATTCGCCAACATCAAAATTTTTGCGAAATGTTTATACGGCTCGTTATTTTATTAAAAATGGGAATGTTGATTATGCGAACTATGTAGAAGCAGAATATGCTAATAAATATTTAAATGGTGATGTGCAAGCAAGTAGCCAATTATTAAAAGATGGTAGTGATGCCTTGTATCTTAACCAAGATTTATTAAAAAATGATAAAAATATTTTAGATGAGATTCGAGCTTGGTTACAACAAAACATTGGTTCATCAAGTGTTGAACTACGCTTTTTGATGAATGGGGCCGGAACTTTAACAAATAATCGTTTTTTATTAAATATGATTGATTCGTTTAATGCGGAAAATAATGTAATTAAAATTATTCCTGACATTACTGTTGATGCAACTGAATATATTAGTCGAACAAAAAAAGCCGATTGAGATATCTTTGTTGGTGGATGATCACCAGACTATGTTGATCCATATAGCTATTTACATACATTTTCCCTTGGCGGTGATTTACAATATTATTCAGGAACATCACGAATCTTTAGTGATTTAAAATTAGAAAATAATCGTGCTCCTGAGTTTGCTGACATTGTCAATAAATTAAATAATCCATACTGAAATCATTTAAAATCAACAAACGCAATTGAAAGTTTTTATAATATTTTTAAAAATTATACAAACCAAATTGCAGATGCTGATCATATTACTGACCCAAAATTATTAACTAAGCGATATGAAAGTTTTGCCAAAGCAGAGTTTAATTCAATTTATACTGATTTTATGTTTATTCCTACTTATGTTCCTAATGGTTCATATCAAATTCGGATTTCATATGTTACACCACGAACACAAATTACTGTTGGCTATGGAAGCTCAAAATATAAGCACTGAGGGATGGAATTAAATCCGTACTTATTAACAAAACGTGAACGACAAATTATTGAAACACGATATCAACAACAATTAGCAATTATTCAAACTGATTATGCTGCTTTTAGGGAGGATTATTAGAATGAAAAAGTTATTAACAATGTTTAGTGCTTTAACAATGATTAGTGCTCCAATAACAGCTGTTAGTTGTGGTAATTTTGAAACGCGTGATCGTAGTAAAATTTCATTAGCGCTCTTTAAGACACAACTAGCATTAGTTCCTGTCTTTGATCCTCAAAATACTATCACAACCGTAACTGAAACAATTTTTCAAAATGCAATTTATGGGGCGTTAGAAACAAATGAGTATCGTGGGGAAGTGGCTAGTAAGGAATTAGAATTTACTTATTATCAACAAGGAACAACACCAAGTAGTTGAACTGATTTAAAGTGACAACCAACAACGGGTGGTGGTGAAAAAACATCCTTAATTAAGGTCAAGATTGCTGCGAGTGCTACCAGTATCCATTTTGCTGATGCAACAGAAATTATTACAACGGCATTGTATCGGACACAACCAGTTTATTTAGCAACAATTAAGTTTAATTATGAAGAAAAGACTTTAAAGCCTTTACCAGCAACAGCAATGATGCAATATTTTGCTATTTTAAATCCAACATTTTATTTTACAACGCGTCATTTTGACATTAAAAAAACAGCAACGGAAGTTGAAATTGCGGCAGTTCCAAGTTCAGAACGTTATGTTGGTAAAAATGTTATTACTTTCAGTTAACAAAGTAAACGGTGCACTTCAAACCATGAATTAGCACCTTTTTCTTTTTTAAAATATAAAGTGTAACAAATAGACAAAAGAAAATTTTAGCAAATTTTCTTGCTGTCTTTATTTCTTGCTAAAATTAGGTTATAATTATGGAAACAATAAAATAGAGAAGGAAGAATAAAATGATTAGTGTAAATGATTTTCGACCAGGATTAACGTTTCAATATGAAGGTAATATTTATGCGGTAATTGAAGCACAACATTCAAAGTCAGGGCGTGGGCAAGCGCATGTCAAAGCAAAAGTAAAAAATCTGCGGAGTAATGCGACAACTACAATTACCTTTACGGGAGGCGATAAGGTTGAAAAAGCAATGATTGATAAGGTTGAGATGCAATATTTATATGATGATGGAGCAAATATTATTTTTATGGATACCCAGAGTTATGAACAATTAGAAGTTCCATCAAACAGTTTGATATGAGAAAAAAACTTTTTAAAAGAAGGCGTAATGGCTTCTGTAACAAAATATGATGGCGAAGTTTTAGGAATTATTTTACCAGATAAAGTTGATTTAACAATCACTGAAGCTGAAGCAGCAGTGAAGGGAGATACTAGTTCTGGTGCTATGAAAAAAGCGGTTTTAGAAACTGGTTTAGAGTTACAAGTACCATTATTTATTAAAGAGGGAGAATTAATTACTGTTTCAACAAGTGATGGTAAATATTCTGGTCGTGCATAAAAACTAAAACAAATATAAGGAGCGATTAAAAATGACTAATAATTTTAATGAATTAACAATTGATAGTAATCACCGTGGTAGTATTATTGTGAGTTTATTAACAATTAAAAAAATTATTTTATATTCAATTCGAGAGATTACACACCAATATTTTATTGATAAAGTTGAATGTCGAATGATTGATAATTCAATTTTACATATTTATATTAGTGGAAAAATATTACATGAAGAGGGATTAAATCAGTTAACAGAAGAAATTAATGAAGCAATTATGAAAGAATTAAGTTATTCCTTACAAATTAAACCAAAAAACATTAGTATTGCTTATCATCATTAATATTTAATAATTTTTGTTAATGGGGGAAAAGTAGACTTATTATTTATGAAAATCTTTGAATTTTCTTTTTTTATTATTAAGATAATATTTTTTAAGCGATCTAACGGTTTAATTTTTTTTCTGGTCCTTGCTTGCATTTTCATTTCAGATGGTTATAATTACACTTAAATTATTTAATTTAGAAAAAACTTAAATAATTTGAATGTTATAATTTAATTTTTATGTAAATATCATCAATTAAATATTAACACTGTTTTTTAACTAGAAAGGAAAAAACTATTTTATGCTTAAAAAAGAACAAAACAAAAAATTTAGTTTGGCGGATTTTGTTTGATTAGGCTTTAATTATACTGTTGGAATTAGTTTTATCGGTAATTTTGCTATTTTAGCAAATATTTCAGAACCTGATTCAATTGGTATTCATACTGTATGGTTATTTGCAGTGGAAGGACTAATTGCTGGAATATGTGCCTGGGCATTTGCTAAAATGGCACGAGTTCATCATTCAAACAATAATGGAGCCTCGTACATTTATGTTCGAACAACTTTCGGAAAATTTTGAGGAATTTTTGTTGCTTTTATGCAATATGTTTCATTACCATTTTTAATTACAATTCAAGTAATGATGTTGATTCGTGGTTCATTTGGAGCAGATTGAATTTCACAAGTTAATCCTGATGGAAGTGTTAGCGTTCCGTGATATGCTGCTGATTGAGGGTCATTTGGGGACTTATGATTAGATTTTATTGGAATTGCCATTTATATGTCAGCAGCAGCAATTATCTTTGGGGGAATTAAATTATATAAAAAATTAGCGAATGGAACAGGAATTATTAAATGAATTACCGCTGGTTTTTTAATTCTTGCGGGTTTAGTTTTAGCTGTTCAACATGGTGGGGAAAACTTAAGTTATTGAGGACACAATACTAAGTTTTCGTTACCAGGATTTGTGAAAGCGTTTAATTTTTGCTTTTTCTTCTTTGCTGGTTTTGAAGTTTTCTCAACCGCAGGACGAAATATTAGTAATCCAGAAAAAAATATTGGACGAGGTATTATTTTAATTATGTTAATTAGTACCATTTTCTATATTGTTATCTCAATTATTTTCTTTGCTGGTTTTACAAAATTTGTCCAAAATATGAATATGGGGACGTGAAGTTTAGGCTTTAGTAATAAAATCATTTTATACGGAGGTCCCATTATTATGATTATTAGTGCGCTGGCGTTAAAAGTTAATGTTGCAATGCAGAATGCCCTGTATGGTGGAACTTCGTTACAGCCATTATCAACGGAAGGATATTTACCAGATCGATTACGGAAACTAAATAAAGATGGTTTACCAGTACGTGCTTCAATTTTAAATCTGGTAATTACTAGTTTAATGATTTTTATTTGATTAGCAATTCCTGATATTATTAAAGGAGTTAGTTTAACAAAAGATTTTGGGTTTATGGCAACGCCAGCTCAAGCAATGACATATAAACAGCCGTTTGATATTTCATCATTAACAGAAGCTTCTTCAGCGATTACGATTTTTATTTATGCAATGGTAATTGCGGTTGCGTTAAAATTAGCATATCAACAAAAAATTAAAATGCGGATATGAGAACATATTGCTTTTCCAATTGTATTTATTATTTTATGCTTTGTCTTTGTGTGACATTATTATAGTTTAATTAATAATATTGTTTCAACAACAGGAACTAAACATGAAAGTGCAATTATTGGTACAGCAATTGAATTAGCCTTTGTTGGCTTCTCGATTAGTTTTGCTACGGTTTGATATTTTACCTATTATCGTCAAAAATATTTACGCCGGATGAAAGAACGCCCTGAATTACAAGCAAAATTGGATGCTGAATTTGAAGTAACAGATGATTGAAAATATGTTTCATTAGAAATTCGTAATGAAATTAAGTATTATTTAAAGCGGAATCAGGCCTTATATCAAAATCACAACAATCCTAATTACCAAGATGCTAAACATATGCTAAGTGAATTAGACAATGTTTTTGATAAATATAGGCAACTTGAAGCTGCTGAAGATGCCGAAGAACATGATCAATAAAACAATTTAACAATAGTTAAGTTGTTTTTCTTTGTGTTATACTAACATTAGAGCACCATTGGAGGGTTTAAATCATGGCACTAAACAAAGTAAATAACGTTCAGTTAGTAACAATTGCTGGAGGTACAGCCAGTGGTAAGACAACAGTTGCCACTAAAATTGCTGAAATTTTACAGGGTAAAAAAATTACTTACTTAAAAATGGATCATTATTATAAAAAGTTAGATTATTTAACTTTAGCAGAACGCAAACAAATTAATTTTGATCATCCGAATGCGCTTGATTTAACCTTATTAGTAGATCATTTAACATTATTAAAACAACACCAATCAATTCAGACCCCAATTTATGATTTTACTGTTTATAATCGGTTGGAAACAACAAATCATGTTATGGCGGGAGATGTTATTATTTTGGATGGGATCTTAGGATTAGCCTTAGAAGAAATTCGTCAATTATCAGACATTAAAATTTTTATTAAAACTGAAGATGACATTCGTTTTATTCGTCGGTTAACGCGAGATTTAAATGAACGGGGACGAACAATTGATAGTATTATTACCCAATACTTAACAACGGTTAAACCAATGTATGAATATTTTGTTGAACCAAGTATTAAATATGCCGATATTATTGTGCCATATTATGAGGGCAACGAAATTGCAATTGATATGATTGCAACTAAGATTAAAACTTTATTAACAGAACAACCAGATAAAAAGTAAAAAAAGTTGAAAAAACCTTAACTATTTTATTTTTTAAGGTATAATAATCATTGTTGTAATTAAAAGTAGAGAGGAATGCGAAGATCAAATGAATGAAGAAATTTTATTGACCAAAGAGGGAATTAAGGATTTACAAGAAGAATTAGATAATTTAATTAACGTGGTTCGACCAGAAGTTATTGAAGAATTAAAAGAAGCCCGTGCACAAGGGGACTTATCAGAAAATGCTGATTATGATGCAGCACGTAATCGCCAAGCTGAAGTTGAAGGGCGAATTAAAGAAATTGAATCATTATTAACAAAAGCAAAAGAAATTAAAGAAGTAAAATCAAAAACAGGAATTATTAAATTAGGAAGTAAAGTTATGTTCACTAATTTATTAATTAATAAAAATTTTGAAATTAAAATTGTGGGTGCTGTTGAAGCAAATCCATTTGAAAATACAATTTCAAATGAATCACCCATTGCTAAAGCTATTATTGGCCAAAAAGTAGGTGATTTGGTTGAAATTAAGGGTATCCAAGTTCCTTATAAGGTTAAAATTATAACTGTGGAGTAAAATATAATTATAGAGTAATTATTTAATTACTTTTTTTTTTTTTTTTTTTTTCAAGGAATTATTGCAACAAGCGGTTAAGTATTAATAAGGAGGAAACCAAATGACAAAATTAACGATAAAACAAACTAAGCAACTATCTGGTGGTAAAGTTTCTGGTGCCTTTTTAACAGGTATTGCTGCAATTATTAATGCTTGTAGCAATTCATTAACAAATTTAATTTCAACTGGTTTTTCAACTTATTTTGCAACGCAACAAATGAATCGTACCGAAGGGGGTTATAAGACCACAAATGGAGCTCATCTAACTTGATCAGATAAACATAATAATTTGAATCATCCTAATTATGCTCAAGTCTTGTTTGTATAATTTTTGATGAAATTATTAACAATAAAACAACAAAAAGAAGTAATAGGTGGAGCTGCTTGAATTATTGGGGCGTTGGTAGTAATTAGTTTTTTTGATATTGTTAAAATTAGTTTAGATAGTTATCAGATTAATCAGCATTCAACTCAATCCAAACAAAACGAAATCATTACGACAGGTGAGCAAGCAGAGAATGCAAGCTTACTGCAGCAATGTGATATTTTATATGTTTAGTGCCAAATGTTTAATAAAAATAATTATGATTTTAATAATATTTCCAGAAAATAATTTTTATTTATTTTAAAAATAAAAAACAAAATAATTTTTATTATTTTGACAATTTTTAACATTTTAAGATTATCCATTGCTAATTTGCTGAAAATACGATACAATATTTTTAGTTGTATTTTGCATATAATCAAATATTAATTATAGTAAGATGCACTAAAAATAATCAATTTTGGAAATTAATTATTAAGAAAATAGAGGTGGAAATTAAATGATCGGTGTTATTTCAACGGCATATTTTACAATGAAAGATAAGCACAGTATCAAAACAGTAAAAAAATATTGATGAAAAAACTGTGTTATCCAACATGTTAAGTACCATGGAAAAACTTTCATTATCGCAACAGTAGGTTATGGTAAAGCAAATGCTGCAATGGCTATTACTTACTTATTAGAAAAATATCCAGGTTTACAAACAATTTTAAACATAGATTTAGCCTTGTCGACAAATGACAAACATGATACAGGAGATACAACAATTTCAACAAAATTTATTTATCGTGATGCAGACTTAACAGTTTTCAAAGATATTAAATATGGACAAATTGTTAATGAACCAGAATCATTCCAATTCGATGGCGAATTTGCTAAAGTTGTTAAAGACTTTAAATTGGGATTAACTGAAGGAGTTACTGGAACAGCAGATATGTTGATTTATAACTCAAAACAATTTAAGGAAATGGTTGACAAATATGGTCACACAATTGATGTTATTGATACTGAAGCTGGGGCAATTGCTCAAGTTGCTAAAAAATCAAGCATTAATTATATTGCTTTAAAAATTATTTACAATAATGCATTATCACCATGAGATAATGATCCAATTCATAAATTCAAAATGTATGAAACAGTAAATACTTTAAAATACTTATTAAGAAGATTATTTAACTTATTAAGTTCAAATTACATTATTGATTTATCACAATCATCACAAGATGATTTAGATTCAATTAATGAATTATTTGAAATCAAACATGACCAATGAGTTAAATTATTTAAGCCAAATACTCATAAAGTATTATCAGGATTTGGACCTTCATTAATGTTAGTTGATAAACAAGAAAGAACTCCTGTCGCATTAGATATCATTCAAGTAATGAGATCAAAAACGAAGGAAAACGAAGGACCAAGTAAAGTAATTTTAGGAGAAGATGAATGAAAAAATGCTCCTAAAAAATGATTACGTAAATTATTATTCTTAGAACAAGTTCGTGTTAACGATGATGAATTATTATGAAATAAATCAGCAAAATATGATTTAAATAATGAAAAATTATATAAAATTGAAACAGTTGCTAATGAAATTGCAGCAGCTATTGCAGAAAAATGTCAAGATAAATCATCATATACATACAATGGTGCAACAGTACCAGAAAAATACTTATTGGTAAATTGTGATGCTAGAATTTCATTTTACATTACACATAACCAATCACATGAATTTGTTGAAGATACAAAATTTGGTGCACACTTAGTAAGCAATGAATTTATTAAGTATTTAAATGAAGCATTAAAAGATGTTGATTCACCATATCAACAAATTGTAGTTTACATGACAATCCCAGCTTTAGACTATCGTAAAATTCCAGTGTTTATTCCTTCAAATAAAGGAGCAAATAGAGGTGTTAAATTTGGAAACTTAAACCAAAAATTACAAAAAGATTATACAGTTGTGGATATTACAAGAAACGATTATGATCCAATTAAAGTTGGTTCATTCAAAGTTACAGTTCGTTTAAGAAGTGAATAATTATTAATTTTATTAAAAAAACAACCTTTGGGTTGTTTTTATTTTGTAAGATAGTGTTATACTTATTTGTAATTAAGGTTAAGAAAGGGCAAGGAAACAACAAGTATGGCGCATGATGAAGAAACATATGAAAAACAAGATAATAATACTTCAGGAGTTGGTCCTGAAGATGTAGAAAGTAAAACAATTGACGCTTATAAAGAAGGGCATCGGAAAACAAGAAGTCGAGAACGGATTTCTCGAAAAGAATTTAATTTACGATTTAAAAGTTATTTTAAATCACGACTATTTCGTGATTATGGATATATTACTTTTGCGGCATTTTTAGCAATGGTTAGTTATGATTATTTTATTGTCGCAACAACCAGTTATGGAATTATGCCAAGTGGAATTGGAGCGATTGCTAGGGGAGTCGCGGTTGCGATTTGGCCAAACCAAGATCAACTGGCTTTTCAAACAAGTATGTATTGGGTTTTTTTCTTTATTTTTAATTTACCATTATTTATTTTTGGAGTAATTAAAGTTGGAATTCGTTTTTCAATTCGAACAATTGTTTATATTGCGTTACAAAATGGTTTTCACTTTGCGTTTGCTTATATTCCACTTATTAATCCCCAAGAACTATTTTTTATCACTAATTATAGCAGTTTAAACGTTTTTAGTAATTATGGTGGAATGTATCAAATTTGATTATTTGTTTTTGCTGCTGTGGCCGGTATTTTAAACGGGATTGCTTGTGGTTTAGTTTATAAGGGTGGTGCTTCAACAGCAGGAACTGATTTTGTCTTAGCTTATTATTCTGTGAAAAAGAAAACATCAATTGCTAATTATAATCGTATTGTTAATTATATTATTGTAATTGTTATGTTAGCAATTCATACTGCCCTTTTAACACGTAGTGAAATTACGGGAGTATATTTTGGGACTGATTGAGAAAAACATATTGATGCAATTCAAAAACTTGGTTTTAAAATTGATTCAAATGGTTTATATGGAATTGATTTAGCAACTCATAAGGCAAAATATTTCTTTGGACCAGTCTTATTTGCTTCATATTTATTTGTGGTAGTGCAATCAATTACAATTGATATTATTTTCCCAAAATTTAAATATCGTAGTTTGATGGTTATTACTTCAAAAGGGGATACTGTTGTATCAGGATTGCAATATGTCCATTATCCAAATGATATTATTCGTATTCCTGTTCGTGATTATTATGAAGGCACTGATATTAACAATGAATTAATTATTGTTTCCACGTCCTTGCTAGAATATAAGTGGATTAAAGCCGCGATTGTTGTTTCAGACCCTGATGCTAAAATTTTATCTTATAAATTAGATAAGATTATTACAAATTATAAGGTTGAAAAATATTAATTATTTTTTAGAATTAAATTTAATCAGACAAAGCTTTTTTGTAAAGTTCGATAGTCATGTTTGATCATTTCTGTTATATTGTCAAGCATGACATTTTTATTTAAACTAATATTAAAGTTCAAAAAACTGTCATAGTTATCAATTCAACTATTTGTTGATATTGTTACTAATTGCAGCGATAATGTTTGTTCAGTAACTTTAATATTTGGAATTAAGTTAGTAGCAACCATGTTATCAAGGATAAGTTTTTTGAGAGCTGTGGTAATATTTGGGTTAGTGTGGTCATAGCAGAAAAAATTATCAAATGTTAAGTTATTTTTATGGTATTTGTTTTTTCGATTAATTTCAAAATCATTATTATGAAGTTGCGAAGATGTAATTGTTAAAAATAAATAGCGGTAGTATTGGGTGTTGTATGGTTTTGGTATTAAATTTGGTTGTAAGTTATCAATAACTGTTGTTGTTGCTTGACTAATAGAACCAATATTAAAGTTTATATTTTGATATTGCCCAACCATAATACTATCATTAACTTTAAATTCGTTAATGGGATAATGATTAGTAGGGGCAATTGTTCATTTTGTTGTAATATCGGTAATTGTTAAGTTGGGCATTATTTTCCCAAGAATATCATTATATAAGTTAATTAATAATTTAATGTTAATATTATTTTTAATTTGTTGTATTAAGTACTTTTGATGCTTTTTAATAAAAATAATAAGAATAATAGTTGTTATTGAAGAAAGCAAGGCAACAATTGCTAGGGGTAAAAAAATTGTTTTGTTTAGTTGAAAATGAAAATCATATGTCACAACAAAACTAAAAATAGTAAGAAATAAACTAACCATAATGAAAAGATAACAAAATAAGTTAATTCATTGTCAAGTAACAATTTTATCTTTTTTCGTTATAATTACTTTTTGATAAAGATGATTAATTGTAGTTTCAATTTGTTTAAGATGTTCTTCGTTAATCATTATTAATCCTTTCATTAATAAATTATTTTTTCTTGTCTTTATATATGATATTATAAAACTAATGAGAAAGAAAGGGGAAATTAAAAAATGAAAGATTATAATTTAATTATTGGAAGTCATGTTAGTATGAACAAGCAGCAAGACTATCTGTTGGGAGCATTAGCAGAAAGTTTAAATAATGATGCTAATGCAATGATGATTTATACGGGGCCACCACAAAACACGATTCGAGTTAATACTGATCATTTTTTTATTTCGGAATTTTATCAAAAATTAGCAGCACAGCATTTTTCAATTGATAATGTTATTATTCATGCGCCTTATATTATTAATTTAGCTAATACAACAAATCCTAGTACGTTTGAAATTGCGGTTGAATTTTTAAGAAAAGAAATTATTCGTGCTGATGAAATTGGTATTAAAACAATCGTTTTACATCCAGGAAGTGCTGTCGGTGCACCAGAACAAGTTGGTTTGGATCGAATCATTGAGGGTTTAAATTTAGTTTTAACTCCAAACCAAAAGGCAAAAATTGCACTAGAGACAATGGCTGGAAAGGGTAGTGAATTAGGAACAAACTTTGAACAATTAAAATATATTATTGATAATGTAACATTAAAGGATAAAATAGGGGTTTGTTGAGATACTTGTCATATGCATGATGCTGGTTATCAGTTTAAAGAAAATTTAGAAGATATTATTGCGGAATTTAGCCAATTAATTGGTTTAGATCGTTTGTTATGTTTACATATTAATGATAGTAAAAATCCTTTGAATGCGCATAAGGATCGCCATGAAAACATTGGTTATGGTTATTTAGGATTTGAAACAATTTTAAAAATTATTTATCATCCAAAGTTAAATGGGATGATAAAAATTTTAGAAACACCATATGTTGGTGAAAAAGGAAAAGCTTTTGCACCATATAAAGCGGAAATTGCAATGATAAAGGCCAAAACTTTTACTAATCCGTTTCAAGCAAATGGTAAGGAAAAAATAGATGTAGGAGAATAAAAATGTCAGCTAAAAAAATTATCACCAATTTATATCTTGGTGACCGTCATAGTATTCCAAGTGATGCTAACTTAGTAATTAGTTGTGCAGCTGAAATTTATCGTGAACAAATTCAAAAGCATAAAATTAAAAATGATAATCAAGAATATGTTTGAATTGATGAGCAACATGTTTATTTTAATTTTAAAGATTATCCAACGTTACAGGAATTAGATATTAATGTTGTGATTCAAGCATTAAAAATTATTGACAATAATATTAAAACTAAAAAAATTTATGTTCATTGTATTTGGGGTGTTAATCGTAGTGCTTCAATTGTTTTTATGTATTTAGTTGCAAAGGGGTATATTAACGATGATGATTTTGATAGTGCATTAGAACAGTTTGAACGAATTTATCCGTATATAAATCCTAATCCCGGATGATTTGATTTTTTAATTAACGAATTTCCTTATACGCATTTAATTTCAAATTAATAAAATAAAAATCTAAGTGCTCACTTAGATTTTTATTTTATTAACGTTTGTCTTTACAACACGCACATTTCTTGTTAACACAATCTGTGCAAGAAATACAAATTAGACAAGAACGACATCCTACTTTTGGTTTACTGCAGGTACGACATGCCATACAGTCATGGTTTTTTGTGGGACAACATACATCCATTACTCTTCACCTCTATTTTCTTTATTACTTGTTAATTGTATCATAAATTATAAGTTAGTTTTATTAGCGACCTTTTTTTCTTGTCAGTCACGATGATATTCATCAATAAGTAATTTTAATTCAGGAACAAGTTCTTCTTGTTTACATGATTTATAAATTTTGCCTTTTTTAAAAATAATGCCACCATTTTTTCCACCGGCAATACCAAGATCAGCTTGTTTTGCCTCACCAGGACCGTTAACAACACAACCAAGGATGGCAATTTTTAATGGGAATTTCATATCCTTAGTGTATTCTTCAATTTCTTTCACAACGGGGAAAAGATCATATTCAAGACGTCCACAAGTTGGACAAGCAATAACATCAACAACATTATCATAAAGCCCAAGTGCATTTAACATTCGTTTTGCAACCTCTACTTCAGCAATTGGATCTGTTGATAAACTAATTCGAATTGTGTCGCCAATCCCATTAAAGAGCAGGGGAGATAGGCCACTACATGATTTAATTGTTCCTGTATGATAACTACCAGCTTCAGTGATTCCCAGATGAAGAGGGTAATTTCATTCTTGACTAGCTAAAGTGTAAGCTTCAATTGCCATTAGTGCCTCGGTTGCTTTTAGTGATAAGATAATATCATAAAATCCTAAGTTCTCTAAAATTTCAATATGACGACGAGCACTTTCAATCATTGCCTTTGGGGTTCATCCATATTTGTTAACTAGATCTAAGGGCAGACTTCCTGAGTTAACACCAATTCGAATTGGAATTTTTTTTTCTTGACATTTTGCAACAACTTTTTTGGTATTTTCAATACTACCAATATTGCCGGGATTAATTCGAATTTTACTAATACCAGCATCAGCGGCAATTAAAGCAAATTCATGGTTAAAGTGAATATCAGCAACTAAAGGGCACGGTGCCTGTTCGACAATTGTTTTTAAGGCTGCTGCGTCATCTTTTCCTAATACTGCTACTCGGACAATTTCACATCCTTCTTGATATAATTGGTTAATTTGAGCCAAAGTGGCTTTAATATCATGTGTTTTTGTATTGGTCATTGACTGAATAACAACTTTATTTTGGCCACCAATTTGGATGTTACCAACCATTACTTTTCTTGTGTTATTTCGTTTATTCATTGTTTAAACATTCCTTATCTTTGCAATAGATATATCTATGTAAAAGTAGAGCGGTAGGGGAGTTCAACGTATCGGTAGGGGAGTTGAAAAAACCCAATAGAATCAAGGGTTTTTCGGATTTACATAGATTATAATTATTGGATTATCTTTCAGATAATTTCACACTAATCATACGACTAAAATAAGATAAATTCAATATTAAAGTTAATTTTTGTTGTATGTGCTGTATTATTTTTGATCTTATTATTAATATATTATTCATAATTAGTCATAATAAAACTGTTATTAGTTATTTTTAATATTGCTAAAGTACCCAATAGAATCAAGGGTTTTATTTTTGTTCCATTTTCATTCCAAATATATTCCAATTTTGTTCCAAATATGAAAAAAATATAAAAAGTTAATTAAATATTGTTGAATTTTATTTTTTGAACTATATAATTATAAATGTCTAGGGAAGTATAAGAATTGTACATTTATTAATTATAATAAATAGCACAAGTTTAGCCCTATCAATATGACCATACTTTGTATTATATTTATCTTATACTTCATGGATACCCTAAAAAAACAATCTCACCCGGATTGTTTTTTTCATTTCTGTTTTAATTTTAAAATTTTTGGGCTTATAATTTTTATTTTTTAAATTGCTTTTTCGAAAAAAAAGAGTTATGATGTAAACATAAAATAAATAATATACCTGTATATGCTAGTAATATGGTCTAGCGTTTCTACGTCTTACCATGGGAAAAAGACTCTATAGGTTAATGCTTTTGCTTTTTAAACATTAACCCTTCAAATTTTAATTGGAAGTATCGGGTTAATGTTTTTTATTTTTATAAATATTAAATTTAAAAAGGAGCAGAGAAATGAAAAAGCTTTTACAGATTTTTACCACAATTAGTGTTGTTGGAACTTCAGTTGGTAGTGTTGTTGCTTGTGCGAAAAAATATACTTTTGATAGTAGTATTTGAGTTATTACTGATGGTGGAACAACAAGTGATCTTGCTTTTAATCAATCAGCGTGAGAAGGTGCTAGTAAATATGTTGTTTCAACAGTAAATCCATCGGTACCGTTACCACAATGAAAAAAATCAAAATGGCGATCAAGTTATTTTGAACCAGTCAGTCAAACACCAGGAGATTTTAAAAGTGCTTATATAACTTCATCAATTGCTGGGGCAAAGACATTAGTATTACCTGGTTTTAATCATGGTAATACAATTGGTTGAGCAGCAGGGTTAGTTGATAATATTATTTATATTGATGGAAGTGGGCAAGGTATCCATCTTAATATGAATCCAAGTGCACCATTAGCAAAAAATATTATTGGAATTACTTATCAAGCAGAAGCCTCTGGATTTTATGCTAGTTTAGCAGCAAGTATTTATTTAAATGCACATCAAAAAGAGTATGATAACGAATTAAAAATTGGTAGTTATGGTGGAATGGATAATCCAATTGCAGTTTCAAATTATATGTGAGGGTTTTTGGTGGGAGCTGATCTTTTTAATGTTATTATTAATTCTTTGCCCGGACAAAAAATGAATTATTTAAAAAATGAAATTTTAAAACAAGTTCAAACTATTAATAGTAAGATAACTACGTTGCAACCAATTATTAAAGTGCAAAATGTTTTGAATAAAAATGAATCATGATTTTCACAATCATTTCAAGCTGGTGATGGAAAAATTATTAGTGATGAATTGTTATCACGTGGTGCTAAAATTATTTTTCCTGTTGCTGGAGCACAAGTTCAAGATACGGTTAATCAAATTAGAACTAATAATGTTAATACAAAAATTGTTGGTGTTGATACTGAACAATCAAAAATTTATGGTGAAGACATAGTTGTAACAAGTGCTTTAAAACAAATTTCAACTTCAACTTTTGATGCACTAAAAAATATTTATTCTTCACAATGTGGTTATGATGTAAAAAATAATAATTGAAATGAAAATAATAAGACAACAACTTGTTGGATCAACACTGATCAAACTTCAGTTGATCATCCATCATGAACAGGAATTGAAACAACAAAGTGAATTAAAGCAGATTTAGTTAATTTTTTACACAATACAACAGATGAACACACAAAAGATACGCCGTTTGATAAGATGGTAAAAGTATTACAATATGCTTATAAAGATGGCATTGATAATCATCCTCCGATTGCTATGAATGCTTTTTCTAGTACACTTCAAAATACTTATGAAAATCAAACAACATTAAAACAATATTTGTTAACAGCAGTTGAAAATGCCTTGTAAGTTTATCAAAAAAATAAGTTATTAATTAATAAAAAAGTGGAATACTATTCCACTTTTTTACTGTGGTTTAATGATATTTTCGGTGCTATATATAATAAAAGTGAAACTATGAAGATATGAAACTATGGAAAAAATAAAACCAGAGAAAGGTTAACGGAAAAGTATTAATATAATTTTTGTAAAATCAACAGTTAATTTTGCTTTACTTTAAATTTATAGAGAGGGTGCATAATTTTGAAAAACATACGAATTTTATTATCATGTAGTTTCGGTTTTTCAACTTCAATTTTGGTTAAAAAAATGGAGAACTACTTTAAAACAAAATCATATCCATTTACTGTTGAAGCTTTAAATGAAACAAGTGCAATATCAGTAATTGAAAATTATGATGTTATTTTAATTGGACCACAAGTTAGTTATTTGTTAAAAAAATTTAAAGCAGCAGCAAACGAGCAAATTCCTGTTTATATTATGGAAACAAGATCATATGGTTTACAAAAAGTGGATTTAATTATTGAAAAAATGTTGGCAGATATGAAGGAAGATGGATTTTTAAATGAAGCCTAATCAAGAATATAGTTTATTAGAAAGTTCATTGCCTCATGGTGGAATTAAAGTAAAACTAAATGGTAATACAGCCGCTCAGTTTCCAACTTTAGAAAAAGCAGTTGGATATTTGAAAGTAGTCTTGGGGTCTAATGTAGAAGTTAATTTTGTTGATAAGAATGGTATGACAAAAGTAATTTTAACTTAGAGTTAATAATTAGGATGTATTTTTTATGTTAAAAAATCTTAAATATTTAGAAAAATATAATTCTGATCCAACATTTGCCGATTATTTAATGCCAAGATATCGTAAATTTGAAATTGAGTATAATGATATTATTAAACCAAAGTATCAATCAATTGTTGATGAAGCAAAACGATATTATTGAATTAGTAAAAAAATTAAAATTAAAAATTGAAAAATTTCTAAAGTTCATGATCGCTTAGTGAATTTAATATTTAGTGAAACAGATGTTGATTCTAGTAAAGTTAATCAAAATAACGAATGAAAAATTAGATATTTTTACAATAATAAAACTAACCAATTGTTTAAACTTAAGTTAATCACATTAAACGATATTCAATACAGCACCCTAGGGCAAAATGCCATTATGCAAGTTGCTTTTAAATTAAAGATAAGTTTTTGAAATAAAAAAAATGTTATCTTAAAGTATTTAAATGGTTTTGTTGCTAAAGAATTATTTTCATATTTAGGATACGCTTCAAGTAAGCAACTTTTTCAAATAAAAGCTAATTTTATTAAAAATTATCAATTGGTTTTTAAAAAAATAGAAAATGTTTTTAATAATGAGGAAGAAGTATGTGAATAAAGATTTGTATTGGTTTACTTGTAATGTTCCCATGAATATTTTTGCTATTTTTATTAGCAAAAAAATATCTTTATAAAAAAGTAGTAACTAATTTATGAAAAATGTTTTTTATAGCATTAGGAACATCTTATTTAGTTTTATTAATTCTTGGAATTGCTATTTTTATATGAGGGAATTATATTCGTTAAATAATAAAAAAGAAAGGAAATGATTGTATATGAAATGAAGTAATAAAAACAAAAATTTATCAAAAGAAAAAGATACTCGTTCTTGAAAGCAAAAATCATTGGATGGAATTATTAAAGCTGGTTCTGCTTTTGGAAATAATCGTTTTTTAGTTGCAATTCGGGATTCTTTTATGCTGCCATTTTCCTTAACAACAGGAGCAGCAATTCCATTAATTTTGGCAAACTTATTTTTTTCAAGTACATCTGTGATTACTGCCATTCCGGGAGTAAAAGATTCAGAAGGAATGATGTGAGTAAACTTAATTATTGGCCAGCCATTATCTGATGTCTTTTGAGCAGTTATGAGTGGTTTTTCAATTTATTTGTGTGCTGGAATGGGATATTTTTTAGCAAAGTCATATGGGAAAGATGGGATTATTGCTGCGGCATTAGCCATTGCTTGTTATTTTGCTTTAAAACCGTTAGAAAATATTGCCATTGTTGGTACTACTGATCAAACAATTAGTACTAACTATTTGGGAAACAATGGAATTTTAATTGCATTACTTTCTAGTATGTTAGCAACTTATGTTTATGTTAAATTAATGAATGTTAAATGATTAATTCCCAAACTTCCTGATTCAGTGCCGCCAATGGTTGCTAAAGCTTTTGCTGCTATTTTTGTTTGTGGAATTGTTATTTTAATGTTTTCAATGATTAATCAAATTTGGTTTATTATTGCCACAAAAGCAGGTGTTACTGGTGCAACTGATATTATTCAAGCTGACGGAACAATTATTCATCAAACTCGTTCATTATCAACACTTTTTGTAGCCTTAGAATTTATTTTGTCTGGACCATTACAAAATTTATCACAAGGAATTGGAACAACAATTCTAATTTCGTTGTTAGTAGCATTTTTTTGGTTTTTTGGGATTCATGGGACTAATGTCTTAACGCCAATTACATCAATTATTTGGGATGCTAATGTTTTAAAAAATACGGCATATTGGTCAAAATTTACCCAAGGAGTTGCAGATGGGACAATTCCTAATGATGCAAGTTATTGAAAATACCCAATTGAAATCCAAGGGCAATTACAGTATGGCTTAATGGCCATTCCAATGGCTGGTTTGGGTTATGTTGGGGGAACAGGAGCAACATTAGGATTCTTAATTGGAATTTTCATTTTTTCAAAAGTTAAAGTTCATCGTGAAATTGCTAAATTAGCAATTGTCCCGGGAATTTTTGGTATTAATGAGCCTGTTAATTTTGGGGTTCCAATTGTTTTAAATCCAATTTATTTTATCCCATATGTTTTTGGTTTTTGTTTGGTTTACACTCTTGGCCATGTTTGAATTCTGATTCATTGGATTAGACCAGCTGTAATATGAACTCCAACCATGCCATATGGTCTAAATATCTTTTTTGCCACCGCCTATGATTGATGGAGTCTTCTTGTTGCCGTCATTCAGTTGGCTTTATCGTTTTTTGTTTGGTTACCATTTGTTTGAATTGGGCCAAAATTTGAAGAAAAAATGGCTAAAGCAATGGAAGAAAAAGCACAAAAGAAAGATAATTTATCAACAACATTAGAAAGTTCAAAACAATTAACAGAAGAAAAAGATAACTAGGGGAGATTTTAAATTTAAAATGGATAAGTCAATGTTAGTTTTGCTTCTTATTTTTGCTGGAATTGTATTATTTGGAACTATTTCTGCTATATATTATTTTTTCAAAAATAAAAAGGCATCGCCCAAGGAAGACACTAATAATCAAGAACCTAATCGAATTATTGAAAATACTAATCGACAATATCTTTATTTTTTTGCAGTAGTAAAAGTTAATAAAGAATTACTTATGCAAAAAACAATGATTAATAGTACTAAATTTTTTAAAAAATATTTTGTTAAAATTATTAACCAATATATTGAATCAATTGATTATTTCGCAAATCTGCATTTAAAAGAATACAATAAATTAATTGTAAATTATTGTCATTTGTTACAAGATAATTCGCCAATGATTTGAGCAAATAAATGTGCTGAACAGTTTATTTTATTACAATATAAAGTTGATACTTTATTAAATGTTAACAATAATTATGCCGATTATTTTAATCAGCAATTAAAAGAGATTACAACTGATTATGAAAGTAGGTTACTAAATGAAGAACAACATTATTAAACTTAATAATTGTATGATTTTAGCAAAAACTTTTGATCAAAATAGTTTATTAAGATTTATTAGTGACTTTTGTTTAGAAAATAAGATTGCAAATCGTGAAATTGCTTCAATTTTACAAGCAAGAGAGGATCAATCTTCAACAGGATTTGAACATGGGATTGCAATTCCACATTGTCGTTCACCTTATATTGAACAGACAAGTGTTCTTTTAATAAAATTAAAGCAAGCAATTGATTGAAATGTTCTTGATCGGCAAAAAACAAATCTCTTTTTTGTCCTTTTAGTAGCTGAAAAAGAACAAGGTGATTATATTGATATTTTAGGGATGATTTCATCGCTCTTATTGGATCAAAACTTTATTTTAACATTAAACAAATCAACTTCGCCAGTTGATTTGTTTCAAATATTTCAACAAAGATTACAAGATAGCAAACAGCAACAGTCAACTATGATGGAAAATGATAAGCCATTTTATGTTGCTATTATTGCTTGTACGTATGGTTTAGCGCATACTTATTTAGCAGAACAACGGTTGATAACAATAGCAAAAAAAATGAATATTAACCTCAAAATTGAAACATATGGTGTTAAAGGTAATTTAAATAAAATTACAGAAGAAGATTTAGCACAGGCAAAAGGTGTTTTGATTGCCGTTGATAAGGAGCTAGATTTATCATATGTTAAACACAATAATATTGTTTATCAACGAACAATTGATGTTGTTAAAAAACCAGAAAAAGGATTAAATGAACTAATTAATAATCAAGGTCAAAATAATTGAATTAAATTTAAAATTAATAGTTATCGGTATAGCAGTTATGCAAGTAGCAAAGCATTTAATTATTTACATATTTTTAGTATTTTATTTGGAATTTTAATTTATTTAAAAATAACGATCCCATCTTTACAAAATAATATTTTTATTAATACTAATTTATTAATATTTCAGTGCGCTAGTATTATTGCGCCATGTCTTTTTGGAATGTTATTATCATATTTAATTTTAAATCGAAATGAATTAGTTGCTGGTTTAATTGGCGCAATTATTATTGGCTATAGTATTTATTATGTTATTTTTCAACAGCAAGGGGGAATTGGAATATTTGGAGCAGTTGTGATTACAATTGCTTTCAGTTATTTATATAAATTTTTATTATATTTTGATCATTTTCTTTTTAAAAAACATGATCTTTTATTTAACGGTTTCAAATTCTTTTTAAAACTATTATTAGGTTTTAGTTTATTAATTATTATGTATTTTGGAATGGATTATTTTATTATTAGTGATAAATGAATTTTTGATAATTTTTACTATTATAATAATCGTTATTGATGGTTTCGTTGAATAATTGCTTTTCTGTTTTTAGTGGGAATGGTTTGAGATTTGGGTGGACCAATTAACAAATGAACATTAATGTTTTCGGGAATAATTTTTTACAATTCAATTGCCCGCTTAAATGGTCTTGCCCAAAATTTAACGCAGATTTACTTTATTATCACACCTTTAACGGCAACAACTTTAGCAATTTCGTTACCACCAGCTTGTGCATGGATGCGAGGTATTTATGGTTTTAAGTTATTAGATGATAATGAAAAAAAAGCGTGAAAAGAAGCTTATGTGGGAATGCTGCGTTGTATTTCAGAAAAGTTTTATTTTTATAAAATACATTATAAAGTTAGAAGCCAAGTTGCAAATTGATTAACATGTCTTTTTTTAGCATTTTTAATTGCATTTTTTAATCTTCAATTTTTTGGTGGCTTTGGAAATATTTTAGGTGCTGTTTTTGGTTTTTCAATGTCAGATTATTTTGGTTTTGGAAATATTACTTTTTTAATAGTTATTTTAGCAACATTAATTGTTGGTGGTTTTATTCATTTAATATGTTATTGGCCACAAGCAAATTTACAACAAGGAGAAGGACGGAATTAAAAAAATGAAAAAATGAAAAATCTTTTTTGTACCACAAACACATTGAGATAAAGAATGGTATTTTACCAAAAATGTTTCTGATGTTTTTTTAATTGATAACATTAATAAAATTATTGAAATAGCAGAACGCGATGAAAATGAATTTAAAAGTTATGTATATGATGGACAATATTCTATTATTGATGATTATTTAGAATATTACCCAGAACGTGCAAAAATTATTGATAAATTAATTAAAAAACAAAAGTTGATTGTTGGGCCATGATATACACAAACTGATACTTTTAATGCAATTGGAGAATCAATTGTGCGTAATTTACTACTTGGAATTACTTTAAGCCAAAAGCGAGGACATTATTTACAAACAGCTTATATTCCTGATTCCTTTGGTTTTAATGCTAATTTACCTCAAATTTTTGCAAAGTTTAATTTAAAAGCAATGGTTTATTGACGGGGAATTGAACAATCACAAATTAAAGATAGTTTATTTAATAATTGAATTGGGCTTGATCAGACAGTACTGCCATCATTTAATTTATTTAAGTGAGGATATGGCGTGGGAGTTAGTGCTTCACTTTCAACATTTATGGTGAATTGAACATTAGCTGAAATGCCACAGCAAGCAAAAATTTATCTTGAAAATGTACAAGATAAATTAACAGCATGAAAGCAGCGTTTATCAAATACAAATAATTTATTATTATTTCCGTTTGGTTCTGACCAATTACCAATTTATGATTATTTGCAACAATGGATGGACGAGTTGAATAAAATTGATCAAGAACATGAATGAATTTTAGCAACATATGACGAATATTTTGATGCTGTTTTAGCACAAAAAAATTTATTGCTTCCAACAATAACAGGGGAGCTTCGATACGGGCAATTCTCTCGAGCACATAAAACAATTACTTCATCACGATATGATATTAAACAATTATCAAAGCAATTGGAAACATTAATTTATCGCGAAGTAGAACCATTGGCAGTTATTTATCAACATCTAGGTGGTGAATATCCCTTTAATATTATTCAAAATAGTTTAAAAAAATTATTATCTTCACAAGCGCATGACTCGTTAGGGGGATGTAATACTGATCTTACTAATAATACTATTTTAACTAGATTACAAATGGGGATTGATACAATGGAAAGTTTGATTACATTAATGAAAAAACGAATTCAAACTGAAGTAGGGTTAAAACCAAATGATGTGTTAATTTTTAATTTAGCTCCTTATGCTCGTAAACAAACTAAACGTATGAAGATTTTTACAAAAAAGCCAAGTTTTATTATTAAAGTTAGAGACAAAAAACTTGATTTTGTTGTTTTAAATCAAGAAAAAATTAATAAACAAACTTTTACAAAAATAAGTTGTCTTAATCAAGCAGAAATGACGGAACCGGTTGTTGGTGAAGAGATTACTTATTGAACTGAAATTTTAATAACAATTCCAAAAATAAATGGTCTTTCATATCAAATTATAACAATTTCTGAACAAGAATATTGTTATCAACTTCGTAGTACGCAGGAAAATAGTATTGAAAACAATTACTATAAGATCACAATTAATTTAAAAACAGGTATTTTAGATATCTTTGATAAAAAACACCAGAAAAATTATTATCAAGCAATAGCGTTGGTTGCTACTTTTAATGCGGGTGATACTTATGATTATTCCCCGTCATTAAAAAATGAAGGTCAAACAAATATTTTTAAAAAGGCGATTGTTAATACTTTTTTATTAGGGAAAGATTGCGCAAAATTAGTTATTAATTATGAATATGATGTTCCAATTGCTTTGGATAGTGATGAATATGTTGTTCAGAATCTAACATTTGAAGTTTTGTTAAATCAAACGTTAATTGATTTAAATTTAACAATGTTTAATCAAGCAGCAGATATTAAATGAGAAATAATCTTTAATACTAATTGTGAAAATGTTGTTAGTTATGCAGATACAGCATTTGGGACAATTAAAAGAAAGCCATCTGATTATCAGAATGTTTTAAAACGTTGAGAACAAGAAAAATGACATGATTATCCAATTGATATTGAAGCAATGGAGAATGTTTGTTATGTTAAAAACCAGAATAATTTTTTTAGTGTTTATACAATGGGAAATAACGAATATCAATTAAAAGGGGATAAGCATCAGTATTTAAGTGTTACTTTGTTTTATGGTTCATCTTATATTGGAAGAAGATATTTAAAATATCGTCCTGGTCGTGCAAGTGGTGTTGATGACTATCCTTGTTCAACACCATTAGCTAATTTACAAAAAGAATTATCATTTAGGTTACGATTAAATATGACTGATGATATTAATGTTGTTCGGAATGCTAAAGAATGAACAGAACATTTATCATATTATCAAAAACAAACAATTAACCAATTTCATTGGAAAGGTGATACCTTTGTGATGACAAAAAATAAATTAAGTCATTTCCCAAAAGAATATGTTGCTCCAATTGCTAATTTAGTGTTAGAACCAGGGTTAGTTGTTAGTGCTGTTAAAAAAGCAGAAAAAAATGATGCATTTGTAATTCGGTTATATAATTCAACTGAAAAAGAAATTATTTTTCCATTACCAAATAATTTTTATGAAGTTAATTTATTAGAAGAATTATTAACAGATTATCATTCTGATATAATTAAACCAAACGAAGTTAAAACATATTTGATTAAGGAATAAAGTTTTTAGTAAACTTTATTCTTTTTACTTTATTATAAAAATAATTTTTATAATTTTATTTTTATTGCAAATTATTTGATAAAAATCACGAAAGTTGTTTTTTTTTTTTTTTTTTTTTGTCACAATTAAATTATAAAAATGATGGCAATAAAAATGAAGGTAGCAGAATATTGTATGAAAAAATTAATCAAAATATCAATAAAACTAAAGTCAATGCTTTTAAGTTTAATTTTTAGTACAATAATAATCTTTCCTAACATAGTTATTATCAACAATGTTTCGCCTTATTATGTAAATAATTTTGAAATTAATCAAAATTTTAATCAAAATATTACTAGTAATATAAACCAATTTATGTATTCTGGTGAAATATTAGGGTATTTTATTTACAAATCGTCAAATATTAGTGAAAATGAAACGGTTGAAAAATTAGAAGAAAATATTATTAAAAACAAAACCATAATTTATTCTATGGCAGGTAATACAGATAATGTTACAATGCAGAATACGGTTGCTTTTGAGACATCATTAATGGCATCAATTGTGAATATTAGTATTTATGGGATGACTAGTTGATCAGAGTTTTTTGCTGAAGCTTATTCAAAGTGAACAACAACGCCAACTGAAATGAAAAATAAGAGTTGAGAAATTTTAAATAACTTTTTTATTATCGTTTATCCAAAACTAAATCAACAATATTTTGGATCACGAGATATGACATGACAAAATATTTTAAATTTTATTAATAATTATGTTAAAACGAATCCTATAATTTATGATACAGAATTAGCAGTTAAACCAACAAATGCTGTTAATTTGAAATATGATGGCTTATTTGGTTTTCAACAAATTATTTCTAATAATGCAATAGAAAGGAATAATTATACTTTTAATGCTTTTAAAACAGCTTTAATAGAATGACAAAATAATAATGATGGTAATAGTTTATTTAGTCATCATATAATTAATCAATATATTATTAATTATAATAACAATAATTTAAGTAATAATCTAGCAATGATGATGAATGATTCATATACTAAAGCATCAGATGAATCAATTAATAAATATAACACTTTGGTAAGTAAACTTCGAACAAAATATTATTCATCTTTTGAAAATTTAGATCAAACCTTAAAACAACTTACTAATTTGTCCCAGAAAAATACGACAGATGTTAGTAGCATTATGTTAAAAGATGCTATTGATGCAATGGGAAATCATTATAATTGAGCAGACAATAAAACAATCGCTTTTGCTGAACAAATTCTAAATTTATTTAATTTAACAAGTTATATAACAGATAACAATTTTAAATATTATTTAAGGGCTTTTATTTTTACACCAGATTATCCAATCAGAGGCCAACTCGAAAATACACTGGGAGTTACTGCAACATATGGACAAGTTATAGGCAATGATTATTTTCAATATTTTCTTTCAGTAGAATTTTCAACTGTCATCTTTACAGGTCTGGCATTTAATCAAAATAATATTGGTGATATTAATCTTGATTATAAAAGTGGTTGATGAAGTTCACCAAGCATTTTTGCTACGTTAAATCATGAAATGGGGCACGTAATTGATGGTTATCATGGAACAGAAGCTGAATATCGAGCAGATTTAAAGAACAATTTTAATAATTATATGAAACAGCAAAAATTAGATAATTTTTATAATGGTAAGATTTTTGGATATCATCAAATTGAAAGTGAAACAACCAAGAATTTAAAATTAATTTTAATAATAATTTTTACTGTTATTGCTTTTCCAATTTTAATTGTAAGTATTATTTTTTTATCAAAAAAAATTAAGAAGAGACATTAGTTGTTTATGAAACTCAAAGTAATTGGGATTATTAGTTGGATGGTTAATTATGGTAGTAATATTAATTTAGTTTAAAAAAATAGGTAACAAACCTATTTTTTTATTAATTGTAATTTGATAAAATCAGTTTTGCCTTTAAGCAATTGACTTTTTTCTTTTGCTGTTATGATAATATAAATCAAGTGTTCTTTTTCTAAATTAATATCTATAAATGTATCTTTGATATCTTTAGTTTTAAAAATATTATATGTATAATCATTAGTTGGTGTAGCATATGGTTGAACTTTTTTGACTGCTTTATCAATGACTGCTTTATCAGGTTGATCTAATAATATTTTTATTTCTTTTCTATTTACTTTTGTAACATCAAAAACATCATTAAGGTTTTTATCTTCAATATTATCACTATTAATTATTAATGGGTTAATTTCATTAATATTAGAAATATCTTTTATTTCTGGTAAATTATTACAACTAACAATATTTGTAGTACTACCACAAATTACTGTTAAAATACTTACTAAACTTAATATCTTTTTCATTATTTTTATTTCCTTTCTAATAACAAATTATAAAATCTTTAGTTTTTACAATAGTCTTAAATGTTAAATATCCTTCTCAAGTTTTTAGTTCTAAACTCGTAATAGTTATTGCATATTCTCAAGTTTTTGTAATTGTTATTTTTGTAGGATATAGTGGTCTTTGTTTGGGACAACTACCAGAAGTATTAATTAATTTTTTTTCCATGTCATTTGACCAGTAGTCAAAATCTTTTGGATTTGTATTATCATATAGTGTTCTGTTTATGTTACTAATGATACGATGTGCTATATTAATATTTTCAATAGTATTTCATCTTTTTGTATTCATAATCTTGTTAAAGAAGTCTTCTCTAATTTCATATGTTATGTTTCCAACAAGATATGAATTAAACTGTTCTATATTTTTAATAAATGTTTGATTATTTACTACATAAGAAAAACCGTTATTATTGGTGTTAAAATTAATTTCAACTTTATACTTTTCAGTAATTTTTCTATATTCTCCATTTATCGATGATTTTTGTCATAAATATTGAATTTTAGCATTATCTTTAATTTGATGCTCACTAAATAATCGCTTTCCTGGAAATTTTTGCGGGTTTGCTAAAATAATTTTATTTAGAAGATTAACGATTTCTGTTTTATTTAAATGTCTTTTTGATTTATCAAAATCAAATTTTCCTTCCATATCAAATGAATAAGCATCTGGGAAGATTTTAATTTTTCCTGTTAATTCAATTATTCGTGATTCAGAATTAATAACAATATTAACATTATTTTTAATTCGTAAAACAATGTTAATATTTTTATAAACATAATCATTTCAATGTTTAGCATTGAGATTACCTTGTAAGTATTGAGGCATAATATTTTCATAATTATTATCTAATAATGCAATGTTAATATCATTTAAAGTAAAATGATAGTCTAATAATAATTTGTTTAATTTATTAAGAATATTTTGTTTTGCCTGAATAATTAAATCCATAATATTTTTCGCACTGTTATTTTGATATTCTAAATTATCAATAGCTAAGTTTTTTCCTAAAAAGTAAACGATACTATTAGTTGTTACTACTTTACTTATAATTCCAACAGTGAAGGTAAAACTTGATCCAGGTAAAAAAATACTATTATTTTCTCAATTATCATTAGTACTTATTTTTATTTGAATAATTCTTGTAAATGTTGTTATTTTTGGAACAAATTCTGTGAAATCAACTTTATTAATATTAATTCCATTAATTGTAATTTGAATACTTGGCATACTTAAGATAAATTTATTAAAAAAGTAAATGGGGAGAATATTATTTTTACTATCTCCTTGTACATCTTTGCTCATTAAATCTTTGTTTAAAGCACTAATGATTTGTGTATAAATTTCATCACTGTCTTGATAATTATTAAAATTAATAGGAACTTTAAAATCTGGTTCTGTTATATCATTATGATAATATTTTTGTAATGTTGATAAGTCTATAATTTTACTAGTTCCATTTTTAATTTGAGGAACTAATGTCTGATTTGTATTATTAGTTTTTAAATTAACAATTTGTGTTGAAGCAATTGTTAAAGTCGCTGTTAATAAAACAGCTAGTAAGTGCTTCATACTGAAAGACCTTTTTCTATTTAGAGCCTCCTATTTTAATTTTATCATATTTTTAATAAATTCATATGTTTTAAATTTATATATTTAATTAAAAAAGGGATAATTGTTGTTATCTCAAATAAAATTTATTGTTAAAAGTTCCAATTATTTCTTACCATCCGAAAACCCAACCTTAGGATATCCTCTTTTTTTTTTTTTTTTTTTTTTAAATACAATTAAAGTATAAATCTTTTTTTTTTTTTTTTGTAAAAGGGGGATCAAAAATGAAAAATTGTTAACAGTTTTAACAAGTGTTAGTTTATTGGTACCAACGGTTAATATAATTATTAGTTGCAATAGCAGACCAAAGTATGTTCCTGATGATGAGGATGATGCTGGACAAGGAGTAAACGATGTTGAAATTATCAATAAAATTATGACCAAGGTATGAGAAC
The DNA here is from genome assembly GCF_030060925.1 of Spiroplasma sp. SV19. Taxonomy (NCBI): domain Bacteria; kingdom Bacillati; phylum Mycoplasmatota; class Mollicutes; order Entomoplasmatales; family Spiroplasmataceae; genus Spiroplasma; species Spiroplasma sp. SV19. The sequence continues at coordinate 283,708 of NZ_CP045455.1, forward strand.
GTTTTAAAGCATGATGAGATAAAAAAGCAACAATTGATATTAACATTTATCCTGATCAAATTACAAAATTTCAAGAATTAGTTACTCTTTTGAAAACAAATGATGGTGAAGTTTTAACTGGCAATGCAATTAATCAATATCGTTTTCTTGACCAATTAGTGACGGGATTTAAAGCAGAGTTTGACAATTTGAATCGTGAAATTGCCAATGAATATTCTAATTTTTATATGGAAACTGTACCATTATCTGTAGAGCCAGATGATATTGCGTTTACGTTAAGTCATATTAATTTTGATAATTTGGCAAAATTAATGACTGTTAATGACAAGAGTATTATGGGAATTACAATTAAGTTTAAGATTTCATATCAAATTAAATTTAAAGATCTTGAACAGCGTGATAGTACTGAAGGTTTCGTTGTCATTTGTAATGATGTTGAAGCTTTAAGTGGCATTCAAAAAAACCTTGAAAACTATTTTATTGCTTTTATTGATGAGCTTTTTAAGAAGGAAAACTATCAAGTGATTGATAAAGTAAATCGTAGTTATAATAATATTGATTCATCAAATACTATTTGACCAGTTATTATAAAAGAATTAACAGAAAGAGGGATTTTATTTAAGGGATGATGCGTTTGAAGTTCTTTTTATAGTACTATGATTCTTACAGATGAGTTCTTCAAAGCCGATTCGGTCTTAAAATGAGCTGGTGAAGGTTACGATCCTAAAAAATTAACATCAGAAAAATTTCTGCAATTTTATAAAAATAAGTATTTTAATGCAAGAACTTTACCAGATTATTATGTGAAAGGAAATATTGCTTCTTTTGATCCAAGTAGTTTAACAATTGAAAATTTACCATTTAACAATAAGAAACCATATAAAAGTTTAAAAACACCAATTAAAGTATTAATTGCAAAAGAATATGTTAATCAGGATTTAACTCAATTTGCTGAAATAACAATGAAGTTATGACAATATTATCAAATTGAAACATATAATGATAAGCTTGTTTTTAAAGTAAACCAAGATGATTTTGATAATTTAATTAAAGTAACTGCTTCTTTTTCAGAAGATAAAAGTATTAGTGCTAATTTATCACCAGTTTTTAGAAAAGTGTTTAATATATTTAAAGGTACATTAAGTTCAACGACAAATTGAAATACAAACATTTATTTTCCTACTTATATTGTTGAAAAACAAAAAGTTAATTTAGTAAAAGATCAAAAATCATTTGCTTTTCAATTGTTTAGAAAACAGGCTAAAAGTGGCTATTATCTACCAATGGATATTAACTTTAGTTATAATAGTTTTGCTTATAGTTTTTTCTTTAAACCAAATGCGAATGAAACAAATACCGATAAGGGTGATGAATTTTTACAGACAATTGAATTTAAAGTTGTTTAATTTTATTTATGGAATAATTAATTTTTTAATATTAAATTATTTTTATATATGTAAGGTACCACACACATTTAAGACCAGTTAGTCTTTTAAATCTTTTAACACAGCTTCTGCCGGTGTTAAAAGATTTATACTTTTATGGCGTCGAACTTTGTTATAATAATCTAGAAAGATTACAATTTGTTTTCGAATATCATCAATATCTTTAAGATATCTTGGTAAATATTCAAAAAACTTATTTCAATTACGATGAAATCTTTCAATTTTCCCATTTGACTGTGGGGAACGGACAGGAGTTGTTTGATGGACAACTCCTTTTTTATTTACTGCTTTAGTAAACTCACTTTTATGATGTGCATAATTTGTTCGATGATTATAAACATATTCAATCCCGTTATCTGTCCGAATTCTTTTCATTTTAATACCTATCTTATCAAATTCAAAATAAGCTTTTTGAAAAAGTCCTGCCGCAATATCTTGTGTTTTATTTTCCGTTATATAAGCTACTGCATACCGAGATTTGTCATCAATATAATCAAAAATATACAAATCTCTTTTATAACCTGTCATATTTTTAGTTAATACTTTAACATCATGTGGGATATGCCCTAATTCATGCATTTCATAATGTTTATAAAATCTCTTTTTCCGTTTATTTTTAAAATATTGATTAAATGTTTTATCTCATTTCATTAATGTTTTAATATTATGTCTAATCGGCTTATTTTGATATGTAAAATAATTTGCCAATGTTAAATTATAAAACTCATAAATTCCTGTGCCATAATTTTCCCGATAATTTTTAATCATTTGTGCCACTTTCATTTTATAAGATTTATCATAAACATAATAAATAGTTTTTGGTTGTGTTGAATGTTTTTTAAATCACTCAAAACTATAAGAATTTTTTAAAAACTCTTTAATTTTGTTTGATCAATTGTAAAATGTTTGTTTTTCTCTATAAAATAATTTAATTAACTGATTTAATGAATGGGTTTTAAGATAATATTTATGACATAAATTAAAATAATTCGATAAATTATTATAAATATAATTTGTTTCCTTAGTTGCTGCAACTTGCCCATATCATTTTTTAAAACCACGATGTAATTTATATAATTCATTTTCACTAATAATACTTACTATCATTTTAAACCTCCTAATTTAATTTTAAAGATTTAGGTGGTCTTAAATGTGTATGGTTTTTACAATTCTTCTAGTAAATAATATTTACTTTTATTAAAAAAAGAGTATAATATGTTTTGTATTTATTAAATTAGATAGAAAATATATGAGGACTATGATGCTACAGCAATTAAAGAAATCAATTATATTAGCCGATATTTTAAGTTTTACCTTTGGCTTTTTAGGTGTTACGTTTGGAATATTAAGTGTTTTAGCGTTAGAACCATTTTGAAGTATGGATAGTACTGTCCGTGATCATCAATCATTTGCTTTAACAGCCACAACAATTTGTTGTGATTTTTTAAGTGTTTTAAGTGCAATGATTGCTTATTATTATGGAGTAAAATTGTATAAAATAACTAAAAATGAAGACCGTTGTGATAAACCAGAAGTATTAAAATGTGAACGTTATTCATTTTGTTGTGATTTTTGAAGCTTTATTTTTGGGATTGTTGGTTTAATTTTTGGGATTACTAGTTTTATAACATTATTTCCAGGTTTTTTAAATGAATATACATCATGATGAACAACAATAACTTCTGTTTGTTTTGATAGTGTGTCATGTGCTTTTGTGGGAGTAGCGATAGGATATTTTTGCAAAGGAATTAAATTGTCATAATTTAATTTAAAAACTATTTTTTTCATAATTATTTAGTTTATAATAATAATAATAATAATAATAATTATGAAAATTTTAACTAAAATAAAATAATTAAAAAAGTATTTAGTTTTTACTGATACTTGATTTAATAGTCGTTAAAAAGCAATAATTCTTAATTGCATAAACATTGATTAATATGATGATAGACTTGATTTAATTGTATTTTATAAGAGTGCTACAGTTTAGTTTTATTCTTATGGTTGTTAGCACGCAAGTTCAGCAAGTGTTTAAGTGGGGCATTATCCAAATGTTTAATGCTGCTTTACATCATTATGTGCTTGTTCAATAAACAACTAATAATAAAAATAATTATCCTGATCAAATGGTGAAAATACAGGGGCCTAATATTAATAGTTTAGTTGTAAATAAATCAATTAAAATATATTTTATCTTGTTAATAATTAATAAGGTTTAGTTTTTAAGTATGCAATTATAATTATTAAAAATTAATTAAGGAGGAAATCTATATGAAAAAAATTTTTAGATTATTAACTGCTTTTGTTTTAACAACAGTTAAGCAGTGTTACGGTAATTAGCTGTACAGTTCAAGATGTTCAGTTTGATTTAAATGATGCACTATTATTAATTGGAAAAGATATTGATACATCAAAAGCAATTGATGATGCTGAAAGTAATTTAGAATTTACAAATTATTATATTTTAGGGGATAGTTTAAGTGATTCTCACGGACTTGAAAAATTAATGAAAAAAGGCTTAGATGCTAATTTTAAATTGGGAACTGATGATAAAACCAAGTTAGACGATTATCAATATGGAAGTTTTAGTAATGGTAAGACGGCTGGGGTTTTATTAAATGATAAATTAGGTTTTAAGGACATTAATCCAGGGATTCCACACGATACAGATCCTACTAAGTTTGGTCGTAATTATGCGATTGCTGGGGCTACTGCTGCTGATGTTATTGGAATAGAAGGTTTTTTATTAAACCAAGTTACGATTGAGAAGCAAGCTCGTGCTTTAGTTAGCCAACATAAATTACGAGAAACTGATTTAGTTTTTATGGAAATTGGTGGAAATGATTTATTTCAATTAATTAAAACTCCTGATTCTCAAAAAGATGCAGAATTAATGAAACAAGGTGTTGAACGAATCCAAGAAGCACTATTTACATTGTTAAATAATGGGATTAGAAAAATTATTTTTTCTGATGCACCAAATGTTAGTTTAGTACCACGTTATGTTAATGGTGATGCTACGTTAAAACAACGGGCAAATGATTTTTCGACCCAATTTCATGGTCAGGTTAAAAATGTGATTGAAGTAGCTAATCGCTATTATAAGCATGCTGTTCGAAAATGAGGATATTATGATAATTTGCCAGTTTTAATGGAAGAATTTAAGGCTAAACATGCAAACGCTGAACTTAAGGTTAATTTTAATCTTTTAGATATAGATTTTAAAAATATTTTACAAACAGGTGTTTTACATGCAAAACGAAACTCTAATATTCCTGCTGATGCAGGTATTGATAATTATTTCTTTTTTGATGATTTTCATCCAACGCGTGAAGTTCATCAGTTAGCAATGGAACATTATTATGAGATAATAAAGGGATGAACGTAAGATAAAAAAGTTATCAGATATTGTAAAAAATAACGTGTCTTAAAAAAATGACAAAAAAATAATGTCATTTTTTTAATTTTTGTTTAATTAATTTTATGAGTTCTTTTATTAAATTTTAAAAACCACTTTCTTTTTATAATTATTTGGTTATAATAATGATAACTAAATTTGATGGGTTTATCTTATCTTTAAAAATAATTATATAAAATGAGAAGGAAAAATAAGATGTTAAGTAATCTTTCAAAGAAAATAAAATTTATTTGACTAGGAATTTTAACTGGAATTCTTAGCATTTTTTTAATATTAGGAGTTGGTTTAACTATTCCGGGAATGGGATTAGAATCCTTAAAATTTATAAATAGTTTAAAAACACAAATTCAACGTGCTTTTCCTCAAGGAAAGTTTGTTATAAATAGTAATGTTAAGATTTATGAGACGCTTGTCAATACTGTTTTAAAATCATCATATGAAGCAGATATTTTATCATCGCTAAATTTTTATGAGAATCCTAACCAAAATGATGCAATTAAAAAAGAATATTTAGCATTTGCTGATACTTGGTTCAATAATCGTTGAGGGTCAACGATTACCAATCGGGAAAACATTGATTTATATAATGTTGGCCTTGATTTAATTGAATTTGATAAAAGTGTTGCAGTGAAGTTTCATTCTTATGGTTATGTTAACACGGGAATCCAGTGAATGTTTAAGAGTGGGGGCATTAATCAAATGTTTAGTAGTGCTTTACATCATCATGCGCTTGTTCAACAAACAATCAATAATCAAAATAATTATGATCAGATGGTTGATATTACAGGACCTAATATTAATGGTTTAGTTGTAAATAAATCAATTGGAACATATCTTGTCAATAATAAGATTTGATTCTTAAATATGCAATTAAAAAATTTGGCTTATGCAATGACAGCAATGGGTGGTGATACTATTTTTATTAATACCGCATTAACAGAAAAAGATATTATTGCGCCAATTACGGTTAATGATTTGTATCATCCAAATTTTGTTAGTGCATTAGATACAACAAGAGCTGGAACTGTTTTTGTTTTAATGTGACCATTTTTATTAGCTGCAATATTACCAGTGATTGTGATTATCATTATTAAAAATTAATAAAGGAGAAAATATGAATGAAAAAAATTTTTACATTGTTAACAGTCTTTACTTTAACAACAGTTAGTACAGTTACGGTAATTAGTTGTACAATTGCTCAAGATCGACGTCTCAAGCCCAATGATGCAGTATTATTAATTGGGAAAAATATTGATACATCAAAGGCAATTGATGATGCTGAAAGTAATTTAGAATTTACAAATTATTATATTTTAGGAGATAGTTTAAGTGATTCCCATGGGATTGAAAAATTAGTAAAAAATAACTTTAAGGTTGATTTTAAATTAGGAACTGATAATGAAACTGAGGTAGAAAATTATCAATATGGAAGTTTTAGTAATGGTAAGACAGCGGGTGTTTTATTAAATGATAAACTAGGTTTTAAACCCATTAAACCAGGGATTTCAAATGATAATGATTCTCAGTTTGGTCGTAATTACGCAATTGGTGGGGCTACTGCTGCTGATGTTGCTGGAATGGGGGGTTTACTATTAAATCAAGTTACGATTGAAAAGCAAGCTCGTGCTTTAGTTAGTCAACATAAATTACGAGGAACTGATTTAGTTTTTATGGAAATTGGGGGTAATGATTTATTTCAATTAGTTGATACTTCTGACCCTCAAACAGAGTTAGCATTAATGAAGCAGAGTGTTGAGCGAATCCAAGAAGCATTATTTACATTGTTAAATAATGGGATTAGAAAAATTATTTTTTCTGATGCACCAAATGTTAGTTTGGTACCACGTTATGTTAATAGTGATGCTAAGTTAAAACAACGAGCAAATGATCTTTCGACCGAATTTCATTTTCGAGTTAAAAATGTGATTGAAGAAGCTAATCGCTATTATGAACATGCTGTTCGAGAATGAGGATTATATGATAATTTACCAGTTTTAATGGAGGAATTTAAGGCTAAACACGCAAAGGCAGAACTTAAAGTTAATTTTAATACCTTAGATATGGATTTTATGAAAATTTTAGAAACAGGTGTTTTAAATGCAAAACGAAATCCTAATATTCCTGTTAATGCAGATATTAATGACTATTTCTTTTTTGATGATGTGCATCCAACTCGTGAAGTGCATCAGTTAGCAATGGAACATTATTATGCGACGGTAAAGGGGTGAACATAAAATGAAAAAGTTATTAGCATATTTAGGAACAATTTCTTTATTAACAACTTCAACAGTACCAGTTGTTGCTTGCACAAATAACGGAATTATTAATTCAGATGTTCCACATTCACAAACTAGTTTGTTGGCTTTAAATAGTCAAATTGCTAAAATTGCTTATATCAGTAATGAAAATCAGTATGATTTTAATTATTTAATGAATAATTTTGTCCAACTAATGTATTTAAAAGATTTACCACAACAACCTGATACAAATGAAAATCTATATGATTATAACCGTTATGCCGAGTTGTTTAATCGGTATTATGGTGAAAGTTATTTGAAGCATGATTTAACAACTAATTTAGTTTTAACAAATACTATTAAACCAGAAAGTGCAAATAGTACAATTAATCAAATTGCATCTATGGGTTCAACGATGTTAGATATGATTGCTAACCAAGGACTAGCTGGTGTTTTATCATTAGTTATTGATGGAAACTTATTGTCAGAGTTTTTATCACCAACAATTTTAAGATTTGCAAACGATTTATTGGACCAAAGTACCTTAATTGCTTTTCGTGATGCTTTTGATGATTCAATTTACAAAAATATGAATTATCAAGAGGTTTTAACGTCGGGCGTAATTGGTCTTGTTAACGCTGTTAATGAATTAACTGGTCAAACAGAACGTTTTGACTATAAAGATAAAGCAAATCTGCAAGGAAATGCTAAAAAATTATCTTGATGCATTGAATCAATTTGGAACAACAATTGTTGATGTAATGAATAACAAAATTGCATTTAAATTTAATATCTTGAATAATTTGACAGCAATTAGTGAAGTTATTCGTTTTGTTCGAATTATTTTAACTTACCTTGATCAATTTGATGCAACACAAAGTCCAACTTGAGCAGAAATTAATACTGTTCGTACGACAACTTATAAGTTAAATTCGAAAATTGATTTCAAAAAAATTTTTAATGATTTATCAGTTAGGTTAACTAGTACCAATGGTGAAGGAATCCGTAGTTTAATTGCAATTTTGTTTCAAAGTTCTGAACATCATCAAATTGAAGCAAGTCCTTTGGCTAATATTGCCTTCTTGTCAAAGGAAAATTTGACTCCAGCAGGATTATCAGCAATAGGGAAAGTTTTTATTAATAAATATATGCCACTTGAAATATTAGGATCTATTAAGATTTATCTTGGTAATGTGGTATGAGATTTAATTAATACAATTTCAGCAAAAGAAACATTAGACGATATGGTTGCATTTTTAAGTAACGACTTAATAGCTAATCAACTTCCAGCAAATATTAAGCCAGTAATTGATAAAATTAAAGCAGATTCTGCTGCAATTAAGGATTTGTTTTCAGCATTATATCAGGGCGATATTTTGGGCGATATTTTAAAAATGATAGTACCAGATTCACCGTTAGCTAATATTAAAAATTTAAGAACAATGCTAAATGATCCGTTACAAAAATGAATGCCAGCAAACCAGTTTACAAACATCATCGGAACAAAAAGTATTGTTGATGTTGTAACAGATTTGAATCAGGCAATTACCAAACCAGCATTTGTTAATGCTCAAGATGTTTATCAATTATTTGATAGTTTTTTAACACCAACAAGTAATGACTCATATTTATTACAAGATGCATTATTAGATCCAGATAATTTATTTGCAATTTTAGGGTTTAAAAATAATGTAATTGTTGATAAAACACCAATATTTTATTTAAAAGATATTTTAGAAAATATTATAGGAATTGAAGGAGCATTTAAAACAATAAATCAATATATTAATGATTTTAATGTTAGTCAACAACAATTACAAGTAACAATGCAGCAAACTTTTAATGCCTTACAAGTAGGGGTATTATCACAGACAATTGACAATGTTTTTGAATATGAAATTAATAATAAGATTATTAAAATTGTTGTTGAATTACAGCATGATAAGTATCTTATTAATGAAATTACAATCCATTAAATTATTTGAAAAGTTATTTTTAAGAGGAAAGGAATAACTTTTTTTTTGAATCTTGGTATAATAGTAAAAGAAGGAAATGAGGGTTTTTAAATAATGGCTAAAAAAATTTTTGGGAAAAAAAAGAATCAAAATTTATTATTAAATTATTTTAAACCATCAATTTATGTTCAAAATGTTAATAAAATTAATCTTGAATCATTAAAAAAACATGGAATTAAAGTTTTTATTTGTGATTTAGATAATACTTTAACGCCATTTTATCGTGGAATTCCAAATGCAGATAATTTAAATTTAATTCAAAAGGTCCAAGACTTAGGAATGAGATTTGTGTTAGTTTCAAATAATGCGCGAAAACGTGTAGAACGTTTTGCGTTAAAAGCAGGAATTAAACATTATTATTGGAATGCAAAAAAACCATTATTAAAATATTTTCGTATTATTTCACGACAATTTAATGTTAATCCTCATGAAATGATTATGGTCGGTGATCAGTTAATTACTGATGTTTTATTTGCTAACCGTGCGCATATGGAAAGTATTCTGGTTGTTCCTGTAACGGGAGTTGATGAGTCAAATCGATTTATCCGTTTACTAGAAAGTTTGGTTTACAAGCGATTAGCACAAAAAAACATTTTGCATAAAGGATTCTTTGATGAAGGAGAATATGGGTTAGATTATGATATCTTGTAAAAAATGTCAGGGTTGCGGTGTTATTTTGCAAAACATTAAGGAAGGGCAAATTGGATATGTTGAAAATTTAACACAAGATTATTGCTATCGTTGTTTTCGATTGACACATTATAATGAATTAATTGATTATGATTTAAATGAAACTGATTTTTTAGCAAATCTTAATGATAATTTTGGTTTAAAGTACCATTATTTTTATGTTTTGGATATTTATGATTTAGATGGTTCACGAAACTTATCGTTAGAACAAATCTTGCAAAATAATAAAGTAACACTAATTATTAATAAAATTGATTTAATTCAAAAATTAATTAATAATAACCAAATTCTTAGTTTTGTTGAAACACTTTTTATTAACTCACCTTTATTTGCAAGGATTGAGGACATTATTTTAGTTAGTGGGCTAAAAAATTATTCACTAGATGAATTATACCGCTATATAAAGCATCAAACAGAGGACATTGTTTTTGTTGGTAGTTCAAATACAGGGAAAAGTACCTTGTTAAATAGTTTAATTAAATTAACAAATTATCAACAAAAAATAACAGTTTCTAATAATATTGCAACAACACTTGGCAATATAGAAGTTAAATTAGGAACTAAACATAAAATTTATGATACCCCAGGAGTTGTTAATAACCATACGATTATGTCTTATCTAGAGCATAATGATAAGAAAATGATTACTAATAAATTATTAAAACCAATTACATTTCAATTAAATCCTGAGCAAACGATTTTTTATGAGGGTCTAGCAAGTTTTTCTTTTTTAAAAGGGTTAAGAACAAGCTTTCATTTTTATAAAAATAATAATATTACATTACATCGAACAAAACTGGCAAATAAAAAGCATTATTTTAAGCACCACTTGATGCACGCTTCGCTAAGATTAAAAGATTATCATACCTGAAAAGAACAAACAATTATAATTAAAGAGCCAGGAGATTATTCTTTATTTATTGCAGGATTAGGATGAATTACTTTTAAAGGGATGTCAAAGCAAGAATTAATGGTTGAAACAGACCAAAACATTAAAATTAATTTACGAAAACGGTTCATTTAGTTTTATAATTAAAGGTAGATAGTTAGAAAGGAAGAAGGTTATATGAATCTTTTTAAAAAATATCCTTATGTTATTACCGATTTAGATGGAACAATAGCCGGTGAAGGTTATGTAATTAATGAAGAAACTTATGAAGCTTTACAAACATACCAGTTAGTTAGTGATTATCATTTGTTTTTAGCATCTGGTCGGTTGGACTTAATGGCAAAAGAATATTTTGCAAAATTAAAAATTAAAACACCAATTATTTCTTGTAATGGTGCTTTAATTCGAGATCCTATTAGCAATGAAGTTTTATATCAACAGACCTTATCGCAAGATTTAGCAATTAAAATTCTTACGATGGCATTAGAACATGATATTGATCATATTGTTTATACAGCAAGTATGATTTATGGTCATCCTCATTCAAAACGAATTGCCTTGATGATGAAATATAATGAACAATTAGTTGATAATAATTATCAGATCCCATTAGATACTGAAACAAATTATTTAGAATTATTAAAAAATAATGATATTCAAGTTTTAAAAATTTTATTTCCATTTAACTCGACAGCCGAATTAGACCGTGTTCAGTTTATTAATGAACCATTTAAAGATCAAATTGAAGGAGTATTTTCACAAAAAGACTTGTTTGATATTCAAGCATTAAATATCAATAAAGGAAATGCTTTTAAAAAATTATGTGAATTAAAAGGATATGATCCTCATCAATTTATTTTTTATGGAGATAATTACAATGATATTGAACTTGCGAAAAGTGTTGGTTATACTGTGGCAATGGGGAATAGTGTCTTAGAATTAAAAAAAATTGCTAATTCAACAACAACTTCTGTTGTTGATAATGGTGTTCGTGAACACCTTTTTACCGAAGTATTATCCAAAGAACAAATTGCTGAGTTTTTACCACAAGTTAAAAATGTTTTTAAGTAAAACATTTTTTTATTTTTAAGAAATTATTTTTTTGTTCTCACTTAGAAGTACACATCCTCCCAAAATTAATAGTTTAATTCTACATAAAAACAAAGTATACCCACTTTTTTTTTTTTTTTTTTTTTAAATACAATTAAAGTATAAATAATTTTTACAAGAGAGGGTTAAAATATGAAAAAAGTATTGGCTTTATTAGGAACTTGTTCCTTGATAACAACGGGAGTTACAACAGTTATTAGTTGCTCAACTAAACCAGATGTTAATCCTGCTGAAGATGATAATGATATTAGAAAAGATTTAGATGTGTTATTATCAATTATGAACGAAGCTCATACAGCATTTCTAAATTATGCAAATGAAAAAGCCGTTCTTAATATTGACGATTATAAAATTCCGGAGTTAAATCAATTATTTGGTTTAGTTAATTCAAGTAAAAAAGAAGATGACTTGGATTTAAAAACTGTTTTTGGTGAACAAATAAATAATTTTTTTGAAAATAATTTTAAATCAGTTTTTGACAATATTAATCGACAAATTGCCAATGAATATTCTAATTATTATGTTGACTCAATGCCGTTTACTTTTAAAACTAGTCCTTCAACTCTAAAAGTGAATTATGTTGATTTAACACAATTAGAAAAATTAACCACAGAACCAATTAAGGATTTAAAAGCAGTTGTGGTAAATTATAGTTTTGGTTATACGGGATCATTTAAAACATTAACTAATCCAACAAGATTTAACATTAAATATGTTATTACAAATAATCCTAATTTGATTAAAACGTTAATGCTTGATTTAACTAATAAAATTGGAAAAGTTTTAATTGATTTTATTAATAAGAATCCTGAAATTATCATTGACCAAAATGTCGCTTTTAAAGAAACATATGAAAAGTTTAGTGTTTATTACAAACATGATACAACATTAATTAATAAAAATATGTTAACTTTTTTAGATGCCATGTTTAAAGACAATGCTGTGACAAAGGAAATTATGGAATCAGTAAATTATGATTCTACTCAAGATATTTTAGATTTACAAACTGCGACAATAAATAATGAAAATAGTATTAATGTAAATTTACCAGATTGACGAATGAAATATCAAACTCCAGCTGCATGAGCGGGATCAGGAAAACAGCCTGCTGGTTTAACGCCTGAGAATTTTGTTAAATTTTATCGATCAAATATGAAAATTTTTGAAGATACAAGTAAAGACTTAACTTTGGCAACTTTTAGTATTAATTTTAACAAAATAATTGTTGCTGGGTTGCCATTGTTAGCAAGTGGTTTTAATGATAATAAACCGTTAATGGTTCAAATCAACATATCACAAAATGGTTTAACAACAAAATTAACTAACTTCGGAAATATTATTGTTGCACTTCTTAAATATTATAATGTTGATTTAAAAGTATTAGGTTGAACTAGTTTTTATATTTCAAAAAGTTTATTTGATGAAGTTGAAACACGCTGAAAAGGTAAAAATCTTGTAAATCTTGCAGATGTTTATAATAGACTTTTACAAGATTTTAAACAAAGTGATATTGCTAAAACTTTGCTAGATCTTGAATTATTTTCTATACAAAATTTTCGCTCTTATTGGATAAAACTAGATTTTAACTATGCATCTACAGGAGCTCGTAGTTTTTCAATACAAAATGCTGCTATGTGATGAAGTTTAGGTTTTGGGTTTGGACATTCAAAGAATAGTGCTATCGTATATACTGCATGAACATTTTGACAACAGAAATTAGGTTTTGTTTCTTAACTTAAGTGAGAATTATTCAGAACCTATAACTTTCTTTAATAAAGAAAAATAGAAAAGAAATATTTTTAAAATATTTCTTTTTTGTTATTACATATAGAATTTAAAAAACCTATAATCATAGGTATTTTATTTAAATTGAGTCTTGCTATTATTGATGTGAAGGGGGGATTTATATCAAAAAAATTGATTGAAATAATTATCTTCAAGATTTCTATGAAGCAGTTGGTGGTAAAGAAAATATTAAAGAATGTTTTCATTGTGCAACAAGATTTCGTTTTTATGTAAAAGATATCACTTTAGTAAATGTATCAAAATTAAAACAGATTGAACTTTTCAAAGGATACAATTGCGTTGATAATCAACATCAATTGATAATTGGTACCGGTCTTGTTGATAAATTTTATAAGGTCTATAAATTAAATGAAACTAATATTTCAGATCCATTTGATAACAAAGTAAAAGAAAAATTATGAAGAAAGGAATTAAATTTTAAAACTAATATTTTTATGGTGACAAAAAAAGGGTTAAATTCATTTTCCACAATTTTTGTTCCTCTAATTCCTGTTTTTATTGCAGGGGGAATGTCGCTAGCGTTAATGTCTCTTGTTAAGTCCATAACACCTACTTCCGGGTTTATTAAATTATTTGATGTTATTGGTGGAGCAATTTTAGGTTCGATTCCTGTGTTTGTGGGATATACGACCGCGAAAAAAATGGGGGCAAATCCATTTCTAGGAGTTGCGATGGGGTTAATATTAATATCACCAGGATTATTAAATCGCTATGCAACTAATACGCCAATTTTATTAGAATTTAATATAAATGCTGATCAGGAGATTATTGATAAAGCAATTCATAAGGCATGATTAAATTATTTATTAGAGATGGGAATTGATCCATTAAATCCTCCTACAAATATTATTATTCCGAAAGAAAACGAAATTGTTGGTATATATTACACAATATTTACTGGCTTTTTTAAAATTAAATTAGTTGGATATCAGGCTCAAATTGTCCCAATTTTATTAGTGTTATTATTGTCGTGTTCATTAGAAAAATTAATGCGAAAATTTGTTCCTGATGTTATTGGAATAATTATTGTTCCATTGGGAACTGTAATAATTTCAACATGATTAGCATTTTGAGTAATAGGACCATTAGGTGAGATTATTGGGAGAGGTCTTTCCATAGGATTACAAGCAATCTTTAAATATACCAATTGAAATATGATTGGTTTTGGGGGAGCATTATTTGCTGGGATTTATCCATTTCTAGTTGTAACTGGTTTACACCAAGGATTTTTACCAATAGAAACCCAACTAATTGTTGATTCACAATTACATTATGGTCATACATTTACATTTATTACACCAATTGCATGTGTTTCTAATATTGCCCAAGGAACAGCTGCATTAATGTTTATCTTTTTTACTAAAGAAAAAAAAGAAAAATCACAGGGGCTTTCAGGAGTTATTGGGGCATATACCGGAATAACCGAACCTGCAATGTTTGGAATAAATTTACAAGTTAAACCATTATTTATATCTGCAGCAATTGGGGCAATGGTTGGTGGTTGATGACTTGGAATGAGTCATACCGTTGCAAATTCCTTAGGTAGTGCATCATGAATTGGTCTTGTTCAATTTGATTGAACAACAACACATACAAGGCAATTTTTTGAGCAAAATAATATTAACTCTATTTTGCAAAATGTTCCTATGGGTGGACATGCTATTATTGCGATGAGCATTTCAACAATTGTAACAGCAGGAACTGCATTTGGACTATTAAAAACAAAATGAGGTAAAGAAAGTTTAAAACAGCATTTAAAAAATAAGTAAAATATATTTATCAGGAGGTAAATATATGACAACTAGCAAAAAATGAAATATTATATTTGATTATTTAATGTTATTAATTAGAGAAAATAGAGTTAAAAATGGTGAAACTTTACCAAGTCAGCAATTTTTAAAAACTAAATTTCATTTTTCTGAACAACCAATTAAAAGGGCATTTAATAAATTGATTGAACTACAACTTGTAAAAGCCGTCAATGGGAAAGGATTTGTAGTTATGGATAAATTAACAAATAATAATTTATTTAGTTTTAGAGAATTATATCCAAACGCCATCAGTTCATATTATGCTTTTAAAATTCATGAAATGAATTCAAAGTTTAAAAATTTATTTAATATCAAGACAAATCATAAATTCCTGCATTTTAAATGTAATAGAAAAATTGATGATAAAATTATTGTTTATCAAGAAAGCTTTTTAAATTTAAATTATTTTCAAAGTTTTAATGAAAAATACTTAAAAGATAATGGTTTATTCAAATATATTGAAAATATTACAAAATTAAAAATAAGTCATGTTTCAAAAAAATTTTTTATATGGATGAAAAATGAATAAGGATTTATCAACATATTTTGATACAGCAAATATTTCATGTTCAATAGTAGATGTTGGTAAAACATATGAAATATATGGTGATATTGTTGAATATAGAATTAGTTATTATAATCCATATTATTTTAAATGAAGTTTTATTGAATGAAGACAATAAAGGAGCACTATGAAAAAGAAACCAACAAATTTTCTAAATGAAAATGATTTAATTTTATTTGAAGAAATGCATATTGAAAAAGAAAAGGACTGATATACTAATCAATTTCACTTATCATCATTTTCAGGGCTTATCAATGACCCTAATGGTTTAATTAAAGTTAATGATATATATTATATTTTTATGCAAAATGTTCCATATTCATCAGAACATAAGAAAAAATCATGATGTTTATATACAACAAAAAATTTTATTGATTATAAATATGAAGGAATCGTAGTTACTCCAAGTTGTAAATTTGATCAAGATGGTACTTTTTCAGGGAGTGCAGAATATAATAATGGTTTTGAAATTTTTTATACAGGAAATGTTAAAATAGGAAATAAAAAAAGAACAGCATATACAATTAATGCAAAAATTGATTTCCTCAATAAAAGAACAATTAAAAAAATCCTTTTTGAAGAGGACCTGACAAAATATTCGGGACATTTTCGGGACCCTATCATAATCAGAAAGGGGATTAATAAATTTATGCTAAATGGTGCTCAGACAAAAGATAATAATGGTGTTATAAGTATATATAAATTTATAAAAGATAAATGATTATTTATTCGTAATGAAGAACTTAATTTAAAGGAAGAATTACCAAATTATATGCTTGAGTGTCCAAATTATTTAAATTATAATGGATATGAAGCAATTATATTTTGTGCAGAAAGATATCATTCACTAAATGATGGAGGACATTTTGTCTATTATAAAACTTTAACAATTGATGAGCATTTTAATCTTTCAAACTTGTCAAATCTTTCTAAATTAGATTATGGGTTTGATTTTTATGCTCCACAAATTTTTCAAAATTCAAATAAAAAAATGCTAATGGGATGATTAGGAAATTCGGCTTCTAATTTAAAACATTCCAAAGTATGAAACTATCAGTTAACAATACCTAGAGAGATTTTTATCGCAAATAATAAAATTTATCAAAATCCAATTGAAGAACTTGAACAACTAAGAGTTAGGGAAATTAAGAATAATCACTATAATAATGGATTATTTGAGATTATTGCAAATAATATTTTAGATAATTTTGAAATTATAATTAAAAATCCCCAAACTAAAAAAATTATTATTAGTTATTCAAATAACATTTTTAAAATTGACAGAAGTAATTGTGATTATAATGATATTAATAATTTACCTCCTGTAATTAAAAAGAAAATATAGTTATTAAAACGATTAGAATTTTGGTAGATCGAAGTTGCATGGAAATATTTATAAATAATGGCATATTTGTTTTTAGTGTTAGATTTTTTATTATGAAGCATAATAAGATAATCCATAATCTGAAAAATTATAAAATATATCAATTAAAACCATATAATATTATTTCTAAAAATAATATTATCTTTGATCAAATTTTGGAAAACTAATTTAAAAGGACACTTGTTAAATCTCCATATAAAAAAGGGGATAATAAATTATAAATAAAGAGAATGAAATAGGATTAGTTTTAATCCTATTTTTTTAATTGTGATATTGTTGATATACATTATGTTTGTATCAATAGTTATTTATTACCAACATTAATTACTTTTAATGCAGGGAAATTAGTGTATGACACAAGAGACGATGTAATTGCAACTTTAGTAGGAGGAAACATTTTAAAATATTATATATTTCGGTATAATTAATTATATTAAAGAAGGATAAAAACTATGGAAATTCGAACAATTAAAGAACACAAAAAAGAAGAGACAAGAGAACTTATTTTTGAAGCATTTAATACTAATGATAAGAAAGATGTTATTGAACATATTTTAGTTGATAATTTAAGATTATTACCTGAGTATGATGCATCGTTTGATGTTGTTGCTATTATTAATAATCAAATTGTTGGACATGCTTTTTTAAGCACTGTTACAATTAATGATAATAATAACTTACTTTGTTTAGCACCAATTGCAGTTAAGAAAGAATATCAAGGACAAAAGATTGGAACTCAATTAATTAAATTTTTAGAAACTAAAGCAACTGAAAAGGGGTATCAAGCAATTTTTATTTTAGGAGACCCACAGTATTATTCAAAATTTAATTATGTTCCTGCTGTTAATTATGAGATTAAAGCTCCTTTTGAAATTGATGATAAATATTTTATGGTGAAAGAGTTATATTTAAATAGTTTATCTAATATTACTGGAACGTTACAATATTCACCACCATTTCGAACTTAATTAAAATTGTTTTTAGGAAATCAATGGTTGTTGGATTTGAACTGTCTTAAAAGATAGGATGAAATATCAGACTTCAGTTGCATGAGCAGGGTCAGGAAAACAACCTGTTGGTTTAACGCCGGAAAATTTTGTTAAGTTTTATCAATCAAATATGAAAATTTTTGAAGATACAAGTAAGGACTTAATTTTGGGAACTTTTAGTATTAATTTTAATAAAATAATTGTTGCTGGTTTACCACTGTTAGCAAGTGGTTTTAATGATAATAAACCATTAATGATTCAAATTAACATATCACAAAATGGTTTAACAACAAAATTAACTAGCTTCGGAAATATTATTGTTGCATTTCTTAAATATTATAATGTTGATTTAAAATTATTAGGTTGAAGTACCTTTTATATTTCAAGAAGTTTATTTGATGAAGTCGAAAAACGCTGAAAAGGTAAAAATCTTGTAAATCTTGCAGATGTTTATAATAGACTTTTACAAGATTTTAAACAAAGTGATATTGCTAAAACTTTGCCAGATCTTGAATTATTTTCTCTGCAAAATTTTCGCTCTTATTGGGTAAAACTAGATTTTAACTATGCATCTACAGGAAGTCGTAGTTTTTCAATACAAAATGTTACTATGTGATGAAGTTTAGGCTTTAGTTTTGGACATTCAAAGCATAGTGCTATCGTATATACTGCATGAACATTCTGAAATCAAAAATTAGGTTTTTCTTCTTAAACTTAAGTAAGAATTGTTCAGAACTTATAACTTTCTTTATTAAAGAAAAATAATTTGTTAATATTAGGATAGAGAAATTCACATTTAAATCGACTATGTTCGCTTTCTTTAACAGCATTATCTAATGGCGTTCCGACATTAGAGAAATCTAAGGTAATATTGTTATTGGCACAAAAATTTCTCATTTTTTGGCAGATATGTACGCTTGCTTGATCTAGGAGGAGGAGTAGACCATTTAGATCTTTTTTATTTTTCTTAATAGCTTTTTTAATTGTGTTTATTATTAAATTACTATCATTTTTTTGAATAAATAACTTGGCATAATTTTCTATCATATAAATCCTGAATAGAACAGCGATAATAGATTTCCTTAGTAGTTTTTTGAATAATAAATGTTACATCTAATACTCATATTTTATTTTTTTTTGGTAAATTTTAAAATTACGATTTAATTGGTTTAATTCATAATTTTGTACAAAAATTGGTTGATCATTACTGGATTTAGATTTAATTTTTCTTTTTATTTTGTAAAAACTTGGATATATATCATATTTTTGTTTAATTCGTTTGACAACTCCTTTGGACATATAGTTACCAGCAGGTTTTTCGGTAGTAGAAAACGAATTTAATTGTTCGTATTTTTGATGTTTTATTATTAAATTAGCACCTAGGGCATTGAAATTTTATTTTTGCATTTTTATTAGTTTTTGATATCTTGCTTCATCTTTATACTCTAATTTTGTTGATTTTTTATATTGTAGTAATATGTTGATTTAGAAATATTGAGGAGTTTAAAAATCTTTCGTTTATTTAAAGAATATTTTTCAGTTAAGATTTTGATTGTTTTAATGGTTTCTTTTTGATTGATTTTAAACTCCGATATAGCTTTTTAATAAATCTATTTCCTCATCTTTTTTAATTGATTATGCAGTTTTATTTCAATTGATAATTTTTTTATATTTTATCATTATGAATAATGTGTCCGGATTTTTAGTAAGGAAGCACTTATATAAACATGATTAAACAAAGATGACCCTCTTGTTTTTTTTTTTTTTTTTTTTTAAATATAATAATAAATATAATAATTAAAATATAAATGTTTTTTACAAAAGGGGGATTTAAAAATGAAAAAATTGTTAACGATTTTAACGAGTGCTGGTTTATTAGTACCAACGGTTAATAGCATTATTAGTTGTAATAGTCATCCAAAGCATGTTCCTGATGATGATGCTGGAGAAGGTACAAATGATGTTGAAATTATCAATAAAATTATGAAAAAAGTAAAAGAAACTTTTAAAGCATGATGAGATAAAAAAGCAACAATTGATATTAACACTTATCCTGATCAAATTACAAAATTTCAAGAATTAGTTGATAATGTAAAAAAACATGATAATTTAACCTTAGTAGGAAAAAAAATTAGTCAGTGACGTTTTCTTGATCAATTAGTAACTGGATTCAAAACAGAATTTGAAAATATTAATCGTGAAATTGCAAATGAATATTCTAATTTTTATTTGCATACAATGCCATTATCAATTGAACCAAATGATATTATGTTTACGTTAAGTCATATTAATTTTGATAATTTAGCAAAATTACTTACCGTTAATAATAATAGTATTATGGGAATTACAATTAATTTCAAGGTTTCATACCAAATTAAATTTAAAAACCTTGAACAACGTGATAGCATTGATGGTTTAGTTGTTATTTGCAATGATATTGAAGCTTTAAACGGTATTCAGGAGGACCTTGAAAACTATTTTATTGCTTTTATTGATGAGCTTTTTAAAAAGAAAAACTATAATGCTGTTGCTAAATCAAACATCAGTTTTGATAGAATATATGTTTCAAATACTGTTTGACCTCATATTGAGCAAGAATTAAGGGCAATAGGGATTGTATTTAAGGGTCGGATTGGGATGTGAAGAGTAGACTACAGTTATGATTATGATAGGGAGTTTCAACTCTATAATAGGATGCTTAAATCCAATTCGGTTTTACCGTGGGCTGGGGAAGGTTATAATGCTGAGAAATTAACACCCGAGAATTTTTTGGAATTTTATAAGCAAAATTATTTTAGCCCAAGGACTATACAAGATTATTATGTTAAGGGTATTATGGCCTATTTTAGACCAGATACTTTAACAATTGAAAACCTACCATTTAAGAGCACAAGGATAGATTTAAAAAATAAGATTTATTTAATAAAAGAAAAAGCAAAAATTGATGAAGACTTAAATCAATTTGCGAAAACAACAATGCAGTTATGACAGTATTATCAAATTGAAACATACAATGACAAACTTGTTTTTAAAGTGAACCAAGATGATTTTGACAATTTAATAAAGACAGCTGTTTCTTTAAATAATACTGTCAGTTTTAATTTAAAACAAGTTTTTATAAAAGTTTTTAGTATATTTGTAAGTACATTAAACTCAACAGTGAATTTAAATAGTATTATTAGAATCGTTGATGGAAAAATCAATTTAATAAAAGAAACAAAATCATTTGCTTTTCAATTGTTTTGAAAACAAAGTAAAAGTGGATATTATTCAGAGGATAATGCAATCAATTTTGAATGAAGTAATTTTGCTTATAGTTTTTTCTTTGGACCAAGTTACAAAGAAACAAATACCGATAAAACTGATGAATTTTTACAAACAATTGAATTTAAAGTTGTTTAGGTTGAAAGATAAATTGTAAAACATTTGGTACTTATGATTAAAATCATAAGACAATAATTGATATTAAAGAATATGTTAAATTTTATAATTATGAAAGAATTCATTCAAAATGGGATAATAGTCCAATGCCATTAATAATAAAATAATTGTGACAAAAATGGGAGCAGTGATCTTAAAAAAATAAGAAAAAGACGTTTAGTCTTTTGTTTGAGGGGATAATTGTTGTTATCCCGAATAAAATTTATTGTTAAAAGTTCCAATTATTTCTTACCATCTCTAAAAATTTTATATATCAAAGCGGTAGTTTTATTCCTTAATTTGTGATATAATTTATTAGTAAATTAAATACATAGGTTATATTTATAGGGGAGCAATCGTATGAAAAAAGATATGATAATTTTATCAGCTGAGGACTTCTTAGATTTAGAACCTGATGAGAATATTCGTAAAGTTCGTCATGATGCAGAATATCAATTTGATTATGAAAGTTGAAAAACAGTTCTTTATTCATCGGGAAAATTGAAATTTATTCTTCGTTATGTTCAAGCAATTTTTCGTTGAATGAATGATGTAACTGATTTATCAGGTATAACAATTAGTATTAGTGCTATTATTGTTGATAAATTTAATTTTTCATTATTTAAAAATCAACAACATTTATTTAATTGTAGTTTATCAACGAACTTTTATTTAATTTCTGAATCAGAGTGAGCTGAGAGAATTACAGAAGCACATGCTTCAAATTATGATTTAGTAAAAAATCAATTAGTACATGATCCATTAGAAATGAATCATTGGGTTGGTGAAGAAGGTTTTGGAAAATTTATTAATATGTTATTAATGTTAATTCGTAATTCCGAAAAAATTGATCCCTTAGCATTACCAATTCAATGAATAATTGAATTCAAAGATAATAATTTAACAATGTCGCGAATTAGAATGCAAATTTCATCATTACAAAACCGAACTGCACCAGAAAATGAATTTATTGTTGATCGAACAAAAGAAAGTATTGAAAATAAAAAGGTTGATGGTGAAACTGAACCATCATTAAATGGAGCAAAGAAAGAAGATAGTGATGATATTGCTTCTTGAAATAAATATTATAAAGAAGATGCTTAATAATTAAAACAGGTTTAAGTTGTTCCAACTTAAACCTGTTTTTTTATTGTTTATATTATTTTAGTAAAAAATTTTTCAAATTTATATCTAAAAATCTTATTTTTTTGTTAAGAATCTTATTTAATTAAAAGAAGCAGATTAAAATCTGCTCAGGAGGACAAATATGAACAAATTATTAAACATTTTAGTTCAAACAATTGTTGCATTAGCCCCAGAAATAGTAGGTAGTAATAGTATATCAAGTCATATTTACCAAACTATAAAAATAATAATGAGGACCAACAATAATGCTACTTAATAAATTGCGATTGCACTTTAATGAATTAACCAAAACAGAGCAACAAATTGCTGATTATATTTTAAATAATTTTACTGCTTTTAGTAATATGACATTAAAAGAGTTAGCAAGTAAATTTCATGTTAGTTTGTCAACAATTACCCGATTGTTTCAAAAAATAGGAATTAATGGTTTTAAGGCGGCAAAAAATGAGCTCTTTGCAATTGATAGTGATTTTTTAGTAACAACTTTACAACCAGTTGCTCGTTTATACAAAAATACTTTATGTGAAGGAATTATTCATTCTTTAAATGCCTTGGATTTTAATAAAATTAATGATGTAGCAATGACAATGTATGAAACTAAAAAAATAGTTATTTTTGCAACTGGCAATAGTAAAATCTTGGGACAGTTCTTTTACTTTCAACTATTATATTTTCAGTTTGATGTTACGTTAATATCATCATTATATGATGAAAAAGGTTTTAATCTTGATCAAAATACCGTTGTCTTAATTTTAACAATTGGGGGCAGAAATATTAAGGTCCAGCGTTATTTAACATTAATTAAAAACAAACCTGTTATGTTAAAAATAATTGTTTCATCCTCAAATGTTTTTGTTGATAAGGATTCATTAGATTATCACTTTCATGGCAAGGTGATTGATGAAACCCAATTAGATACTGATATTTTTCCAATGAATGGTAAATACATTGTGCAAATTATTTTAGATCAAATTATTGAACAAATTGGGTTACAGGTTAAAGAGTTAGATAAAGAATATTGACAAAAGATTAAGACAAAACGAATTACTACTAAAACAAATATTAAGCAAAATAAAAACAATTAATTGCAAAATTAATTGTTTTTTAATTTACTAAAATAAGAATAGGAGGTATTAAAAAATGAACACAATAAAAAATAAGGCAATTTGAAATATAACGAAGATGTTTCTTGGTAAAATAAGACGAAGTTTAGAAACTTTTGGCCGTGCCATTATTGTTCCGGTTTCGATCATTCCGTTATTGGCATTAATTGGTGCCATTGGTTATGCAATGCAATCAATTTCCTTACATTTTAATACGTATACAGGAACGTTAAAAACGGTTGCTGATGCGATTAAAGATATTGGAATGATTGCCATTACCAATATTGATTTTTTAATTGCCGTTGGTCTAGCTGCGGGTTTAGCAAAAGAGGAAAAACTTGCAGCAGGATTATCAGGTTTATTAAGTTTAGCGGCATTATATTTTTCATCATCATTTATGATTGGATTATTAAATCCAACGTGATTAAAACAACCGCAAATGTATGGTTTAATAACTCGATTTGGTAAAATAGGTTTTAATTATAATGCATTTGGTGGTATGATTGCTGGGTTAATTGGTTATGTAATTCATAAGTATACTTATCGAATTAAGTTTCCAATGTGATTAAGTTTTTTTGGAGGGCCGCGATTTTCACCAGTTGCTGCAACACTTGTGGCATGATTGTTGGGAATGTTATTAGCCTTAATTTGAATTCCAATTTCAGCGGGTTTAGTCTCTGTGGGAAAATCATGAGCAGCAATGGGAGCAGGAGGCCCCTTCTTATATGGTTTTACTAATCGACTATTAATTCCGTTTGGTTTACACCAAGTTGTTAATTATTTCTTATATTACACTGCTGTTGGAGCAGTATATCAAAATGTAGCAGGAGTTGAAATTCAAGGAATTTATAATGTAGCTTTAGCAAAATTAGGGGATGGGTTATTAATTACGGCAAAAGATACTTGAATTGTTAATGGTACATTTCCAACTAATATGTTTGCTTTACCAGCTGCCGCATTAGCAATGTATTTTATGATTCCAAAACAAAATCGTAAGGTGGCAGGTTCAGTCCTAATTGCTGCGGCATTATCAAGTTTCTTAGCGGGAGTGACAGAACCAATTGAGTTTAGTTTTTTGTTTGCATCACCATGTTTATATTTGATTCATACAATATTTACTGGGATAACTTATTTAACAATGTATCTTGCTGGTTTTGCCCAAATTTCAACACGTGGAAGTGGTATTGTAACTTGAATTGTTGTTAATGCTTTAAATGTAACAAGAATCGAACGTGTGTGAGGATTATTTATTGTTGGTCCTTGTGTAGCAGGACTTTACTTTGGAACATTTTATGGGATGATTAAGTATTTTGATTTTAAAACACCTGGTCGTGAAGGAAAAGCCGTTACATTACCAACAAAAAAAGAAGCATTAAAACAAGATAATACTAATAATGGAAATGGATTACTGCCATTGTCGCAAGCAGAAATGATAATTAAAGCATATGGTGGTGTTGAAAATATTCTTACTTTTGCTAATTGTATTAGTCGATTAAGAGTGGTTGTGAAAGATAAAACATTATTTAATGAAGAGTTGGCAAAAGCGGCAGGGGCTTTTGGATTTAAATATAATGAAACTGAAATTCATAGTATTTTTGGACCGAAAGTTGTGAATATTGCTAGCGATGTTAAAAAAATTCTAGAAATTAAAGATTAAATGAAAATCATTGATAATTTATATCTTGGTGATCAATTTTCACAACCAAATAACATTGATTATGTTTTAAAAGCAACAGATATCTCTTACAATTTTTCGTATTATGATGAAATTAAGTATCCAAATTTTAAAAAAACTCCAACTACTTTAATTTTAAATTTAGATGATGGTTATTTTATTGATGATATTAATAAATATGCAATTATTGCAGGTTTAAAATTTATTAATTACAATATTAATAAAGGAAAAATATATGTTCATTGTCAACGTGGTGTTTCGCGCAGTGCTAGTTTAGTTTTTATGTATTTAGTTCTAAACAATAAATTATCACAAGATAACTTTTTTAAAGCAATAACTTTATATTTACAAAATTTTTATCCGAATATGAGTGTGAATGAAGGAATATATCAATTTATTTTTCAGAACTATCCTTATTTGCATTTTCGTGAACAAATGAATTGATCTTGAGAAACTCTTGGTAATTTCCGAGGAAAAGAAAATGAATAAATTAGAGGCAATAATTATTAATGATACTTTAACGGTTTTTATTAAACATAAAGTATTATTTAAAATCCCATTATATGTTATTTATGATTTAAAAACAAATGAAGTGCTTGGAGTGGGTGATACTAGTCAACAATTTCTACGACAGAAGGGATATAATGTTCGGATTGTTAAAATTATGGATGATTCAAGAATAGCCGATGAAACTGTTTGCTTATTATATTTTCAATATGTTTTAAAAAAATATATTAAGAATAATCATTTAGTATTTTGATATCCATTTTTGTTAGAAGACAAAATTAAAGCATTAATGTTGAAAATTCCAGAAATTGATTTTTGTAAAAATGACAATTTAATTACACCAATTTGAGATAATCATTATCAAGCAATGATTTGGTGACAAGAACAAAAATCTTATTTATTTATCCGTCAAGAGAAAAAAATAATAATGGAAAAATTTTTCTGTGGAGAAGATTGATTGTTTAAACATTTAAGTAAAACTTTAATGCAAAAATATCAAATCTTATTAAGCACCAAAGCAATCAATGATATTATTTGTCAATTAATTAATTTTAATATATTACAGCAAATTAAAATTATTGGGAAAAATAACCTTAATTTTAAGAAAACAATTATTTTAACTAATTATGTTGAAATTTATCAAATATTTGTGTCACCATTACATGAAATAGTGAATGATTTAAAATGCCAAAAAAATGATTTTTTTGTTGTAACTACTAATAGTAAATTTAATGTTATTATACAAAGGTTTTTCGGTGAAAAAGGAATTACAGTAAAACAGATTGGAGGAGAATAAAGTGATAGTGTTTATTATTGTTTGGACAATTTTAATAGTTATTTGTTGTTTGATTGGTGCTTTACTGCTTTATTTTAAAAATAAGAATAAAAATTTAATTATCAACAATTCATCAACAATTTTCGGAACATTAAAAAGTAATTTACACTGAGTATTTTTTGGAACAGCAATGGTTTTATTTTTAATATTAAGTTGAAGAATTATTACTTCTTTATTTTAAAAGAAAAAATTAAGTAAATTTACTTAATTTTTTTATTTTGTTTAATTGTCAACAAATCTAGTATTATGCTAATTAACTAAAAGCCACTTTAACAAAATTTAAGATTTTGTTTATTTAAATTTTAGGCCAAATAATTATTTTATAGTTTTTTAATAAAATATCTATAAATAAAGTTATAGTTTTATTGAACCTTTCCTTATTTATAGATATTTCATTTTGATATTATTTTATACTGTTCCTCAAAAATGAGGGTAAGTTGCAGATCAATCTGTTTTACTGTTAAATGCTGCGAATCTAAAATTATAAGTTCCATCATAACCTTTATAGTATTGTAAAGCTATTCGAGAAGTAGCTTGTGCCAATCCCAAGTGTCATTCATTATTGAAGATTGTAATTTCGTTATAATTTTTAAAATTATCGCTAACAGGAGCATCTGACATATCTCAGTGTTGTGTTTGTAATTTTGAGTTGTAAAAATGTTGTGAACCTCATACACCATTAATAGATGAATTAGTACGATTAAATTCAGTTAATGTTCCTTGATTTGTTCCTCCAAAATAGTAACTATCATTGCTGTTTTCATCAAAATCATAATAATTAAGTTTTAAATTACTTGTTTTTACTAATTCATTTTGGTTTTTGTTAATAATATTTGCTATACTACTAGCTCCAGCACTTGCGCTGGCTGCTGTTAACATTTAATATTAATAGTTTTTTCATTTTTTTATTCCTCCTTAAATAAATTATATAAATAATCTCTTTTATTTTTTATTATAGATAAATAATTTTTAGAATAACATTTAAGTTTAAAATTTACAATGAAGAATTTGGGTTGTTAAAAAAGTTAAAATATTATAGGAGTTGGAGCCATATCAAAGATACAAATGGGAAATTGCAATATCCAAAAAAGGTACCAATGATGATTTTATGGAAGAGCTTGCTCATTGTTCTACAAGTTTTTATTTAGGATATATATGATATCAAGAAAATAGTAATTATTATTTACAAATTATTAATCATCAACGTGTACATGTGGATAATTCACTTTCACATGTCTATGGAACATTAAATATGACAAAAGGGATTATATTAAGTTAAAAAGCAAATTGTTATAATATTTGTGGAGATGACCAAATGACATATTAAAGATAAATAAAAGGCTAGAGGTTTTTCATGGTTATTTAAAATTGCTCAAAAAATTAATTTTAAAAATATTATTTAAATAAATACTTAAAAATATGCCTCAGCAACCGTATAATTTATTGAAAGATAGGATGAAATAATTGGAACCTTTTCTTTTAATTAATTTACTTTTTTAAAAAAATAGGTATAATTTGTAATGAAAGAAATTATTGCTAAAAATAATTGTTCAGAGAAATAGTGGTTGGTGAAAACTATTAACTTTTAAACAGTGTTGACAACTTCATTATAAAAATTTAATAGATTTTGACAATTAAGCGCATTAACTAAAAGATAATGAAATAGGATGGCACCGCGATTTTTCGTTCCTAGGCAATCTTTTAGTTTTTTATTTAGAGAGGAAAGAAAATTATGAATATTCAAAAACCACGGGGAACCGAAGACATATATTATGAAAAAGCTAGTGAATTAAGCGCATTAGAATTAATTTTACGAGATATTGTGATGCAGTATAATTATCATGAAATTAGAACACCAGTATTTGAAGCAAAAGACTTATTTGTTCGTGCTGTTGGAACGGAAACTGATATTGTTACTAAAGAAATGTTTGAATTATTAGATAAAAAAGAACGTCAATTTGTATTACGTCCAGAAGCAACAGCCCCTGTGATTCGTAGTATTCTTGAAGATAAATTGTATGGAAAATATGAACTACCATTAAAATTATTTTATCTTGGCAGTATGTTTCGTTATGAACGACCACAACATGGGCGATTACGACAATTTAATCAGTTTGGGGTTGAAGTTGTTGGTGTTAAAAATTATTTATTAGATGTTGAAGTAATTTTACTTGGTTATAATCTTTTAAAAGCACTTGGTTTACCAAATATTATGTTAAAGTTAAATTATTTAACAGTTGGTTCAGAACGAACAAAATACATTGAAATTTTAAAAACATTTTTAAAAACCCAAGATTTATGTTCTGATTGTATTATTCGAGTGGAAAAAAATCCGTTGCGAGTATTAGATTGTAAAATTGATAGCAAAAAGTTTAATCAAGCACCAAAAATTTATGATTATTTATCAGAAAGTGATCAAACTGAATTTAATAATTTACAAAATATTTTAACAAAATTAGCTATCCCATTTGTATTAGATCATAAATTAGTGCGCGGGTTAGATTATTATACTTCTCTTGTTTTTGAAATAGTAGTTGATAAACAAGATCATGAATTAACTTTGTTAGGTGGGGGAAGATATGATCAATTAGTAAATAGTTTTGAACCTAGTTTAGATTATCCAGCGGTTGGTTTTGCATTAGGATTGGAACGTTTATTATTAACTTTAGCGGAAAATCAAATTAGTTTAGCTGATGAACCTTATTTAGATGCTTATTTAATTTGTTTATCTGATCATGCCCGTTATTTTGCAACATCATTATTGTTATTATTGCGGGGAAGTGGTTTTCGTGTTGATTGTGATTATTTATCACGAAGTGTTAAAGCACAATTTAAATCATTGGAACGTTTAAAAGCAAAGAATGCCATTATTATTGGTGATGAAGAATTGAAAAAAAATGTTGTTAAAATTAAAAACCAAACAACTGGCAAAGAACAAGAAGTTAAATTTGAGAAAATTATCACATTTTTAAGTAAGGAGAATAAATAATGAAAAGAACACACACATGTGGGGAATTAACATTAAAGAATGTTCAAACAAAAGTTGTTTTAGAAGGATGAGTTGCTAAAAATCGCCGAATGGGGGGTATTATTTTTTTAGATTTACGTGATCGTGAGGGTATTACACAAATTGTGGTTCAACCTGAACATTCACAATATGAGATGATAAACAGTGTTCGTAATGAATTTGTTATTCGTGTTGAGGGAACTGTTATTGAACGAAAAAATAAGAATTTAGAGTTAAAAACAGGTGAAATTGAAATTAGTGTAATAACAGTAACAATTTTATCAAAAGCACAAACAACACCTTTAATTATTAATGATGTAACTGATGCATTAGAAGATGTACGAATGAAATATCGTTACTTAGATTTACGTCGACCAGTAATGCAACAAAAAATTATGTTACGAAATCATTTAATAAATACAATTCGACAGTTTTTGCAAGAGCAAAAATTTATTGATATTGAAACACCAATTTTAAACAAATCAACACCAGAAGGAGCGCGTGATTTTTTAGTACCATCACGCCAAAGCTTACACAATTTTTATGCATTACCACAATCACCGCAGTTATTTAAACAATTATTAATGTTAGCTGGGTTTGATAAGTATTTTCAAATTGCAAAGTGTTTTCGTGATGAAGATTTACGTAGTGATCGACAACCAGAATTTACACAATTAGATTTAGAAATGAGTTTTGTTGAACGTGAAGATATTTTCACGCTAGTTGAAGCATTATTTAAGGTTATTATGACTGAAGTAATGAAAGTTACAATTAAAACACCATTTATTCAAATGAATTATGATGATGCGATTGAAAAGTATGGAACAGATAAGCCAGATACTCGTTATGATTTACAATTATTTGATGCAACAACTATTTTTGATCAAACAACTTTTAGCATTTTTGCTAGTGCCTTACAAAATAATCTTAGTTTAAAAGGAATTTTTATTCCGCATTTAGTAACAAAAAAACAAGTTGAGGAATTAACCCGAATTGCTCAACAAAATAAAGCAAAAGGATTAGCATGAGTTAAACAAGAAAATAATGTGTGGGAAGGGTCAATTGCAAAATTTATTAGTGATGCAGAAAAAACAGCATTATTAAAAATTAGTGATAAACAACTGGGTACATTTTTCTTTGTTAGTGATGAAAAAACGGTTACTTGCCAAGCATTAGGAGCAGTTCGTGTTGAATTAGCAAAGATGTTTGCTTTAATTCCTCCTAATGAGTATCATTTCTTGTGAATTATTAATTGACCATTATATGAATGATCAGATGAAACAAACCGCTATGAAGCAGCACATCATCCTTTTACTGCACCAACAACAGAATACTTAGCTAATTTTGATCAAAATTTAGCTACTGCACGAGCTAATGCCTATGATTTGGTGTTAAACGGGTATGAAATTGGAGGGGGAAGTATTCGAATTCACCAAAGTGATATTCAACAAAAAATGTTTGAATCATTACAATTGACTGCTAAAGAAATTGAAAGTAAATTTGGTTGATTTTTAAATGCTTTTAATTATGGGGTGCCACCTCATGGTGGAATTGCATTTGGCCTTGATCGGTTGGCAATGATTTTAACAAATAGTAATTCAATTCGTGATGTAATTGCTTTTCCTAAAAATGCCTCAGGAAGTGATCCTATGACAGAAGCACCAAGCCCAGTTGATATAAAACAATTAGATGAATTAGGAATTAAGTTAAAATTGTAAAAAAAGGAGTGAAAATGGCAAATTATGAGGGAATGTTGTTAGTAACAAATAACGCGATATATCAGTATGCTACAAATAAAGTAACTAAAATTGGTGATTTAACAAATAATAGTTATCGTAACAAAATTAGTTTTAAGGGAGAACTTTACTTTTTTGAATATTTTGATCAAAATATTATTTTTTATAAAATTAATGGTTTAACAAAAATAAAAATTAAACAAATTTTATTCCCACAAAATTTAATAATAAAATGTGTCAATTTTGTACAATCAACAATGGGAGACCTTTTGGTATATTATTTATATCAAAAAAGAGAGCAGACAGGACTTTATATTGAATATCAGAATTTATTAACAAGTCACCAAACTCTTATTTTTGATGATGAAATTCAATTTAATGAAATTTTTGCTAGTTGCTCCTTATTTGGAAGTGACTATTTTGTTGTTACTTTTCCAGAAGACAAAACTAAAAAGTTAATTCGTTTTCATAATTACCAGTGAGATATAATTGCTTCTTTTCGAGATACTGAAACTAAAAATGTTCTAATGATGGTTATTAATAACTATTTATATATTGGACTTGATATGGTTTTATATCGTGTGACAAATTCTTTAAAACCAACATTAGTTGTTGAAACTATGTTTGAAGATAATCCTATTATTAGTTTAATTGCGACTCCGTCATGAGATAATAATTATTATCTTTATTTGTTATTAAATGATGGTAGTTTATATCGAAATAATATTTTAAATAATGATTTGGTATTAATCACAAAAGTTGTGTCTAATGAAAATGCTATTTTAACTGTTAAATTCATGAATTTTTGCGATAATATTATTATTACTGGGCAGCAAATACAAGATAATTTGAAAAACTATATTTTCTTTTTTATTACTAAAGACAAAAATATTGTGTTTCAAAAATTAACAGATAACTTGAATATTATTGATATATGAGTATAGTCTTTTAACCTTTTTTGTGTTTTTAAGGTGAAATATAATTATAATATTTAATTAATGCCTTAAAATATGTTAAAATATTATAGGAATTATAGGTTAATTAATTGGTAGAAGACAAAAGGAGGAATTTTAGATGCCTTGATGAGCAGGACTTATTATAGGAATTGGTTGTTTAGTTATTGGTGGGGTATTAGGATTTTTAATTACAAAAAAAATTGTTCAAAAGCAATTACGTGATAATCCCCCAATTACTGAAAAACAAATTCGAGCAATGTATATGCAAATGGGAAGAAAACCTTCAGAAGCAGACATTAAAAAAGTTATGAATTCAATGAAACGAGCTAAATAATCTTAGTGAAGAACTTTATTATTTTTTGCAAAAATAATTTTAAACATCGCTTGATAAAATATATCTTTTTAATAAAAGATAATAAAATTTTATTAAGTGATGTTTTTTGTTTTGTAAAACTTATTATGTTAATTTTTTTAATTTTTATAACATTATAAGTTAGTGTTGGTTGATCAACTGTTGAAAGAGTTGCATCAATTAAATTGAGTTCAGCATTTACAATTTATTTTAATTAAGTAAAAAGTATTATTAAGGTTATTTTAAATAACCTTTTTTAAATTTAATTATCAAAAATTATGAATTATATTATTTGCTTTAGGGTGATTGCTACCACACGTCTAATTTTTACATCAAAACAAAAAAATACTGTAATACATTATATACATTTTAGACTAGTTAGTATTTTAAAAATTTTAACATAGCTTCTGCCAGTGTTAAAAGATTTATGTTTTTATGTTGCTGAATGTTGTTATAATAATTAAGAAAGATCTTAATTAATTTTCTGATATCATTGATATCCGAAGGATATCGGGGTAGATATTCAAAAAATTTATTTTAGTTACGGGGAGAACGAATTGGAGTTGTCTGATGAGCAACTCCTTTTTCATTTAACGCTTTTGTAAATTCGCTTTTATGATATTTATATTCGGGTTTGTAACTGTAAACATATTCAGGACCATTATCTGTTTTAATTTCTTATAAATTTTAGGATAATGATTTCTTGTTTTCATGGGTTTTGCAGATTTTTTGTATAAAAGATTAAAATCAAAATTATTGGCTATAAAATTTTTTATCTTTTTAGCTTAATTATAAAAGGTCTGTTTTGATTGATAAAACATTTTAATTAATAAATTTTGTGAGTTTTCTCTCATAATTAAATTTTTGTTCTTCTTTGTAATGAATATAATTCTTCTTCTTTAAGTATGTTATTACTCATTTTTACCTCCTAATATATTGTACTAACTTTAAGTGGTCTAAAATGTATATGATTTTTTTATAGTGGAATGAGATATGGGGTCTTTTTTTTGAACTAAAATTGTAGTATAATATATAGGTAAAAAAGTATGGGGGTTTTAACAATGGGGGATACAAAAAAAGTCATTGATTATTGAGATGATTATGATCCTAATGAATTTGATCCAGCAAAACGACCAACATCAATTGTTAAATCAAATGCTGATGAAATTCGCTTGGAACGAAACATTGTAAATAATGTTGAAACCTCTGATGATTATAAAACATATTCATATTATAATAATAAGTTTGATGTTACTCAAAAACAAGATGATGATTTGTTTAATAATAGTGATAGTTACGATGAATTAGCACCAGCTGATCAAATTGAAAGCTTGTCAGGACAGCCTCGAAAACCAGTTGAAGTTGATCAATCAGCAGAATTAAATGATTTAGATGAATTAAATTTAAATAATGAGCATCGCTTAATGCCACTTGATGAAAATGATGCTATTGAACCAGTTTTAGATGTTAACCAAATTTATGATCGTTGACAAAAATCAAAAAGTAATTTAATTACCCGAAAATTAGATGTTCTTCGTAATCGTGTTCAAGAACCTCGTGTTGAGGGTCGCCGAAAATATAGTTTTTTTGTTCCAGAAACATTAGAAGAATTGTTGAATAAGCCAGCAAAAATTGTCTTGGATGCAACACCACGTGCTGGTGGTGATGAAATTTATTTGGAAAAAAAATATTTTAATAATTCTGATTTATTATTAAGAGTTCAAGGAGAAGTTATTGCTAAACCAACTTTTAATAATTCAATAACAAATGAAATTAACCAAGAGTTGCCTTTAATAGAAGCAGAAATAACTACCATTTCTGATGAAAGTTTATCAGATCAGAATCCTGCTATGAGTGATATTTTAAAAAATGCAAAACAAAAGATTGCCATAAGTAAAGAAGAAGCTTTTTTTATTAATGAAGATGAAATTTTGGACCCTGATCATTTAAGTTATGAACAACGATTACGATTATTAAAATTAGCGGCAGATCCAAATAATGAGGAACGAAAAAAATTATTACAAATGAAATTAAATAATGGTAGTTTAACATCATTGTCCCAAATTGTAAAAGAGCGATTGCAAAAAATTAATGAAGGTGAAATCGAATTAACCGAGGAAACAAGTCAAAATAAAACTGATGAGTAAAATAACTTTTAGTTTTCTTAAAACATCAGTTTTTATTTTGCAAAAAAAAGTAATTTTTATTAAATAGAGTCTATCAATGTTATTATTTTCAAGTTATAATAGGATAAATAACTAAGAGCAAAGGATGATTTAGATGATATTAGGAAATAGTGAAATTGCCTTTATTTTAATTGGTTTTTTTGTTGCAATCAATATTATTGTGTTAATTTTTTTAATTGTTTCTTACCGGAATATTTTAGTGCCAATTCCAAATTTAAACAATACCCCTAGTCAAACAATGACATCTTTAGAAGTAATTGATCGTTATTTAACCAAAAAACAAATTAGTGGCCTAAAAGTAGTGCGAAAACCACATCAAGTATTAATTACTAATTCTTATAAAAAGAAAACATTTTATATTAATGATTTACAATTATTTAATCAGTCTTATTTTTTATCAGGAATGGGTTTAGACTATGTTTTAGGACGAACTTTTTTTGCTACTCAGCTACACCTAAGAAATCGACATGTACGAACAATGAATTTACTGTTGTATTTAGCTCCACCATTATTATTATTTTTATTTCTAATATTATCAATTCTTATTATTGTTTTTTATGTTTTTATTAAAACAAATCCAAACTTATTAGATCTTAATTTTTTTTATTTTATTGAACATTATGGTGTTTTAAATTTAATTTTAATTTTTGTTATTGCGGCTTATTTAATTTTATTAAGTTTTAATGGCCACTTTAAACAAAACTTAGAAAATTTATATGAAACAGAAATGCGTCCATTTGTTAAAAAAGAATTTCCTGAATTATATGATGATTGAATAATTGCTCGCAGTTATGCTCGGGGAATTCAATTTACCTATTTATTTGGATATAATTTTATTTTTAAACGGATTTATAAATATACTGGACCATTTGGTTTATAAGAATAGAGTAGGGGAGTTTTGTTATGAAAGTTATTTTTCATATTGATATGAATAGTTTTTTTGCTAGTTGTCATCAAGCATTAGACCCACAATGAGAAGCAACACCATTAGTGGTATCTTCGCCATCACGAAGAGCAATTGTAACAACAGCAAATTATGCTGCACGAAAATTAGGAATTAATAGTCCAATGCCATTATATAAGGCAAAAGAGATTTATCCTCAGTTAAAAATTGTTAATCCTGATTTTGAGTTATATGTTGAATTTGCCCAAAAATTATTTGATTTTATTAGTTCCCATTATACTAATCAAATTGAGGTTGCTTCAATTGATGAGTGTTATATTGATGTAACAAATATTTATTTAAAATATGGTACAGCAATGCAATTAGCAATTGATATGCAGCAAAATGTTTTTCAACAGTTGGGATTGCCAAATAGTATTGGTATTTCGTATAATAAATCTTTAGCAAAAATTGCTAGTGATTTAAAAAAACCAATGGGAATTACATTAATTCGCCCAGAAGACATTCCGCATCTTGTTGATCCGTTACCGGTTAATAAATTATTTGGGATTGGTAAACAAACTACAGAACGGTTAAATGCTCTTGGCATTATGACAATTAAAGATTTAGCAGAGTTTTCTGATTTACCCTTATTAGAAACAATATTAGGTAAACCAGCAATTAGTTTTGTAGAACGAGCAAAGGGTGGGGGAAGTGACAAATTATTATTTGAACATAATAAGTTAAAACAAATTGGTAATGAAACAACATTAGAATATGATTTAGGTGATTTTGAAGAAATTAAAAATAAAATTTATTTGTTATCAAAACATGTCAGTCAACGAGCACAAAAACGAACAATGGTTGGTAATGTCGTATATGTTACTTTAAAAAATACTAATCGAAAACGTTTTACAAAACAACAAACAATACCAAAATATACTAATCTATTAGATGATATTTATTCAACTGCTATTAGTTTATTTGATCAATTTTGAATGGGTCAACCAATTCGATTAATTGGAGTTGGATTACGAGGGATTATTAGTAAATATGATATTAAAGAACAAATCTCTTTTGATTCCCTATCTAATTTTCAGTCTGAAAGTTCAACAGTTAAGTTAATTAAGGAAATTAACAAAAAATATCGAAAAGATATCTTATTAACTGGTCAAAAATTAGTGGAATTAAAATATGTTTTACAAGCGCAAACAAAATATATTCAGGCCGATCAACGAATTTTAGATGAAACAAAGCTAAGGAGCAAGGATAATGAGTAAGAAATTAATGATAATCCCACCAACTAGTAAGCAAAACACAAAAATTAGTGGTTTTTATTTAATTAAGAATTATATCACAAATCCAAATATTGTAATTGGTGATTATACTTATTATCATTGTGATCAAGAGCAAGAAGCAATTGAATTTCAAAATAATAATATTTTATATCATTTTCCTTATTTAAATGATCAAATAATTATTGGAAAGTTTTGTTCAATTGCAAAAAATGTTAAATTCTTAATGAATGGTGCAAATCATAATTATGAGAATTTTTTAAGTTATCCGATCGCATTTTTAACCAATGATCAGAATTTAATAACAATGCTTCGAGAAACTACTCCGCAAAAAGGAAATATAGTTATTGGGCATGATGTTTGAATTGGTTACAATGCCATTATTTTACCAGGTGTTAAAATTGGCACTGGTGCTGTAATTGGTGCTGGTAGTGTTGTAACAAAGGATATTCCACCCTATGCTATTGTTGGTGGTAATCCTGCAAAAGTAATTAAATATCGTTTTAGTGTTACAAAAATTGCAAGTATGCTAGATTTAAAATGATGAAACTGAGAAGTAGAACAAATTTTAACAGAAATGTTTAAAATACAAAAAGAAAAGGGGACTACAGGAATATAATCTGTTAAGAACCCCTTTTCTTTTTATTATCTTTTTCTTTTGCCATTGCTTTAATAACTGCTTTTTCAATTAAGTTTTCAATTTCATCAGCTGTTAAGACAACAGTTTTATTATTTGCTTTATTTGAAGAATTAGTAGCTTTAGGTTTTGTTTGTTTAGTAGAAGCAGTAGTATTGTTATTAGAACCATTTTTAACTGTTTTTGTCCTACTATTGGTTGTGGTTTTATCATCAAGATTAATTGTTTTTGCTGTTATTTTTTCTTCTGCTGGACTCTTAATTCGTTCAATGCCTCGATTAACACGATAAGCATGATCAATTATTTCCTGTAATTGAGATCCTTGTTGATTAGAAGTAGGGGAAGTTGAGTTGGAATTTGTTGCAATTTGAGACCCATTAACTGAGGCTCGTAAACGTGCCATTTTAGCTTTAATGTCATTTTCATCAACATCAACACTTCTCCCCTCTTCATCTTCAACGCCTAATTTATTTTTAATAGTACTATTATTTTTTTTTGCATTTTCTAAAATATATTGAATTGTTCCTTTTTCTGCAGCTTGTGCTTTTTCTGGTTCAGTAGTAGCCGCTGGATTTAGCATTCGTGCCATTTTAGCTTTAATTTTTGTTTCATTTGCACTTGAAATCGCTTTATTACTGTTTTCTGGACATTCATGAATTTTCAAGTGAATTGGACAAAATGTTGGTACTCCCATGATAAAATTCCCCTATTCTTTTCATATATTTATCATTATTATAACTTAAAACAGAGTTATTTAAAATAGAAAAACAATTTTGTTAATATTGCTTGTTAAAGATGTATAATAACTTAAAAATAGGAGAATTTTTCAAAATGAAAAACAACAAAATTGATTGAACTAAATCTGATCAAGAAGTGGTAACATTTATTAATACAGCATTAACAGCATATACTTTATTAGACAATGAAAAGTGATATATTGGTAAGGCTCGGGTACTATTTCCAGATGAAACATTTGTGATGGTAATGAAAATCTTTTTTCCGGGTGAAGTTATTAATATTGATGAAGAAGGCATTTATGTGCAAGCAGGAACAGGAATGATTAAAATTTTAGCATTACAACCACCAGGCCAGGAAATGGTGTCAGCTAGTACTTTTTATTTGTCAGAACAAAGATTAGGCTTAGGAAGTTGATTTGATCGAGATGCTTTTGAAAAGACAATGAAGTAATTTATTAAAACATGTAAATAAATATTTAAAATTAGGAAAAACCAGTTTGGAAAAATATTTTATTTTATTAAAAAATAAAAAAATATTGTATTATTTTTAAATTGATAGTATACTATAAATAAGGAAAAATATTTTTCCTAAATCTCTAAAGTAAACAGAATAATTATATTTTTAAGGGTTTATTATTACACTACTATCTCTCCCCTTTAGGTTATCTCTTATCTTTTCTTTTTATATAAGTTACCATAAAATAATTTAAGATAAACCCTTATTTTCGCCAACATAATTATTCTTGTTTTCCAAGCAGAAAAAAAGAGATTACTTGTTTTCCCAACAGGTAATCTCTTTTAGTTTGCAACATTAATTTGTTCAAGAAATTGGAATGTTTTTTTACCAATAATGACCTTTTTTTCCGTTTCACCATCAAGATTATAAAGGACTTTGTTAAAAAAACCATTAATATCAATGCCAATAATTTGTGTTAAAACAATTTCTTCGTCTAAAAAATAGATTGTTTGATCATTAGTTTTAATTCATAAACTATTGTTAACTAAAGTTTGAATAATTAAGTAGCCAAGAATTAAAACATAATTACAAATTGCAATAATGACAAATAAATAAACTAGCACATTAGGAATATTTGTTAAGGTCATTAGTAAAATATAATCAACAATAATAAAAACATTAATTGGTGTTAAGATAAAATAGATTGTTACAAAAATAAAAATTAACATTTGTTTTCACTTGTATTCCTTCGTGAACTGGTTATTTTCTTTTTGCTTTTGATAATGTAAAAAAAATAAGATATGAAAGGTATATAAAGCAAGCATTAGAATTAAAGTAAAAATTAAAATAATATGCATCGTCATTTGCTATATCCCCTTCTGTTGTTGTCATACTTTAAAAATTGTCATTGATATTTTAACATCATTTGTAATAAAACGATAGATTTTTTCATTTGTACTAATAAAAAAACCACTTTGATATAAGCCATTAAGATTAAAAATACTAGGTAAAGCAAAATTAACATCCCTTAATCAAATTACTAAATTTTGTTGCTTTGTTGTAATAACTAAGCGATAATTGGTAACATAAATTTCACCACTAATTGTTTCAATTCCGGTTGCAGTAGTAAGATTTAAATAACCAACAAGATTCTCAATGTGATATTG
The DNA here is from genome assembly GCF_030060925.1 of Spiroplasma sp. SV19. Lineage (NCBI taxonomy): Bacteria > Bacillati > Mycoplasmatota > Mollicutes > Entomoplasmatales > Spiroplasmataceae > Spiroplasma > Spiroplasma sp. SV19. The sequence goes on from NZ_CP045455.1 coordinate 324,165, forward strand.
TAAATTAATTGGTTGTTTTAAATAATATATATTTTGATTAATTTCCTTTTTCTTTATAATTTCATAGCCATTAATTTTTGCCTGATAATAGCATTTTTCATTTTTAGGTAACTCATAGGTAATAGTAATTTCAGCTAATGAACTATTTAAAAATAAGAGATTTTCATTAATGGCAGTTTGTAGTTCGTTTCTTTTTTGTTTAAATTGTTTGATTTTGTGTTGTTGAAATAAAGCTAAAATTAGAACAATGATAATTGTTGTTCCCAAAATGCTTCCAAATAAAATAATTCCAATTCATAAACTACTCATTATTTTTTCACACCTTATAAATTAAATATGGGGTTTCAAAACCTTTTACAATAATCATGAAACGTTTTTGTTCAATGTATAAATAAAACCCTTGTAATAAAGTATTATTGATCCGAAAGATGCTTAATTCAAGATTATCAATCTTTTTTAAATCTCATATTGTTGTAATCTCATTGTTAATAACTAAAATTCGTTGGTTTGTAATAAAAAGATGGCCTGTTTGGAATGGAACTTGTTCAATCAGTTTAATTTTTTTACCATCACCATAGCCAACACTGATACCATTATCAAAAGAAATTTGATATTTTGATTGGGGTTTGTAAGAATCTTTAGTTGATTGGCGATGAAGATAAATAGTAACGGGTGTGTTACTGAATACTTTTTCACCAGGTTGTAATTTGAATTTAACAGCAATTTGTTGTAATGTTTGAGTTGAAAGCTTATTATTAATGTATTCTTGATTGTCAATTTCCAACTGCTTATAAATTTCATAAAATAAATGTTGTTTTTTGCGATAAAACCATGCAAAAAAGCTAATAAAAACAATCAATAAAACAATAAAAATACTAATTATAATTCATCCTAATGTTGTCATTGTTATCCACTTTCTATTTTAAAATATTAATGCCGTTATTAAAATTATTAATAAAAGTTTGCAACATTAATTCTTCAGCTGAATTTCGTGGTTGTTCAAACCGATTATAGTAATAAATATTAATTAAATCTTTTGTTTTCTGATTTAATTTATCATAGTATTTTTTATCAATTAAAAAATGTGTTCCTTGATTAATAACAAGACTAGAAATAAAATTTTGTCATTGTTTTTCATTTTTATTTTTTTCTTCTCACTCAGCAAAGTAAGTACTAAAAATTCGATTATTTTTGTGATAAATAAAATGAACTTCTCCATTTTTGTTATTATTAACTAACTGACTATATAAAACTTTATTTGGTAAAAATGGATTATTTGGTGAGTTAATAGCTTGAAATGTAATTGGTGTTAATTGAGCTAATAAAATATCATTTCAAGCTATAGAATGAATTTCTTTTGGCAACATAATTTTCTTAATAATATAATTACGGTTTATATTATCAAGATCATTAATTAACCGATATAATTCTAATTCATAAATCAAGTGTAGTTTTATAATTCGACGTAGTTTAATTGTTAAAATTACTTGTTCAGCAACACTTAAATCATGATAAAAATCTACATAAGTTTGGTAAACTTCTTGATGATCAATTAAGTTATCATTGATATTTATTAAAAGGGCAATTAATTGTGGTGAAAGTTCTTTTTCCGCCGTTACATATTCATCAAGATGGTTTTGACAAAAAACATTAAATGAATAGGGTGACTGCTCTTCGTTTACTGTATCTAAAAACGGTGTTTTAATATTTTTAAAAAAATGTTTTGAATTATAACGATTTAAATAATAACAATTTTTACTTGTATTAATTGGATACAGAGTATGTTTTGATACTTTATTATTACAATCTTGTAAAATACATGTTTGGTTTGAACATTCTTCTAAAACACGTTGATAATGAGTTGTTTCTTGGTGTATATATTGTTCTTTTAAGGTTGGATCCCCTACTGCTTGTAAAATTGAAATATATTCTTCATGTTTTTTTATTGAATTTAATACTTTTGGTTTACAACAAGTTTCATACTTTTGTTTACTTAAACAAATACAGGCTTCATTATCAGCAAAAGTAAAAATTGGTTGGTAATATTTATGTAAATAATCTAATTGATCATCATCTAAATAATAACTTTTTAATAATGCGTCAAACATTGCTTGTTCTGATCCTTTTAAATTATGTTCTAATTGTTTTTCTAATCCATCTTGCATTTATGAATTCCCCTCTTAATTAATGTTCTTTAAAATAATTATAAACTTATCTGTTTAATTTTACTATAAAAAAAGCGCTTTAACTAAAGTAAAGCGCTTCAAAGGCAACATATAGATTTTTCTGTAATGTCAATTATATTTTATTATTTCAATAATTTTATAAACAAATTACTTTTATTAATAAAAGTAACATTTTGGACCGTTAAATGATTATACAATTATATAAAGTGTATTTAATTGAAATTACAGCATAGTTTTGTAGTCTTTTACAAGGGAAACATATAATTAAAAACGTAATTAATTATTAAGATTGGACCATATTAATAACTAATTAGTCTTTATGTAACTTGCTTAACTACATAAGTATTATATTTTATTTGCAAAATTTTTGCAAGTATTTTTTAATTTAACAAATTATTTTATGTAAAAAGTAATAATAAAAAAAATAATCTTACATAAAAAATGACAATTTTTAGTTTTTTATGAATTATTTTGGAATATTAATAATATTAATTTTTCAACTTTGTCCATTTTCAACAAAAAGATCAATTAAAGGTTGGGCAATAGATAATCCACTAATATTTGCTAAGTTGAGAGCTTCATTAATTGTTTTTTCTTCACCAGTTACTACTTTTGTTAATCATTGTGGATCAATGATTAGTTGCCGACCAATCGCAACCAATGATAATCCGTTTTCTAACCCTTTTAAAGCATCTTTTGGACCAACACCAATTAAAGGGATTTTACCTTGATATCGTTGTAAAAATACTGGTAATTGTTGGGTTGGATTAGTTTTATCTCGCATACTTTTCGTTTTGTTAAATTACCACCTCATTGATCATTCCGTTGGTTTGATTCGTGATGAAAAAACTGTTGAATAAGATAAGTGTTAGCAGCATGAATTTCAGCCCCATCAAAACCAGCTTTAATTGCGTGTAAAGTTGCCGCACCAAAATCTTCAATTATTGTATTGATTTCTTCATTGGTCATTGTTCGTGGTTCAATTGATTCTGGGCGTAATGATTTAACAACACTGGCAGATAATGGTTGTTTATCAAGTAAAGTGGCCGCTGGACATTGTCGCCCCCATGATGAATTTGCATAATAACTAAACTATTTTGTTGATGAATAATATTAGCTAATTTTGCTAAATTTGGAATATATTTATCATTATCAATTGCTGGTTGACTAATAAAAACCTTACCATTACGATTAAAATAGCTACATCCAATAATTACTATTCCTAAATTTTTAGTACGAGTTTGATAATAATTTAATTCATCAAGGGTATATTTACCATTTTCAAAACCAGAGAAAATGATCATAGGACTTATAACATTGCGGTTGTTGATGATATGGTAATCCCGTTTAGAAAAGTAAATGGTTCAAATAAGGGTTTAAATTTCGGATTCATAGTTGTTTCCTTCCTAATTAATAATTATTTTGCTTATATATAGTATCATATAACTTAGTAAAGTTATTACAAGTAGGTTTCAATATTTTTCTCTTTTTATTTAGTTTATTTTTTTACTTTCATAATAGTAAAATGTGTTAAGATATTTCCTAAGGAGGAAATTTATGAAAATTTTATTAGTTGGTGCTCAGGGAAAACTGGGACAAAAACTTATTAATGAACTTAATAATCATAATAACGTTATCATTACAGAACTAACGGGAAATGCTAAGGATTTTAATAACCTTAAAACCCAGGCGGTTGGGCAAGATGTTCTCGTTTCAACTGTTGGAGCACATAGTGTTGAAGAATTAGTTTTGATTGCAAAAAATATGATTACAATTGCAAGTGAAAATCAACAACGAATTGTTTGAAGTGGTGGTGCAGGTTCATTATGAACAAATGAACATACTAGATTAATTGATATTCCAATAGATGATTTTCCTGTTGAATTAGCAGCTTGAAAGCCAGCAGTTTATGGCCATTATGAAGTTTTAAAATTATTACAAAGTAGTAGTATAGCATGATCATATTTATCACCAGCTTTGGATTTTGAAGATATTCCGCCACGAGGCTTATATCAAGCCAAAAGTAGTGATAGTGCTTTATATAATTCTAGTGGTGATAGTTTTGCAAGTTATCTTAGTGGGGCAAAAGCTTTAACAAATGAGATTATAAACCCACAATATTTACAGCAGCGTTTTACAATTGTTGAAGATTATTAAAAATAAAAAAACAAACTATTGAAAATAGTTTGTTTTTTTACTTGTTTAAATTAACATTTATATTTCAAATTAAGATTCTTCTTTTATTAAATTACAAATTTAGTGGTGAATATTGTGAATTAGTAAATAATAAGTTCCCTCAGCAGAATCTGATTCTAAACGAACATAGATAAAATTATCTATTATTTGTGTATTGTCAGAATAATTGCCACTAGGTCCCATAATAGGTTTAAAAGTTGTAACTTTGTCAATAATAGTTTTTGCTTTAGTTACGCCTATTGCTTTAATTTGTGGAAGATCTTGTTTAAATACTGAGTTAACATAATCTAAAGCAATTTTATTATAATCTCACTTGTTAAATGAATCTACAATTTGTTGTGGATATCAATAAAATCCTAAATTTTTTAAAAAGATATTTGAATTAAATTCACTATCATAACCCTCAATTTTATTGTAATGAGTTTCATATTCAACTTTAATATAATTATAAAATTTTCCTAAAATTTGATGAGCATTAAAATATTGTTTAGAATGATATGTATCAAAACTAACATTTGAGTAATGCGTTCCATCAATTATAGCCGAAACAGTTACCGCTCAACTATAGTTTCCATATCCATCAACTTTTTCAATTTCTACCTTTTGGCTTAAAATTTCAATTTCTTTTCCAAAGAAAAAGCCTTCAATAAGGTTAATATAAGTATCTTTATCTTGTCCTATAGCAAAATTATTACCATAAAAAGCTGTTCTATAAAATTTTGATTTAAATTCTTTTAATTTTATAGATTTAACATTGTTTTCAATACGAAATTGTTGAACTTTATGAACAAATTGTTTTAAAGCTTCAGTTTCATCTCAAATACTTGTATAAAGCTGTTCTGTCTCATCACCATATTTTGTTGAATCAATTTCAGCTCTAAAAAAGTGGGTATTTTCGTTCTGATCTTGTTCCTCTTCTTCTTCATTATAAAATAGTTCTTCATTGTTCTGATAAGGATTAATATTTTTAATATTAACTATACTTGCGGAACTAGCAGCAATTATAGCTGGGCCTAAAATAGCTAGTAATTTCTTCATTACTTATGCCCTCCTATCAGCAGTTTTGTGTCTGCTATCTTATTTATATAATATTTTATAGAAAAATGCAATTTTTTCCTTGGAATATTGGAAAAGAAAATTTAATCATTAATCTTAAAACTATTAATAATTTGGTGGTAAATTTCATCAAAAACACTTGGATTCATTTTAAGATACTCTTTTACTCGTTCACGTCCTTGTCCTAATTTATTATTTTGATAAGCATATCATACTCCTGTTTTTTCTAAAATATCATATTTTACTGCTAAGTCAATTAATTCATAATATTTATCAATGCCTTCATTATAATTAATATCAACAATTGCTGTTTTAAAAGGTGGAGAAACTTTATTTTTGACAACTTTAATTTTAACTTTATTGGCAGTGGCAATCCCAGCGGTGGTTAATGTTTCTGTTCGACGAACGTCTAATCGAACTGAAGCATAAAATCGTAAGGCACGACCACCAGCTGTTGTTTCAGGATTTCCAAATATAACACCAACTTTTTCTCTGATTTGATTAATAAAAATTACAATTGAATTTGTTTTATTAATAACACCATTTAATTTTCGTAGTGCTTTACTCATTAGCCGTGCTTGAGCCCCAATTGTAATATCACTCATTTCACCATCTAACTCTACTTTTGGCACTAATGCCGCAACTGAATCAATTACAACTAAATCAATTGCATTTGATTTAACGAGTGTTTCTAAAATATCCAATGCTTGTTCACCAGAATCAGGTTGGGCAATAATTAATTCATCAATGTTAACACCTAATTTTTTGGCATAATTTGGATCCAAAGCATGTTCAGCATCAATAAAAGCCCCTCTTCCCCCCTTTTTTTGTGCTTCAGCAATGGCGTGTAATGATAATGTTGTTTTTCCAGAAGATTCTGGACCAAAAATTTCAATAATACGGCCTTTTGGATATCCTCCAACCCCAATGGCTTCATCAAGTAATAAACTACCGGTTGAAATCGCTTCAATGGTTAAGTTACTCTTATCTCCTAATTTCATAATAGCCCCTTTACCATATGCTTTTTCAATCTCTTTCATAACATTTTTTAAGATTTCATCTTGGTCAATGGTTTTGGTATTATCAGAATTTGCTTTATTATCGTCTTCCATTTGTAACACTCCTTTCTAATTAGTTTTATCTATTTTAATTGATTATTCCTTTTCTGATTTTAAAATAATTTGTAAAAGATGGCCAATTATTGTTTCAACTGCTATTAGTTTTATTTTCTCTCGTGGTCAAGTTGAATTTAAAGATAATTCATATGTAGTTGGTTGCTGGTGATAGACAATAGTGGCAAATACTGTTCCAATTGGTAAATGATCTAGTTGACCTGGTCCGGCATTGCCAGTAAAACTTACAGCAAGATCACTATTAAATTGGTTTTGACAAGCAATGGCCATTGCTTCGGCTGTTTGTTTAGACACAACACCATATTGATTAATAATAGTTGCTGGAACATGACCAACGTTAACTTTAATATCGTTAGTATATGTAACAATACTACCTAAAAAAACCTGACTAGCATTAGGGACATTTGTTAAAAGATGGCTAAAAAGACCCCCAGTTACTGATTCATATGCTGCAATAGTTCATTGTTTTTGTTGTAATAATTGCATTAATTTTTGTGTCATTTTATTTGTCACCTCAAAAACTTTCTTTAATATTATACATTTATATAATATAATATGTAAGTAATATTAAATTGTCAGAAAAAAATAATTTTAGAAAAGAGGACTTAAAATGAATTGAGCTAATCGTATTACGTTAATTCGAATTTTTTTAATACCAATTATTATTGTTTTAATGGTAATTGTTCCCTTTACAGGAACATCGCTATATAATGGTTGAGATCAATGATTAATGATTAAAGGATCTAATGTAACTTATTCGTTACCAATTAGTTATTTAATTGCTGGAGTATTATTTATTATTGCTAGTTTAACTGATTTATTAGATGGTTATATTGCCCGTCGTTATAATCAAGTTACTACCTTTGGTAAGTTTTTTGACTCAATTGCAGACAAATTATTAACAAATACTGTTTTAATTGTTTTTGCTTGTGCTAATATTATTCCTGTGTGAATGACAGTAGTTTTAATTGCTCGTGATTTTGTAATTGATGTTGTTCGTCAAATTTTGGCAGCACAAAAAGTGATAATGGCAGCTAATCAATTGGGACGTGTTCGAGCAGCGGTTGAAATGTTTGGAATGACAATTTTATTCTTTATTGGTTTTCGTATGTTTGGTGGACAAAGTTTAAAAACTGGCCAATGAGATGAATTTGGATGAATTAATCAAGTTATTATGATTCCAATGTATTTAGCAACAATTTTATCATTAGTAGCTGCTGGAAATTATATTTACTTAAATCGTAAAGCATTATTTGATATGACCGTGATTAAAAAACCAAAATTAGAGAGTGAACAAAAACAAAATGGCTAAAAAAATAGTAAATAATTTAGAATGAGCAGTTGTAACGGGGGCTAGTAAAGGTTTGGGCTATTGTTATTGTGAAGAATTATTAAAACTTGGTTATAATGTAATTGCGGTTGCTCGTGATACAACATCACTTAATATTTTGCATGAAAAATATCCAAACCAAGCAATTAAAATGATCAATTATGACTTAAGTAATTTAGATAATCCTTATCAGCTGTTTGTTGATGTAAAAACAGAAAATGTTACCCTTTTAATTAATAATGCTGGTTATGGGGTGTGAGGATATTTTAATGAATCAAGTTTAGAGCAAGAAATGAATATGGTTGATTTAAACATTAAGGCTCTACATATTCTTACAAAACTATTTGTGCAACGTTTTATTGAGCAAAATAAAGGGCGAGTTTTAAATATTGGTAGTTTAGCAGCGTTTACCCCTGCTCCTGTTTTTGCCAGTTATTATGCTTCAAAAGCTTATGTTTGAAGTTTGGGTGTTGCAATTAATACAGAATTGAAAAAAACAAAATCACCAGTTCGTGTAATTACTTTATGTCCTGGTCCCTTGAAAACAGATTTTTGGAATCGCAGTAGTAATCAAAAAGATGCAAAATATCATTCAACAGTGAAAGTAATGAAAACAACAACATATGCTCGAAAAAGTTTGATGCGGGGATTAAAAACAAAACGTAAAAATTATATCATAACAGGAAGTGTCAATAAGATGGTAAAAACTTTAACTAAATGAGCACCACAAAGTTGTGTTTTAACATCAGTTTATAATTATCAAAAAAAACGGAAATAAAAGTTATGACAATGGTTGTATTGATTTTTTTGAATTTAAAAAAATGTTTATCAAAGATAAACATTTTTATTTAATAAATATTAAGTTCAAAATTACTTTCCAGAAATTTCTGATAATTTTGTTGCAACAGATTCAACATTTAATCCAATAATAATTTGAATTCCTTTTGTTTTTGAAACTAAGGACAAGCCTGCAACACCAGCATTTTTAATTGCTTGTTGGTCAATTTTAGTGTTGTCTTCAACTGTTAGACGTAATCTTGTCATACAGTTATCAACTTTAATTAAATTATCATGTCCAATTGCATCATAAATAACTTGTGCTAATTTTAATGGTCCTTCGGGATCTTTTTGAATATCAATTCGTTGATTCGAACTGTTAGTTTGCAAAGGAACATTAATATTTCCAGCTGAGGTTGCAACGGTAGCATTTGCTGTTTGTTGTTCTTGCAATGATTTTTTCTTAGCATGTTTTTCAACACTTTTTCCTAATGATTTTGCAATCATTGCTGCTTCATCTTCTCGTCCAGGGGTTGATAAATTCATTTTTTTAATAACGTATTTAAAACTAAAGAAGTATGCAGCTCCTTGAATAAGTCCGATTGGAAGAATCATTAACGGATTTCCTAATACTTTATAAACTCCTGATTGTAAGTTGGCGGAAATTGTTGCCATATCTCATGATGTTTTCATTGAAACAACTCAGTCAATAAATCCGGCTGAGAATCCAAATCCAACACGAATTCCAAATCCAACTGTTATTGCGGCAAAAACACCTGTTAGAACAGCATGTAGCCCTAATAAAATTGGTGCTAAGAAAACAAATGAGAATTCAATTGGTTCAGTAATTCCTGTTAAGAATGATACTCCAGCGGCAGATCCTAGAATTCCAGCATATTCAGCGCGGCGTGTTTTATCTTTAATTGATAAAATCATTGCAGCACATGCAGCTGGTAACCCAAACATCATCATTGGGAAGAATCCCGCTTGGAACATTCCACTTCCACCGGCAAAACCAAATTTAGCATCAGCATATAATTTACCTAAAAAGGCGCTAATATCTCCGTTAAATGTTGTAATAATTCCAGTTGAATTTCAACCATTAATTGTTAAAACACCGTCTTTATTAATTGTATAATCAGCTCATTGTAAAGCACCATTAACAATTTGTCATAAATTAGTTCCTTGATAGTTCATTAAATGACCAATAATCGGTTGTTGGAACCATAAATAAGTATTTAATACTTGGTGTAAACCAAATGGCAACAATAACCGGTTAAAAATACCATAAAAGAATGCTCCCAATGGCGGTATGGCACCTAATCCATAACCTAGATATTGTAATCCTAATTGGAATCAAGGTCAAATTGCTGCTAAAGCAAATGTTCCAAGTAAAAAGTAAGCGGCAGTCATCATTGGGACAAAACGACGTCCTGAAAAGAATCCTAATGCTGCTGGTAATTTTATATTTGAATACTTATTGTAAATTAAAGCAACAAGACATCCAGCTAAAATACCTCCAAATACTCCTGTACTAATGTTGTATTTGGCACCATAACCCTTTGTTGCATCTCCTGAACTAAAATCAAAGACATATAAAATTTGTGAATGTGGTTTTTCTCAAAATTGATTATCTTGGAAATTACCAATTGGTGTATGACCTAATAAAACATTATTGTAATATCATTGTGGAACAATTAGCATTAAATTGTTAATCACAAGATATCCAAAGAACGCAACCAAAGCAGCTTCTCCACGAAAGTCTTTGGACATTCCAAACCCTAACCCAATTGCAAATAATGCGGCTAAATTCTCAATTGCTGCTTTTCCAACTGCTTGGAAGATAGAACCAATATATCAAATAGCCGATAATGTTCCTGTTTGTGATAACTCAGGGTTGATTGATGCGTCATTCATAACCCCCCCCAACCTTAATAACAAGGCAGCAACAGGTAATACAACAATTGGAAATTGTAGAGCTTTTCCTAATTTTTGCAAATATTGCATTACTATTCCCTTCTTTCTATTAAATAGTAATTTTTTGTAAATAGTAATTTTTTGTTTTTTAAATAGTTAAAAATTACACATTTAATTTAACAATAGTGATAATACCAACAACCAAGGAAATTGCAAATAATGAAGTTAGAATTAAAAAAATATTTCGTCTAATTTCAAATAAAACCCCATGTTCACGATTTACCCCTAACCGTTGTGAATGGCGTTGATTATTCTTCTTTTGTCAGTAAAAAAAATGAATTGCTAAAAAAACAACAATAAAAAGAATACTAACTCCAATTACTCCTCCTCAAATTAAGGTTTGAGTGTGTTTATCTAATTGCTCTAGGTCGTTAGTATTACTTAATAAAATGTAATGTTGTAAAAATAATTTAATATTCATTTTATTGTGTCCTTTTTAACTATCTGTTTTTATCTTATCATAAAAAGTTTTTTTTTTTTTTTTTTTAATTATTTTTGAAATAAATTTCTAAATTTTTGACATTAAAACACCTTCTTTTTTTTATAAAGAAGGCTATGGTTTTGATATTATTGGTTATTAATTATTTATTTTTGAAATTGTTGATCTGGATACCTTTTTGTTTTGGTATTATTTTTTCCAATAAAAACAAAATTATGTTTTGATTTAATACATTCTGGATTAGTACAATGCAATTTATACTCACAAGGTTTTGAGCGACAGAAAAACACCGGTTGTTCACACATTTGGCATGTTAAAATTGACTTTTGTGATTCTTGCATTGCCGCACATTTTGAACATTCTTTAGCATGTTGTTCACAGCCAATAAAGACACTGTCTGGCATTGCTAATCTTTTTTTTGTTTCAGTTGTATTGTTATTTTCGAAAGCCATGATTTTTTGTGTTCTCCTTTCATAAAATACTTGTAATAAACACCTCTCTTATAATAAAATATTTGTTAATGGATAATTTTCTCATATACAAATGGACGATAAAAATGATAAATAGGGTTAATACAAAAAATAGTATATATTTTTTATAGAAAATTAACAATGTTATTCTTTTTAATAATAATGATTATTACTTTCTTAATGAAATAATTTGGTAATTTCTATTATAAAATAATAAATATCCCTTATTTTAAGGGATATTTATTATTTTATCAAAGTATCTAAAAAATGATAAATGTCTTGATAATTTGGTTCTGAACTAACTGGTGATACTATTTGCAGATAAATAATTTGATTATTTTGATCAAGTACCATAACACTACGAGCTAGTAAATTATTAAATTCAAAGAATAATTTTGTTTTGTGGCCAAACTCACGATAGTTTGTATCTGATAATAAAATATGTTCGGGATTAATAAATGATTCACAAGCACGTTGTAAGGCAAATGGTAAATCTCGTGAAATTGTTATTAATTGGACAGCGGGATATTTGCTAATAATTTTTTCGTTAAATTGTTTTGTTTGTAATAAACAAACACTAGTATCAATACTCGGAACAGCAGAAATAACTTTATATTCTTTTTTAACATTTGTTAATTCAAAATCCTCTCATTTAATGGTATCTGCTTTAAATGTTATGTTATCACCAATTTTAATATGATCTGTTGCAATTAATGTTGCGACGTCGCCAGTCATTGTTCCTTTAGCCATAATTTCTGATCCCCCTTTTTATTTCTTTCGATAATATTATATCCTAAAATTTAATTAAGATAACAAGAAATTTCAAGCATTTTCAACTATTTCAATAATTTTTAGATCAGACAAATGATTATTTGGTGTTGTTGTTCGTTGTAGTAAACAAATAAATTCAATATTTTTCTTTTTATTACCTAATATTGGTGAATAATCAAGACCAATAATGCTAAAACCATTAGCAAGAGCTAAATTAATTACTTTTTTAATCACAAGTTGATGTGTTTCTTTACTATTTATTTTTCCCTTATTTACAGTGGCTCTTGTACTTTCAAATTGTGGTTTAATTAAGAAAAAAGCATAGTGCTCTAATAATAAAATATCTTTTAGTGGTGGAATAATTTTATCTAACGAAATAAAAGATACATCACAAGCAGCAAATTCAATTTGGTCAGGTTCAAATAATTGTCTTGTTACATAACGAAAGTTAGTTTTTTCTAATGAAATTACTCGTGGATTATTACGTAGCTTTCAAACTAACTGATTAGTTCCTACATCAAGGGCATAAACTTTTTTGGCGTTATTTTGTAATAAACAATCAGTAAAACCACCTGTTGATGATCCAATATCAAGACAAATAAGATCATCAACTTTTATTTGAAAGGTTACTAATCCTTTTGCTAATTTTTCCCCAGCTCGTGAAACATATTTTAATGGTTCACCTCGCAAAGTAATAGTACTATTAACATCTACTAAGTCACCAGCCTTTAAAGCTGGAACATTATTAATTAAAACATTATTAGCTAATATCATTGCTTTTGCTTTTTCACGGGAAGGAGCTAAGTTATGATTAACTAATAATTGGTCTAAGCGCATTTTCATTAAAATTTATTCTTCCTTTCACTTTGTTTTATTAAAGGCATGTTGATGCTTATGACGAAATAACAACCGTTGTTTACGGGTTTTTGCTGCACGATAAGTTTCTAAAATAGTATCCTGGGCTATAATATAATTTGTAATTTTCTTAAAAAAGTAAGCACCGTATGATAAAGATCATTGTAAGGAAATAAAATTTTTATCAATTTTTGCTTCAACAATTGTTGAATAATTACTAATAATATAATTACATTCTAACATTATATTATTGATATTATGATATTTAAAAAGATAATATGATGTTTGAGGCAGTTGGTATTTTTGTGTTAAAAATGCTAAATTTTTTGGAATAATTAATTGATGATTATCAAGATCAACGGTAACTTCTGTTGGTTTTCATAAAGGAATAAAATGAATTTTTGCCTTTAGGGTTAATAACCGTTGTTTAACATCATTAGACATTCGTCATTTCTTAGTTCATTTATTGTTTGCTCAATTATAATAATTAAATTTGTTATTTTGCATTCTATCACCTTTTTAACTACAGTAATTATACCAAATTTAAGAGTAAGAACAAAGATATCTTATTAGATGCTCTTTGAATCATTTTTAGTCTTTAAAAATTAAAGGAATGATGAATTTTAACCATTAAATGAATTTTATCTAAAATATAATTAGAATGGAAATCATTAGCTAATTCTTTAATTCATTCAGAATCATCGCCCATTACATTTAGGTTTTTATTTGTTAAATCAAAGCTATTATCAATAAATTTTCATAAAATATCTTTAAATTTATTTAAAGTAAATTCTTTTAAATTATTAGTTCTTAAATACATTAATAATCTTTTATTTTCCAAGAATTTATGTTTATCTGTTGATTTATTTCAATCAATGCTAGTATGCAAAAATGCTAATTGAATCATAGTTTTAACTAATTCCTTTTTGGCTTTAAATAAATTAGTATAAGTGTCATCTAAACCTAGATAAATAAATTCCTTATCAGTTTTATTTTTTACCCAGTGTATCTTGAAACTGTTTATTAATGCCGGTGATTTATAGACCAATTTCTTATCTCCTCATGTTAATCATTTATTCGTCAAGTTTTAAGACATGTCTAGAATTGAGCTCAATAAAAATAAAAAAAGATATAGATACTTATCACTATATTCTCTATTGTTATTTATTAAATTCAATTTTCAAAACGATAAATTTTATCAATAACAGTATTAATATCATTATCATAGAAAATGAATGGGACAATTTGCCCTGATTGGGCAGTGTAATTTCTAAAGTATTAACACTTGAACTAAGTTTAGCATTTGTTTTAACAGCTTTTAACGCTAAATCTTGCGATGGAAAATATATAAATTTACCTGGATTATTTACATCATCAATACGATAAACATTATATCGTCCATCCGAAATTGTTAAATCTCATGATCGTTTTAGATTTGGATTTCAACTATTAATTTCATTTTTATGAATAAATTTAGATGTTAATTGGATTTTATTTGTTAATTGTGCAATGGCATCTTGGGCACTACTTGTTGCTAATTCTTGGTTACCAAAAACGTCATAGGCCATATATTGCTTACGTAAAGTTTTGTTATCATTAATCAGCTCTTTTTCTTTGGCTTCTTGTAAAGTTTGTGCTAGCATTCTCCCATCACGATCAGATACATCTTGTTCTGGACCATATGAGTACATTATTTTAGTTTGAAAATTACCTTCTAAATATAAGAATTTATCTAATTGCTCTTTTGTTGCTAAGAAATCTGGTCTTAATTCATAAAATGTTTTGCCCTCATATTGAACTGGTTTTGCTAATAATTTTTCTTTAATTGGAACTCAATTTAAGTAACTTTCAATTAATGATTGGCTATAACCTTTATTATAGTTTACATCATAGGCTTTATCTTTATAAATAAATCCTTTTGTCCCTTGACCATCAAAGGTAGTATTTTTAATATAATTCCCTTTTTTAATATCATCGTAAGTTACTTGGCGATTATTATCTGGTCCAAAATTAGTTAAAACACTATTATAGTATTGATCATATCATTCCGAAAAGAATTTAGTTTTTTCCTCTGTTGTTATGTTTGCAGAAGAAAATACTCCTTTTTTCTCAGCTGTTACATCAATAAATTGGTCATCATGTTTATTTTCATTACTATATAACTTAATTTTTCCAACTGATTGATCAACAAAATTATAAGAATCTAAGTCCGGTGCTTTTGTTTTACCACCGGCATAACTTCATTTAGGAACTAAGTTAATTCTAATCTTAACCTCTTGGCCATCTTGAATTCCATCAAAATCATGTGTTTTATAAAATCGGCCAATAGATCAACTTCCTTCTGAACCTGTGTTTCAAGATACATTCTTAAATTTATTAATAAAATCAGCACCACTTTTTGCATTTATATTTCTTAATTCAACAGTAATAGATTTACCATTATCATAATCTGTTCCATTTAAGAATTTTCCATTTTTATCATAATATTGTACCGTAACTCGATTAGAACCAGTTCCAGCAATTGATAATTTATATTTCGTTTCTGTTTTAGTTACTGAATCATAGTAATCACCATTAAAGTCTTTTTTAAGATCTTTTTTTAGTAAATCATAGATTAGTTTACTGTCTCCTTTTTCAATAATTGGTTTAACTAGTGGCTTATTTGTTAATGACTGATTAATATTCGCATAATAACCTTCATCCATTAATGACACTAAAGCATTAATGTCTTTGTCATTGAAAGCATTATAGTATTGATTTTTAAACATGTAGTATATTGATTTATTAATTTTCATATTATATTTTTCGTTGATTTTAGCTTCTTCTGGTGAATCAAACCAATAGAATCCATCATAACTATATTGGGGTTTTACTAATCCCGCATTAGTATAAGTATCCAAAGCTGCTTGACGAGTATAGGCAATATTTCCAAAAGCATCTCGATATAATTGCTTAAAGTTATCTAAATTAGCATCATAAATTTTTGTATCATCTAATGTCATATGTTCATAATTTTTAATTATTTTATTTGGATTAGATGAAGTAATTAACGAAGTTACTTTATTGTTTTGTAATAAATATTCATTTAAAGCTTCATCCGAATAAAATGTTTTACCATCATATTCACTATAACTAACTTGTCCATTAAAAATACGATTAGCCAGAATATCATCTGCTAAAACTTGTTCATTAATTTTTCTTTCATTAGTAGTTCCCACTGTTGAGTAATAAGTTACTGATGTAATTGATGGAGATACTGATATGATTGATGAAGCTATTAACATTAATTTTAACATTTTAATTCACAACCTTTCCCTTGACTTCACTTGCTTTCACAGGTTCTAAGTTTGCATTTACTCATGCAACAAAATCATTTTCAGAAAAGAATTCGTGTTTACCAAATCCAAAAGTATTTGATGTTGCATCAAAGTTTAATACTTGATAATTAATATGATTCATTAAATAATCTCATGCTTGTTCATATGACATAAAATATTTTAAATCACCATAGTAATTCATTTTATAAACATCAAAGTTTATACCACTATATTCCGATAAACTATCATATTCTGAAGATATTATTAAATCACTATTAATAATTTGTTTTTGATCAATAACTTCATTCTTATTAATAAAATCAATTATTTCTTCTTTAGTATCAGTAATAATTTCTTTCCCTGTTCTTGTTTTATAGCTATATGAAACATTAAAATTAGATTTAGCAACATTTTCTGCTAAACTAGTTAATGCTTCTTGCCTTGTTGCAAAATAATGACCAAATCCATCTAAAAAGAATTCTTTCTTATTAGGTTCATAATATAAACCAAAGATTTGATCAACAAATTTATTTTTTTCTTCACTTAATTTTGTATCATAATCAGTTTGATTAATACAATTTTGATCGTCTGTTGTTGCTCCACAAATATTTGCATTACTAATTTCTGATGGTAAAATATATGGAATATCTTTTGCCATAATATTTATTAGTAATTTTTTATTTGGTACATATCTTTCTGGATGTAAATATATTTGTTCAATTAAATCTTTCTTAGCCGCTTCTTTTGATAAATAATAATGATCATTAAATTCATATAATTTTTTATCTTTAACACTACCATCGCTTGGTAACATATACTTTAATGGTGATTGTGTTAATTCAGTTACTTTTGAATTCGGCTGTGCTGAAGTTAATTCAATATTTAAAATTGGAATTTTAAAAGTTGGTACAACATAGTACAATGAATTATTTTGATCAATTTTAAATTCTATTGTTTTTAATGAAATAAAACTT
This sequence comes from Spiroplasma sp. SV19, assembly GCF_030060925.1. Classification (NCBI taxonomy): domain Bacteria; kingdom Bacillati; phylum Mycoplasmatota; class Mollicutes; order Entomoplasmatales; family Spiroplasmataceae; genus Spiroplasma; species Spiroplasma sp. SV19. The sequence continues at coordinate 341,646 of NZ_CP045455.1, forward strand.
AATGTTTTTGATAATTCTCATACTCCCGTAATAATATTTGCAATTGGAATTGCTCCAACATATGAACTAGGTGCTTTAAAAGTATCAGGTTTAATATGTAACTTATCTAAAACAACATCCATATTACTATTCACTGAATTTTTTAATTCACTATTCAATTTTTTACGACCTTCTTGAATTGCTTTATCACTACTATTATTTGAACCGTACAAATCCTTAAATCCCCCAGCAATAGATGCTCCTGCACCAATAACATTCATAATGTTATCAACTGCTGATTGAATATTTTCAACAATGTTTAGAATTGCTCGACGTTCACTATTTTCTTCATAAAATGCTGCTTGATTTAAAAACATGTTATAAACATCATCAAATGATATTTCATTGTTAAGTAAAACATCTGCCCCTTTGTTATCATCTTGATTAGTATAATCTAATAACACTGACATAGTTTCCTTATTATTATTTAATATTTCAACAATCATTTCTTTGAAACTTTTTTCTAATATTGTTGCTGTATTTTCTACTGATGAAGCATATACTTTAACAAAAGTTAAGATCCGTTTCATGGCTACTAATAATTTATGAAAATCATTGAAACTTGGATCAGAGATATCTTCTAGTCCAATTGTGGCATCAGCAAGAATTTGATTAGGAATTTTTAAAAACTTAATAAGCTCATCAAAATCATCAGTTGTTTGCTTAGACAATATATTATTGGTAGTTAAAAAGTCTAAAAAGATTTTAAAATTTCTTTTCTTTCATCCATATTGCACATTTTGTTTTTCATACAGATAATCACTTAACTGTGAAAATGGTTGCATTGCTGCTCCAATAAAAAATAATGACGGTGTAAATGAACTAACTTCATTAAACTTTGGAACACTTGGCAATTGTTGTGCTGTTTCAACATATTTAGGTCCAATAAAAAATCCATCATTTGAATCACCTTTATCATGTGAAATTCAATATGAACTTTTATCAGGATCTACTACTTCTTTAACATATTTATCAACAGTATATTGATCAATATTGTTCATTACTGTTTTAAAATCTGAAAAGTTATAATCTGAAAAGTATTGGCCTTGATATTCAAAACCATTTTTCACACTACTTCTTAATCAATTTTTAATTTCTTGTTCTGTCTCACAAATAGCACCTTGAATATAACAAGTAGTTTTACTATTTGCATTGTCTTCTAATTTTTTCTTAATTGAATTTTCATATAACTCTCTTGCCTCATACTCGTTATAACGAATATCACCCTCAATGTTATATATTTTTTGATAGTTTTGGAAAGTACTTAGTGCTTCATCTTTATTCAGATATGCACTACCATCATTTCCTTTATAAACTGTTAATGGTTTTTCATATGATGCTGTCAAAACATCACGTGATAACTCTCCAGCGCTATTAATAGTGTACTCATCTGGATTTCTAATAGTTTTTACCGTACTAATTGAAAACTTATCTTTCAAATGATTATTTAATGATTCACGATTTTGGAACACTTCACCATCAAATAAATAATTATTGGTATTATATCCTAATGATCTTGTATCAGCATTATTCATAGCATAACCAATTGCATTTGATCTTGAGCTAAAGATTTTGCCATCAAATTTATAATATACTTGTTCTTCGGTTTTATTATTTGCTAATATACATCCTGTCGTGATTCCAGTTGCTCCCAATAATACAACTGTTGAAATTAAACTGATAAATCGTTTAGATTTTCAAATTGGCTTTTGACCAATATTAAAAATTTTATCAACTACTTCACGAGCAGACAAAGTTTTTTTCTTCATAAGTACATCCCTCTGTTTCTATTAAACATAGGAAATAGCTAAAGCTAATTGTTCATTAATGGTAATGTCGGACACAACATCACCCTTTTTTAATTTTACTTCAACATTTATAACCAACATATCTTTGTCATAATATCCTGGTTTTGACCCATAAACATATTCCAATTTCTTATCTGCTTTAATCTCAGATGTTAAAACTGCTCTAACCAGCGAAATATCAATATCCATATCGTCTAATACTGAAGGCATGCATTTTATCAAATCTTCTACATTGTTTTCTTCTATAAAGCTATCATAAAGACTTTTTAATAAAAATTTCTTATTTTTAATAAAAATTTCTTTATCAACATAAATTTGTTTAATTAAATCTTGCTCTGGAAAATCAGCTTTTTCTAATTCTATATATGGAATAGTGTATCCCATCATTAAAAATTTTTTATACTCACCATCATATGCCACTATTGAGCGACTATTATTTAACATTCCAGATAAATAATTTAATCTTGTTTTATCATCACTAATAAATGATTTTTCCTTAAATGACATTTCATTTTGATTATCCATCCCTTCAATTACAAATTGTCCAAATGATGAACCATCATAAAGAGAAAGCATATCTGAAGTTGGATCTCATATTGGGTTACTTGCCTGCAAATCAGATGCTGGAATATCTTGCAATTGTTCTAAGTTATATCCCACATCATAATTAAAAGTTGTTTTTGTTTGTTCCTGAATGCTTAATCTTATACCACTAAAACTCTTAATAGTAACTGCTGCTGAAAGCGAAAAATACGGGTACATTCTTAAAAGATTTGGAATATCTTTTATTAATTGCTTTGTAACTAAATCAGTAACCAATTTATTAAATAGTGTCCATCGACCATTAATAATACTATTAGAAAAATCTTCAATTTTTTCTTTTGATTCGCTGTAGTCAATAATTCAGTTATCATCAAAATTAATTGGTTTTTGTAAAGATTTTTTGATTTTATCATGAATAGTTTCAGTATGATTAACTGATGGTGTACAACTTACTACTGTTGTTACACTAGATGTTGTTAAAACAGCTAACCCTAAAATTGACAATAATTTTTTCATTAATCATTTCCTTTCTATCTTTTGTTATTATTAGCTTTAATATTTCCGTGTTTATACGTAATATATCTTAGTACATGTTTGATATTTTGATACTTTAATAAAATGTATTTATTAAATTAAGTAAGCCCCTCTACGATAAATAATTTAAATTCTAATACATAGGCTTTGGGTATATTAGTCATAGGAAACAGTTGAAATATGTTTACTACTAATCATGGTTTTCATTTTAAAGCGTTGTGATTATCATATTTAACTTTTGCTATTGCTTTAATATTTATTTGTCTAATAATTATTAAACTACTAGTAAATTTTGAGAAAACATGACATGAATTTATTAAGACACCAAATAAATTATGGCTACTTATTTTTTTACCAATGGGGATTAATGCTATTGGACGTTTTATTTTGGCAAAACAAAGTCCAGCATCTTTAACAGTTGGATGAATTTATCAAGCAGGAATGACAATATATTTTTTGGGTTTCTTTTTAGCTGTTATTTTTTGATTCTTTTGAGTATTTCAACACATAACATTTTTGAAATTAAGATTTGCAGATCCAAGTTGATTACTTCCAACCATTGGCCTTATTACTTGTAATATTATTAATGTTAAATATCTTGGTAGAAAATATATAATTTTTTTACAAATTCTATGATACATTGTTTTAATTTTATTGATTTTTTTAATTTTATTTATTTGATTAGGATATTTATTTTTTAATCGAAATAAACAATTTTTAGCTTCGTTTCTAATTTTCTTAATAACATTAAATGTTGTACTAATGCTAACTTATAATTATAATTTTGTGGAAGTAGAAAAAAATCAGGCTTCCCATATTATCATTTTAATTCTTGGTAATGTTCCCCTACTCGCAAGTCTTTTGTTTTATATTTTAATCCTAAAAACATTAATTAGAAAAAAGTTTAATATTAGTTTGATATCTTATATTTTCCCTATCGCAATTTCTTCTGTTGGTAAAAATATGTATGGTGAATATTTAACTTATATAATTAATAGACCACTGTTCCAAGAAACATTAATTATTTCTTTTCGTTGTTGAGCACTAATTGAACTTTTAATAGCTACAATAATTTTTGTTTACTCATTTTGAAACTTATGTTGCAATTTTATTAGCAATAAAAATAACAAAACTAGTTTAACAAACTATTGTAAATAATGAGTGTAATAAATATGACAATAGCATAATTTTGTATTGGCAAATAACATCTTTAATAATTGTATGCAAATTATTTACTTTATTTTTGCAAAAATTTGAAACAAAATTGATACTTTAATAATTATAATTAAAAATATTGTTAACAAATTAGAAAAGAATATAATGAAAGTGTAAATAATATTTATGGAATTGCATATAAATATTTTTACCAGGAGATGATATATAATGTTAGGATATAAAAATATTTTGGTTGGTGTTGGAGCAATTGCCTTGGCAACTACACCAGCATTAGTATTATCAAATTCGTCAAATATTCATAATAAATATAATAAGGTTGAAAAAAAACTTGGTCAAACAACAACACAAGCATTACAGTACCAAGCATTTTATCAAGATAATAAATTAAATAATACGTTGACAAAAGTTAAAAATTTAAAAGATGGTGTTAATGAATGAGATTATTACTTTGTTTATTCACACTTATATTTAAATCATAGTTTGACAACAACAATTCAAAATGATTTAGGATCAGTTGGTGGTGTTGTTGCTGCTTTATTAGCTGCTATTCCAGAAATTGCCGCTGTTGCGGGAATTGTCGCTGCAATTTTGATTGCCCAATGATATATTTGAAATATTCCATCATATGATAATGGAAATGGTGTTGGAATTAATTTAATTGGGATTGTTCCAAATGTCATAACATCAGTGTGAGCACAATAATTATTTTTTATTAAAATAACAATTACACCATATTTATTATTTTTATCATTTCACTTAAAATGTTTTAACAACTTTTTGAATTTCTTCATCATATTGATCAATTAATTCATCCGGTGCTAATGAACTTGTTGGAGCGACTTTTGTTCCAGCAACTAAAATTGGTTTATTAACTGTTGCTCCAACGAATTCTCAAGTTCCTTTTAAATATTCAGTATGGTTTCCTCATGGATATCAACCAAAAGGTGCGCCTTGTGTAGTTAAAATTTGCACTTTTAAATGTGGTAATAATCCAATCGCATCCCCTTTTTTTGAATATTTATATGAAAATGTTTTATTGGCAACTAACACATGATCTAAATAATTTTTCATTAAACCAGAAACATTAAAGTTATTCATTGGACAAACCACAATAACCTTTTGTACTTCTTTTAATTGATTAATATAAACATCAGCATCTTCGGCATTAAAATAACTATCAAAGTTATCACGTGTTAATGTTTTTAATGCCATTGCGGTATTATTTAAATCTAAATGAATAATTTCATCATCTGAATTTAATGCTTGATAATGTTTAATAAAACGAGCCGCTAAAGCTTTTGAATATGATTTATCATCAGGACTAACAGTTCCATAAATTACTAATACTTTATTTGACATTGTTATCTTTCCTTTCTGATATTATTTTATCATAACTCAAGATTGGGTTTTGCAATGATTATCATTTTAGGCAAATCAAGATGACAATTGTTGATAATTTGCATATAACGGACTATTTTCGCCAGGATTAATTATTGTCATTTCGGTAACATATTTATTAACAATAGCATTAAAACTTTGAATCGTATCTGCATTTGGCGTAATTTTTCCTAATAAATAAATGTTTTTTAAGGTTGTATAAAATTTATTTCCGTTTGTTAGAATAGTTGAAAAGTCACTATTGTTGCTAGTAGTTTCACCATATTCACGAAGTTTGACAAAATAATAATAGGGATTACTTTCATCATTTGGTTGAGAAGTCATCATTGTTTCAATAGCTGCCCCATTAAATGATTGATTAGAGTTGTTATTTTTTCAATTAGTAACAGATTGATTAATATCAGTTCAAGTAATTTTGGCTTCAGGTAAATTATTAGTGTTTTCATCAATTTTATCAACAATTGGACCAATAATTTCATTAACAACATTATTTTTTTCATTATCAGATAATCCATTTAAAGCATCATCAATATTATTAATAAAATTATCAGAATTAGAAATTTCATCAATAATATCTGATAATGATGAACTATTTTTTAAAGTAATTGCCATTCAGAACCAATACGCAATCGCATCTCCAGATTTCTGGACTTGTCAAGATGGCAATCAATTAAACATTTTATTAGCAGCACTATGGCGGAATTGATTAGGATATTTATCATTATCATTCTGTGTTGCATTAATCATTGTTGGTAAATCTTGTGAGAAATTATTTTTGTTATAAAAAACATTTGTTGAAAGTAAGTTTGTTAAAAAATAAGTAAAAATCATCATTGTACAAAAACCAAACACCGCCCCTAAAATATAATTAATTGGCCGATTAATTTGTACTTTTTTAAATTGCTTACGAAGAACTGGGATATAAACTGAAAACAAAATAGTGTTAGTTCCAATAATTCATACTCCATATAAAATAATAATTGCTAATCAATTTGCCACAATAATGGAAGCAGTTTGCAATTGAGGAATATTATTAAGCAATGGTTTAATAGCATTATTTAAGCTATTTCCCAAAGGAGGAATAATTAAAGGCGCGATAAAAAAGAGAATAACTAACAGAATAACATTTGCGCCCATAAAATATAACCCACCAAGAGTTTTAACTAAAAGACCAATTATTAGTCCAAGGACTAATAAGACAAAAATTATAACTTGTCATAATACGACAGGACCAATATTAATCATCGCTTCCCCCAACCTTTTTTAATACTTAAATTATACTATATTTAATAAAAAAAGAAAATCTTATTTTTTAAGATAAGATTCCTGTTATTTTGTTTTTAAAAGGATTACGAGCTGGTTGTTTGACTCACTCTTGTCAGTCACCATTAAAGGCACGCATAAAGTCTCATTCACGAAGATAATTTAAACCATGCGAAGTAATTGTCTTTGCACTTGGTTGTTGATTATTAAACCCTTTATCATCATTTACTGACCACATACTAATAAATGCTAAGTTTTCGTCATGTGCTCAGTTATAAAGTTCTTTTGCATCTTCTAATGTGAAAACGCCTTCAACAGTATCATTAACACCAATCATTGGTGTTACACCTAAGAAACGGTTTAATATTTTATTATTAATATTAACATTATATACTTTATTAATAATTTCTTTTAAATTGCGACGAGTACTTATTGTTGTCGCTTTTGCTAAATCAAAATTTGTTTGACCGTGGTTACGAGCTTGTGCATAAATTCCATCACCATAGTCCATTGCCATAATATTAATTATTGGAAGCACATCTGAACTTAAGCCTTGTTTTTGATATTCTTCAATAAATATTTTTACTAATTTTTTACAAATATCAGTTAAACCATCTGGCATAACTGGTAAAGTTAAAGAAAAAGTTCATTTAGGATTATTTTTTTTCATAAAAGCTAATGTTTTAGCTAATAATCGATTTTCTTTTAATGTAAATTGTGCTGCTCCTTCAATATCAAAATCTAATGACATTGGCATATTTGCGCGAGCTGCTTCTGGATTACTATAACCGGCTAAAGTTGCTAAGTTTTGATTAAATGCTGTAAATCTTTCTGCTAAGATACTAACAGCAGTATCCATGTTAGGTTCATTTTCATTATAATACTTATTATAAGCGACATTTCAAGCATTTTCACCAGGATTATGCCCCGTTGATAACCCACCATATGAAACACGTAATTTATCAAAGGTTTTATGTTTAACAAGTGGATCTAATACTTTTTGTTTTAATTGGTTTTGTTCTCAATATTCGTAACCATCATTTCCAGTTTCAATTCCCGCAATTGAAAAGTCTAAGTAATTGTTATGGTTTTTAACTTGTTGAACAAATGATAATGTTAAAGCTTCAAAATTATTAACTTTATTATTAAAATTAGGAACATTTTGTTGAGTATAATCAGGGGCTTGTTTACCATTAATCATACCGTGAAGATCGTTTCCTTCTCATAATCCATTATCAATGTATGGTGTAAAATAAGTTGAACTTACTGCGTTTGTTTTAGTAGTAATATGGTTAGCAGTTGTTCCGTTTAAACGGTTTGGATTAGCTTCATCTCATGAAAAATAACGATTTTTTCTTGCTTTTCAAAATTCTTTGGGATCTGTTGAACTGTCTTCTCCCCCACTTCAATTATCTGAAGGATTGGTATATTGGTCTAAATCTTGATTGTTTCGAATAATTCGATCATAATCTAATGCTCCTGATAATGCTAAAATTTGATTACGGTCAGTTACTTCATTTGGAGCTACTATTTTTTGACCACTTAAAATTTTTGAATAAGTAAAAGCCTCATATCCTGTTCCTGAACGAATATTTTGATCTAAAGGATTTTGATCAGCATTTCCTATGTCATTTGCTTGAAAATGAGATGGAAAATCACGTGAAATGTAGAACATTGACATATCAGCCATTCCTTTTGCCAGAGCAAACTTGCGAATTTCAACAGCATCTGTGGCATCAAATTTATATGATGGTAGTTCTGCTCGAGTTCCAATTCATGGCGTAACACCCATGCGATTATAAATTAATTGGTCATTTTGAGTTGCTGGATTTTCTGGTGAAAAGACACTCAACATTCCTTTTCAAGTTTTATGAGTTGCTTCAATCGCGGTTTTTAAAGCAGGAACTTCTCAACGATCATTAATTGTATTATTCTTATTTGGTTGTAAATATGCAGAAACTAAGTTTAAAGTAAAGTTAAGTCCTAAAAAACGGGTAAATTCATATAATGGATAAACATCACTCCCAACTTGTTTTTTTGAACCATTATATGGTGTATTTTCTGGAGTTGGAATAACTAACCCATCATTTCCGGTAATAATTGATAATCGAATTTGATAGTTTTGATCTTGTTCAAGTAAAATTTTTAATGCGCCAGCTAAAAGTCTTGTTGATTCAGCATATTCACTATTAATGCGATTATAAGGCGCAGCAAAATAAAAATCAAATGATTTTGTTTGATATTTGTTTGAAATTTCACTAAAAGCATTCGCTAAGTCAAGTTCAGTATAATTGTTTAAATAAGCAGTGTGTCAAAATGAATTAGCAAATGGTCCAAAGGAAATTGTAATATCTTTTTGTAGATTAAGACCATTTTGCTGTCATTTATCTAAACGATCTTGATATCATTTTCCGGATTGATTACTATCATGAACAGGAGTTGCATTTCAAGCTGGTGCTAATTCAGGTAAACTACTATCGTTTTGCATAAAACCTAGGACAAATTTAGATGCAATTCCCTTATTTTTAAAATATGCTAAATCATTATAAATAATTTGTTCACCTTTTCGTTTTTCAATTGATGCTAACGCTTCTTTTCGATATGCCCCATTAACTCCTTTATCTTTTAATAAATACTCAACGTTATCTTCTACAATTCCAATATCAACATAAGGCTTATATTCTAAATCACGGATTTTATTATCCAAAATTTTGTTTGCTAAAGTTGATTTAAGAACCTTTGTTGTGGTTGGCATTGTATATGAATATGTACTTCTGCTTATTAATGATTGCATTTGTTTTGAGTTTAATTTTGAAAAATCAGTATTAATAATTGAGTCACTATTATTTAAGCGTGATCAGTATTTTTTGTGAAAAATATTTTGTTTTAAATCATCGCGTGTTTTTTTACTTGCCTACAAGCAATAATTGAACTTGCAGAACCGCTTAAAATAGTAATACACCCTAAAATATACAATATTTTCTTCATTGCTCTTTTCCCTTTCTGTGGAATTTTATTATTGTATGTAAATTGTAAATCCAAGTGCAACAAATCTATTAACTTAATAATATCATAAACAATTTAAAAAACAAAAAATTTTACTCCCTCGCAGCCTTCGGTTTTGGTAAACCAAATTTCGAAAGGGGGCAAAATTATGACAAAAAAAATAATCAAAACACTTCGCATTGCAATGATTATTATCAATATTATATTACTTTTCTTATAAATGTCAATTGTTTAACGAGAGAACTACGTTCTCTCTTTTTTGTCAAATTTTACCTAGTCCCTTTCAAAATTTTACCAAAACCTACGCACTGCTCGTTTCATCATTAAACTTTCTAATCTTTAGTTAAAAAATTGAAGAAATACAGTTTTTGCAGAATTTCAATTAAGACATGGCCGTGGTTTCTCGTTTATTATGTTAACTATTTCATCATAATATTGCTGTGAATAAGTATCTAAGTCAATTCCCTTAGGAAATCAATGTCTTAAATCATCACGATTAATACGTTCAACAATAGCTTTTTGTGTTGGTGTTCCTGAATTACAAAAGTAAAGATTAGAATTAGTTATTTTTTTCTATTTCTTTTCACTCACTAAATTCTTTACCTTGATCAGTTATTATTCCTTTAATACATTTTTTCAATAATCGATTTTTGAAAATATCTTTTAAGGTTTTAACAACTTCACTAGCTGTTTGTTCTTTTAATTTTTACAAATCGTAAATTTAGTAACTTCTTCTGTTAACGTTAAACAAGCTGATTTATGATCTGCTCCAACTATACAATCCATTTGAAATCAACCAAATTCATTTTTACTATGCTTAGCTTCTACAATAGTTTTATAATTAGATAATTTTCCACGATTATCTAATGCTTTTTATTTTTCTTCGTTTACCGTGAAAATATAAATGTTTCTTGTTCAAATTAAACAATCCTAAATAAATATATTTATATAAAGTTTTAAAACAAATCGGAAACTTAATTCCAAATTTATGTTTATATTCATAACAAATAATTTCTGGTGATCAACGAAATTTATTATACTTTTCATCTAACCAAATTAATTGTTCATACGAAAATTTAATATGTTTAACTGACTTTTTACGGTTTTTAAGATACTTTTTGTGAGCTTTAATAGGATTATATTCTTCATTATAAAACCGATTAATTTCACGTAAAATAGTACTTCGATGTTTATCCATTGCCTTTGCTATTTTAGCCAAATTTGGTTTACCATTTTTCTTTTGAAACAATCTTGATACTAATAATTGACTTAATATAACACGCTCATCAACACTGAAATGTTTATAACTCATTATTTAATACCTTTCTAAAATTTTTGTTATAATGATTATATATTTAACAAAGAAAGGAACAAATATATGAAAAAAATATTAAGTATTTTAGGAGCAATAAGTTTAACAACCATTACTACTTCAAATTTAATATCATGTTCAAAATAACACAAATAATAATGATAATAATATACCAAACCACCTTATAATCCAGAATTACCACCAGAAAATAGCAGTTGAAAATTAATTCTACCATCTGAATTTATTAATGAATTTCAAAAGCCAAATAATAAATGATATATTGGAATTTTTCCAAAAATGTGATCACTAGGGCAACCAGTAAAACCATATAAAGTTTTTAAAGCTAATAATAATGGTAAAGATATTAATGTTTATGGTCGTTTTGGTGATGGTATTTATACTTCAAATGATATTATTTATCGTTGAGATAATAATAATGAGCCTATTAAACCTGATATTAATTCTGATACAGGACAAATTACCAATTGAAAAGGATAAAAAGGAACTTTATAGTTCCTTTTTATATTAAACGTACAAATTTCATAAAAATAATTAATAAGAATATATTTGTTATTGTACTATACAATGCTGGACTAAATTTTCACACTTCAAATGTTTGATTAAAAAAACTATATATTGTTTGAAAAATGCGACCAACACCACTTGCTAATTCATTTACTTGTTTTACACCAGGAATATTATTTACAATTCATATTGCAGCATTTCGCATGTGACAAGCTAAATTATATCAACTACAACTTTCATACTGTGCTTGTCATCATTGTCCATCAGGGAACAAGCCACCATTATTTATCTCTTGTCAATTATAAATTCCAAAATTAAAATCATAATATCGATACATATCATTTTCTTTTGAGCTAATAACTCAAAGACATTATAACCAATTTTTTGTTCTTCAATTTTTTTATATTTTAAACCATATTTATCTTTTAAAGTACCATCAAAAATATAGCCTTCATTCTGATTAATATTATAATCACTTGAAACTGAAAAATCATAATTAAAAATGTTACCGTGCTTCGTAGTATAAAAACGATTTTTAAATGCTGAATATAATTTAATATCTAATTGTTTATATTTATCAGAAAAATAAAAATAACGTGGATAAATTTTAAAACCATTATTAGCTAATAAACCATATTTTTATTATAACCTTGAACATAAGTATTATTTTCTAGATCAAAAATTGTCCGCAAATAATCCTTATAAAAGTTTTGTGAAACAGTAAACATACTATTCAATATTTTTTCAAATTGATTTTTATTAGTATTATTTTCATTAATTAAAACATTTCTGAAATTAACTAATTTTAAACCAAAAAAGTTAATTAAAACAGTATCATATTCTAAATTATCAATATAACCACTTTCAATAAAATTACTACGATTTTGGAATACTGGTACTAAAGCATGTGCAAAAAAGCTTTTAAAAATTTATTAATCTCAATTTGACCTTTCATCTGTTCAAAAATTACTTTATTAGTATTTGGAGTACTACCCGGATAATAATTATAAGTTTCAGCATTAAAATTAAATGTATCTTCTTTTTCTTTCATAAAAGAAAATAAAAAACCTAAATCATCAGTATATCGATAACTATTATAATCATATCCATTTCAATATTGTTTTAAATGAGTTAATTCTAAACTCCCAGCTATAATATTTTTACGTTCATCAATCGTTAAAATCATTCGATAAATTGATTTTCTAGTTATAGTATTATTATTAATTTTATCTAAATTATTAATAATTTCAAAATCAAAAATAATTCTTTGACTACCCAATCTTGGATCATCATAATCTGGATTACCACCTTGTTGTACTCTAATATTTTCTTGCACAATTACATTAATATATTTTAGCAAAAAGAACGTACACTTTCCCAATATTCAGTATACCATTTAAACTGTCCTGTATCAGAATTAATATCAGGTTTAATAGGCTCATTATTATTATCTCAACGATAAATAATATCATTTGAAGTATAAATACCATCACCAAAACGACCATAAACATTAATATCTTTACCATTATTATTAGCTTTAAAAACTTTATATGGTTTTACTGGTTGCCCCAGTGATCACATTTTTGGAAAAATTCCAATATATCATTTATTATTTGGGTTTTGAAATTCATTAACAAATTCAGATGACTTAATTAATGTTAAATACATAAAATTTAATTGAATTTGTTGTAAATTACCAACACTTTTTTCTAACTTATTTATAATCTCAACAGTATTAAAATACTTAGCAAAAGAATAAGAAAAATTAGTTAACTCTTTTAAAAATTGTTTTTATCAATGTCATAAAATTTATCAATATTATATTGTTTAGCATAAGTATCTCAATTCTTATATAAATCCATAAATTCATCACTTGGCTTGTCAAACGAAACCCCGGTTGAATAACTATCCTTTAAAAAGTCTAAATATCACTTATCATTATAAGTTAATGTTCGTGATGTTTTTAAAGTCGGATTAATAAAATAATTTGTTTCTGATCAATTCTCAAAAAAGGTACTTCGTAAAAACATTGTATTAATAAAATCTGTTTCATTCATTCCTGTTGCTTGTTGCTTAACAGTATAATTTTGCTGATTTAATGGTTTAAACGCTGTTAAAGTAATAAAAGGAATTACTAGACTTAAAAAACCTAAAATAACTATTAGAGATAAAGATAACACTTTTTTCATACTAAACTACTCCTAACTATATAACGTTTTTGACACAATAAACCCAACAATATATAAACTTGATATTGTCAACATTAAGGGATGACTAAATAAAATTGCCATTTTACCAAACAATGAAAGTAACCAGGTATCTGAATTATACAAATCCATAATTATATTTTTGCTGACGTCAATTGGTTTATAATAACCGTAATAAAACCTGTCCCAAAAATAGCGATTGCTGCAACTAATAAAACTAATTTAATCATTATTTATTAATTCTTTTAAATGCAGCTTCACGAGTTTTAGCTTGCTTAGCTAAATTTGATAGCTGTTGTTTATTACGATTACTTTTAAACTGTTTACGTTCTTTAAAATGTTTTTGTAAACCTTGTTTAGTATCAGAAACACCACGAGCAGTTGCAGAATAAACATTTGAAACACTAGTTTGAACAGTTGAACCTAAATCATTATATTGTGTCGAAGTACCATGTATAGCATAAATTGATAATTTCACAACCATAAAAAATATAATAAAATAAGCAATAGTAGTATTTGTCATTGGTAATTTAGTATTCCAAATTACATCAAAAATAAACAAAAATATATCAAAAATAAATGCAAAAATCTTATCCCAATTACTATTTTCAGCTAACATATTAACCATTTTTATCACTTCCTTTTTCTTTTTTAGGTTTTAAATTCTTTTTAAGAATATCAATATCTAATAACTCTAAACGTTCTTTTATTGTTAAATCTTTAAGTTGGGTTCAATAATACTCTTTAGTAACAGGAACATCATCATTTTTTAAATCACGAACAAATGATAATCATTTACTTTCATATTTTTGGGCGATTTCTAATGGGATAATTATTTTAAAAAACCGAATTCCTAATCCAACATCAGATCTATGTTTTGCACGTTTACCTTCCGCTGTACGTTTGACAGATTCTGTTTTTCAAATTTCATAATCAGTAATATCTTGAAAAATACCAATTCGCATAATAAAGAATCTATTAAAAAAATTAATTCCTTTTTTAGTAATAGGTTTTTTAAGGGAAATAGGAATAATAATTCCACTAGCTAATTGACGGATATTATTTCAAAGCATACCTTCGCGTTGTGCAGTAAATAAAGCACGATGTCCAAAATGTCTTGCCAACACAATTCAAGGAATTTTGCCACGGTGAGTTACTTTTTCATCATGCGGGCTTGTCCCATCAATATACAAAAAACTCTCATCAAACAAAATTAAACTGTCATCAGGGGGAACTGCTTTTGTTCGATCAGTAAAGTCTAAATTTTTAAATGTTAAAACTTTAACTTTATCATCTTCTAATGGATAATTACTATAAATCTTATCTGTTAATAATTTCATTGTTTCTGATAAATAAGTTAAAAGTAATGTTTTTCCAGTTCCTAATTTACCAATAATAACTGACAACGGGTTATCTCAAACAAAATTTACTAAACGAAAAGCATTTAACTGATAAAAATATTTTTCATAATCACCAAATAAAATAAAGACATTGCAAAACAAATAATAATCAAAATATTAAACCAGTATAATTTAATGAAACAATTCAAATTAGCAGATCAATTAAACTAAATAAAACCATTGAACCACTAATATAACAATAATTTTTTAAGAAAAATATAAACTTTTTCATTTTACCTCCAATAGTTATTTATAATTAAACTAGTATTATTATGGTTTTCTCTCCCCACAAATCAAAAAGGAGAGTGAATAAAATATTTTTAGTATTTTTTATGAATACTACGGGCATTTACACCAATAATGCCCTATATATTATTATTTTTAGGTTCTAATCCTTTTGGAAAAGAATTATTCATATTAGATAAAATAATATGATTATTCAATACAATAGAAATTAATGACCTAACATTTATTTGATTTATTATTATTTCAGTTTTAATAGGAGCAGGAATAATAATCAAAAGAATAATATCAATATTTATATAAAAGTTTGTGGGGAGAGAAAACCATAATAACAACAAAATTTAATTACTTAAGACAACTAACTATTTTGAAAACCATTCACAACAAAAACCAAGTTAAAAATAAAATAACAATTCAAACACCAACCATAAGAGTTAAATATTCATTTTGAGTTAAATTTCAAGTTGTAATTTCTTCAACTTTAGATTTATCTATAAACAAAAAGACATGAACAAAAAACTCTTTTAATTTTTCTCAATCTTTTGCCATATTTAAAAACTTAAAATTTTTTGAATAACTTTAAAAAAAGTACCAAAAAATAAAATTATAAATAATACAAACGACAAAACATATAAAAATTCCGGAGCATTTGAACCAATAATATAACTTACAAACTGTACTCAATAATCATATAAACTCATCTTAATTTAAGTCTTCTCAATCATTAAATAATTCTTGTTCTTGTTCAACACTTCAGTTTGTTAAATTATCATTATTATTCTTTATTTTTATTTTTAGGTTCATCAGGATAAAGAGCTTTTTCATACGGGCAAAATAATTTTGTTTATATTGATCGTACAAATTTATCAATTCTGTTCCAGTTAAATATTTTCAAATATATCGTTTCAAATTTTCATCATATTTAAAAATAGGATAAGAATTATCATAAATCAAACCAATAGCTACTTGATTAGAATGTGCTTTACTAGGATAAATAAACCTATTACTCAACCAAAAACCAATATGTCGATTATGATTAGGCAAATTTATAAAGGAAGCTTTTTCTGTTGTAAAAACAATAAACTCTTTTAGAATAAAATAATTTGCTACATTAATATTTTTTTTATAAAAATTCACACAATCACCTTACTTTCACACATATAATTCATTTTTACTAGTATTAATACCTGCAAATCATTTACTTTCAATTATTTTACGAAAAGATTGAAAACCATTAAAATTTATAAATCATTCAATATCAATAGTCTTAATAATATTAAAAGGAGTAGGCGACTTATTATAATTTGGTTTCTGATACATTATTCAAATCAACTCGCTTTCGATTGCACTGCATAGAACAAACGTTTAACTTAAAATATAAACGACCAACAAATTTCCTATTTAAAATAGAGTAACAAATTTGACATTTCCTTTTAATAAAAAATATTCAAATTCCTAACATAATTTAACACCACCCTTATTAATACAATCTAAACTAGGACACAAAATCATACGACAAACAAAATTTTTATTTCTTTTGCCTTTTTCAACTTCCAATTTGCAAATATCACAACTATATTCTTGACACTCACACATAATTAATCTAACTCCTTAAAATTTGTAACAATTAGTTCTTGGCCAAGTTTTGGTTTTCTATTATGGCAATTACTAGAGCTATATACTCACTCAAATTCAGAAATATTAAATTCTTTAAACAACTCTTTAATGAATTCAGAATTATCAATACTTAAAATTCACTTTCCTTTAATCTTTAATATATTTTCTTTAAACTCTTGAAAATCAATTTTTGAATGCTTATATGGTTTTCCCTTATTGTAATAATATGGTGGGTCTAAATACCAAATAATATTTTCGTCATTACCATATTTATTAATAATATCTTTATAGTCTGAATTGAAAAATTTAATATCATATTTAGGATTAACCAATAGCTTTCTAACATTTTCAACCCTTTTTAATTTATTAATATTAAAATTTTGTTGTAATCTTTTATTTGTCCAAGTTCCTCATTCTTTACCATTGAAAGTTAAAGCATTTTTCATTAGAAACTTTTCTCCTTCATTTAAACAATAATCATCTAGCATTTTTCTTTCATTTCATTAATACTTTTTGAATTAGGATATGCTAGTTTTTCCAAATAGTCTAATTCAATAAAATGGATTCCTTGTTGTCAAAAATAAATTAAATCACTGTATAAATCATTGAAAATTACTTTTGTACATAACTGTTGATCTAACACATTTAAACCAACTGAAGCACCGCCACAAAATAGATCAATAAATATATTAAATTTACCCGGCAAAAATGATTTAATTTTATCAAAATGCTTTGCCTTTCCATCAGGTCAAGATAATGGGCTAATAAATTTCATAAGTTATTTAATCTTACTTTCCATTTCTTGCACAATATACTGATAAAAACTCATTTCTTTTCGAATAATATTAATCGATTCATGATGAATTTTATATTGATCTAATTGAATTAAAGTAGCTTGCATAGTTTTAATTTTCATTTTAATTTCATCTAACAAATCTTGCATAACTATTCCTCCAAACTTTCATATTTTGTGTTGTCTTTTAACATTCAATGTATTTTAGTACAAGCACCACAAGATTCTAAAAGTTCAAAATCACTTTTCTTTAATTGTTTTCATCTTTCTTATATAATTCATCAGTATAAATTGCGTTATCATACTTTAATTTTTCAATTTCTTTATCTTTTTCATCAAGTTTATTTTCATAAAAACTCTTTACTTTTTCTAAAATTTGTTCTGATCATTTTTAGAAAATACTTCATCTGCTTTGTATCCACTTAATTGTTCCTGATATTCTTTCAACATTTCATAAGTTGCCTTCAAAACATCTGGTGCCATATTATTAGGTCACTTTGTAAAATCTTGACCACAAACTGAAATTATTTGCTCGATACTATCTATAATTTTTTTCATAAAAATACTCCTTAAATTACTGTAATAACCAATGTTGTATTAATGTAACTTAGTATTGTTAAATAAACAATGTTAATAAACAATGTAATAAAAAACAAAAATACAAAATTGGCACACTGAAAAATACTATTAAACAAGTTAATAGTTAATATAAAATTAAATAATCACATAACAAAGCTAGTGTGCCTTAGCTAATGTACATGATCAAGAAAAATACTAGAATCCTTTAACCATAACTCTAAAGAAATTCAAAATCTTAACAATAACAAAAATGGCAAATGGAATTAAAATAATTCAAGCATCACCAAGAAATGCCATTAACTGTGGTAAAACCGCATAAACAGCTTCTTTAACTTTCATCATAGCTTGTCCAATACCACTTCACATAGAACCCATTCCATCAGAAATAGTAGGTGTATCTACTGCTAAAAAATTAATTGCTGTTGTTAAATAAATTCCCAACATTATTTTTTATCCTCCTTACTTTCAATTTCTTTCTTTTCTTTATTTTTTCCTCGAATTTGGCGAACTTTCTGATAAATTGACAAACCAATTCAAGCAAAAATACCTAGTAAAATAAGAATACTAAATATTCATGTTAACCATACTGGCATAACTTAACTCCTCCTAAAAATTAACCCCGCGACACGCTTCGCGTGTTCGCTACGCTCAAAATAAACTATATTGAATAAATTATCCGCGTAATTTATTAGCGGATAATTTATTCATTTTCTTTTACATTATTAATTACTATCTTATTTACAGTATTAATAACACTATCTTTTCCATACTTAGTTACTAAGGACCGCAAAATAAAATAATGTTTCTTTTCCATTAAAAAATCAACTCCTTTCCGAGTTGATTTGTTGCACTTCATATTACAGTTTACAAATACAAAAAAAAAAAAAAAAATATTCTTAAAATTTTTTGTTTACTTTAAAAATATTTCTTAATTTTAAAATACGTTAACGCCCAAATCCACCTGAACCAGAACCAGGACCCATTCCAGGCCCAGGCCCAGGTAAAAATTTTTGACTATTTTTATATTGCTTTTTCCGTAATTTTCGATTTGTCGTCATATTGGGCGGTAAAGTAATATTTAATTTTTGAAGTAAGAAATCAAATGAAAATTCAACTTCACTAATTTTTGTAATCTTGATTCGTTTCTTTAAAGCATACTGGGTAACATAATATAAATGTAACGGGGAATTTAATACAAAATTTAAAGAATTATTTGTCTTGTCATATCAATTTGGCACCCGATTAGAGTTAAAATAACGGATCATGGCTTGTGGATTATTAGTAACAAGAAAGTAGCTGTTTTTAATATTAAAAGCCGCTAATTGACCACTATAAATTTGAGTTCCATTCATAACCATAGTAAATTCATCAATATACTCTTTAATTTCATCTAGTAAATGTGAGGAAAAAAAGACTGTTTTTCCTCGTAAAGTTAACTGTTTTAAATAAAAGATAATTTTTTTCCGATTATTAATATCTAAACCAGCTTCTGGTTCATCTAAAATTAAGATTTCGGGGTCATGAATAATTCCTTGAATGATCATAATTCTTTTCTTCATTCCTGATGAAAAAGAATTGACATCTTTGTCACGATGTTCTCATAATTCTAATGATTTCATCAAATATTCAATTCGCTCACGTAAATATTTTCCTCGTAAACCATTTGTTTTCCCCATATATTTTAAAAAGTTATACGAACTAATGTTTTCGGGAAAAGTAATAAATTCTGGCACATAACCAATCATTTTTTTCATTCCAACTTTGGTTGCTTTATTACTAAAAATTGAGATATCACCCTTAAAACCTTTTAATCCACCAATTAAAGATTTAATAAAAACTGTTTTTCCACTTCCAGAAGCTCCTAAAATCGCATGTAATTTTCCCCGACCAACATTAAAATTAAAAGGGCCAACAACACTATTTTTAAATTTTTTGATAAAATTTCGTGATGAGATTGCAACTTCACTCACAACTAAGGCATTATTATTCATTTCTTAGCCTCCCCTTTCAATTTTTAAGTAATATTTTTACGACGTAAGATTAAATAAGCACATATTAAAAAAAACCCTGATAAACCTAAATAAATATATAAAATTAAGTTAATGTCTAAAAATGGTTTTGGATCAACATCAATTTTCTTATCATTCCCTAAGGATAACCGAAAATCTTGATAACTCATTAAGTAGTTATTTTGAACACTAAAATCAATGTTGCTTCGTTGCAGTGGTTCAAATCAATATGGAGTATATTTTAAAGAAGCAGTTCAAATTTGGTTTCAATGTTCAATAATATTAAATTTTGAAATTAAACCATAAGTATTCATTAAGTTATCATATTTAATTCACTCATTATTAATTTTTATTGGTTGTTCTTCAAGCAATTTATAGTCCATTATTTTTTTTAAAATATCAATTTCAATTTCACGAAGAACAAAAACTGTTGGAGAGTCAAAATAATCTAAA
Organism: Spiroplasma sp. SV19; assembly: GCF_030060925.1. NCBI lineage: Bacteria > Bacillati > Mycoplasmatota > Mollicutes > Entomoplasmatales > Spiroplasmataceae > Spiroplasma > Spiroplasma sp. SV19. The sequence continues at coordinate 362,551 of NZ_CP045455.1, forward strand.
ATCCATTCTCTAAAATCACTACCATTGTTGTAATCTGACAATGTTCCTTTATATTCATTATCTCATTCTGACCGAAAAACATCAGTAGGATTAAATGAATTCCCGTCCGATAATTTTCGATCAACTGTCACTAATTTAGGATCTTTCGGAGCTGATAAGCTATAATATGAAGCATCTGGATTAAAATAAAATAATGATGTTCCACTAAAAAGATTCATTGTAATATAACTTGTTCATGAATCCGCTGCTTTTGAAACAACTTCCATATAATCTGCAAGTTCTTTTTGGATTGGTTGAGTTTGGTCTAGTTGCTGTTGTGGTTTAAAAAAATAATCTGTTGCAAAATTAACTTTCATTGAAACATCTTCCCCAGTTGCCGCTCCAACATTATTAATAATTGCTTTAAGATCTTCAAGTTTGTTATCATAAAGATATTTTGTTGATGAATCTCATGTTTTAAGTTTTTTAATTTCAAAGTCTTCTTCCTTAGGAATAGTTAACCCTAAACTTTTATAAAAATTTAATCGTTTAAGACGTAATGTTGGATCACTGCTAATGTCCTTATAATCATCGTTCTTAAAAACTAAGTTTAAGTCATTATAAGTTCATTGGTTATAAAAGTCTCAAATTGCATTTGTTAAATGCGGATATTTAATTAAATCGTTCTTAAGATTCTTTTTAAAATTAATTGTACTTTTGACGATTGGAACTGGATAATTTTGTGTGATACTGTCATTCGCAAATGTTAATTCAACTTTATCTGCTAAACTCATAATTAATGAATATGGCATCCCACCAACCAAAAACAAACTACAGAAAATAACAACAATTAATAAGACAACTTGTGAGTTTAAAAATGTTACCACAAATAAAATTCCACTTGAAGCAAAAAAGGATAATGTCATTGAATAAATAAATAATTTTAACAATAAATTTTGATAAACGCGTAAATACTCAGGATCGCCATTAAAAACACTGCCTAAATAACCAATTCCAAAAGCAAAAACAATAATTGTTCCTAAAAAAAGAACAATTAAAATTCAAAGCGCAATTAATTTTAATAAAAATAAAACAAAACGCGAGTATGGTTTTGAAATCAATAGTAAATATGTTCCATCTTCAAATTCACGACCAAAAATCTTAATAATCACTAATAAAATAAATAACAATAATAAAATATTATTAAAAATAAAAACTCCATACTGAAAATTCTTAAAAAATTCATAAACATTTTTTGAAGAAGAAAATAAAGTAATGGCAACTGCCCCAAATAAGGCAACTGATAAAATAAATAAAACTCAAACCGCCATTGAACGGCGTATTTTGAAAATTGAAAAAGAAATCAACGACCATCATAAATTTGATTTACCTGATCTTAATGTTCTACTTGTCACCTACACCCCTCAAATCTTTTAATAATTTGCTACACATATATATTATATAACATTTTGATGATTTTTAATACTGATTTTTCACTTCAGAAAAAGAGATAGGAACCAAAAAAACAAATAATATTACCCGTTAGGTAATATTATTTGTGTATCTAATTTTTAAATTATATTTAAAATCTGCTTGAAAA